>NZ_JBWKFN010000019.1:21064-188535 GCF_056434245.1 Streptomyces sp. NPDC044064
CGACGAGGCTCTTTGCCGGTTGGGGGGGGGGGAGACGAGAAAGCGAAGGAAGGGGCACCCCCCTGGGGGGTCCCCCCCGCTTTCGTGTGTTCAGGCGAGCCCGTCCACCAGCAGGAACGCCGAGTCGGCCCGGTACAGGTCGGTGTTCTGGTACGGGTCCAGCCTCAGCCGGAAGTTCTGGTGCCGCAGGAAGCGGCCCGGGTAGTTGACCGACTCCAGCATGGTCGCGCCGGTGAAGGGCGATGTGCGGGGGCAGAACGTGGCGTCCTGCTCGAACAGGCGGGAGCCGTCGTCGTGTTCGGCCCGCAGGAGGAAGTCGCGGTGGCGCAGGTAGCCGCCGTCCGCCGTGGCGAAGGAGTAACAGCGGGCGTCGGAGAGGCCCTTGACGAGTTCGAAGGTTGCGGCGCGGCGGGCGGCGGGTGAGCCGGCCGGGTCGAGCTTCACGTAGTCGCCGACGACGTGCCAGTAGCGGTCGGGGTAGTTCAGGGCGCGGACGGAGCGCCGGTCGGTGGTCGGCTTCGGGGAACTGCCTTGATGAGCCGGCGACTTGCCGGGGGCGGGCTTCGAGCCGGCCGGGCGGGTGGGTGCGGGGGACCCGGTCGTGGCGGGCGAGGTTGAGGTCATGCTCGTCCTGCCCTTCGGCGCGGCGGGCGTACTCGCCGAAGGGGAGGCGAAGGAGAGCAGGCCGGGGCCGCTGTCCGTGGAGGCTCCGGCCGCGGGCCGGGCGGCCCGCGGCTCGCGGGTCTGGCCGGTCACGGCTGTCGCCGTCACACAGGCCGCGATGGCGGCCACGACAAGTGCGGCTGCCAGCCAGAGTCTTCGGGTGCCGGGGGCCCGGGAGGAGTCCGGGTTCCAGCCGTTGTCCCAGGACTGGCGCTGCGGGGGGTGGGGGGTGTTTTCAGGCATGCGGTTCTCCACCGCCGCCCGGGGCGGCGGCCGGGGTGTGTGGGTGAGGTGGGTGAAGCGTGAAGACAAAGTGGTGCCGAGGGGCTGCACATTAGTGGAGCGCGGTGCCGTAGTGAGCGGTTTCTGTGAAACTGAAACTTTCTCGTTGCGTACGGCCGTACACAACGCTGGGTACGCTTGTCCTCATGGGATACCTGTTGCTCGCCGGCGCCATCGCCGCCGAGGTCGCCGCCACGACGGCGATGAAGTACAGCGAGGGCTTCAGCAGGCTCGGGCCCTCGCTCGTGACGGCTCTGGGCTACCTCGTCTCCTTCGCGTTGCTTGCCCAGACGCTGAAGACCGTGTCGATCGGCACGGCGTACGCGATCTGGGCCGGAGTGGGCACCGCGACCATCGCCGTCATAGGCCTGATGCTCTTCGGGGAGGGGCTGAGCGTGACCAAGGTCGCCGGGATCCTGCTGATCGTCGGGGGAGTGGTGGTGCTGAACCTGGGCGGGGCGCACTGATGCCCCGCCGCTACGACCCCGAGCGGCGGCAGCGGATCATCGACGCGGCGATCCGGGTCGTGGGGGACAAGGGCATCGCCGGGCTGAGTCACCGCACGGTCGCCGCCGAGGCGGACGTCCCGCTCGGCTCCACGACCTACCACTTCGCCACCCTGGACGACCTCCTGGTGGCCGCCCTGTGCCAGGCCAACGAGGGCTTCGCCAAGGTGCTCGACGCCAGTGAGGTGCTGGCCGACGCCGACGGTGATCTCGCGGCGGGCCTCGCCCGGATCCTCGGTGAGTGGCTGGGCGGCGACCGGCCGGGTGTCGAGCTGGAGTACGAGCTGTATCTCGCGGCCCTCAGGCGCCCCGCGCTGCGTCCCGTCGCCGCCCAGTGGACTGAGGAGACGGCCGCGCGGCTCGCCGCACGCACCGATCCGGTGACGGCGCGGGCGCTGCTCGCACTGATGGACGGAATCTGTCTGCAGGTGCTGCTGACGGGCGGTTCGTACGACGAGGAGTACGCGCGCGAGGTGCTGAAGCGGGTGATTCCCTGATCACCCGCGTCTTCAGCGGTCGAACGAAGACTTCCGGAAAACCGTGAACTCTCCGATGCCCATCGGGGAACAGGAGGTGACACGCACTCACCGACGAATCAGGGGAGCCTTGTGAGCGGACCACCGCCGTCCACGATACGGACAGAGGACGACGCGGAGGTAGTCGCGCAGTCGCTGGAGCAGCCGGAGCTGTTCGCCCTGCTCTACGACCGCTACGCCCCCGACATCCACCGCTACGCGGCTCGCCGCCTGGGCGACGCCGCTGCCGACGACATCACCGCCGACACCTTCCTGGTCGCGTTCCGGATCCGGTCCCGCTACGACCGTACGCGCCCCAACGCGCGTCCCTGGCTGTACGGCATCGCCGGAAACCTCATCGGCAAGCAGCGCCGCGCCGAGGTACGGGCGCTCAGGGCACTCGCCCGCACCGGCCACGACCCGGTCGCCGCGTCCTGGGGCGAGTTCTGGGTCGAGGACACCGACAGCCGGATCGCGGCGCAGGGCCCGCTGGCCGGCGCCCTCGCCGGGCTGTCGGCGCCCGACCGGCACGTCCTGCTGCTCGTCGCCTGGGCCGAACTCACGTACCAGGAGGTCGCGGAGGCATTGGACATACCGGTCGGCACGGTTCGCTCGCGGCTCAACCGGGCGCGACGCAAGGTACGTACGGCGCTGGGCGCCGATCCCGCATTCGTGACCGACGCGGCGGAGGTGGCGTAGCCATGGACGAGATGACCGAGGTGCGCGAGCTGCGCGCCCACGCGCCGATGCCCGACCGGGCCCGGCTCGCGCCGGGACGGGCGCGGCTCACCGAGGCCGCGCGGGCCGGGGAGCTGCGCCGCGCGTTGTGGCGACGGCGGGAGTTCGTGATCGTCGCGGTCGTGGCCGCGGTGACCGCCGTCGCCGTCACCGCCACCCTGCTGGTGGGCGGGACGGGCACGGGACGCAAGGTGCAGCCCGCGGCCACGCCGAGCGTGCGCTTCAAGGGGGTGAGCGCGGCCGAGTTCCTGCGGCAGGCCGCCGACGCGGTCGAGGCACAGCCGGACGGCGCCGTGCCGACGGCGAAGCAGTGGATCTACACCAAGGCGGCGGAGGAGCCCCTGGAGAAGTCCCGGCGCCTGCTGGGCCGGCACGAGAGCTGGATCCGGTACGACGGCTCCGCCAGCGCCTCACGGACGGGGGACGAGCCGCTCGACGTCACCAAGATGCATCTGGAGAACGGCGGCGAGGGTGACGACCGCTCCCCGCGCGAGATGTACCGGGTCCTCGTCGCTCTGCCGGCCGAGGGCGAGGCGACGCTGAAGGCGCTCCGTGAGCAGAACGCCATCGCCGACAGCAAGGCGGTCTCCCAGGCGCGCAACGACTACGTCGAGATCAGCGTCCTGCTGTCGGCCGACGTGATGCCGGCCAAGGGCCTGGCCTCTCTCTACCGCGCCCTCGCGCTCCTGCCGGGAGGGAAGGTCGCCGGCCACCTCGTCGAGACCGCCGCCGGACGCCGGGCGATCGCCCTGGAATACGGCCGCGAGGACAACCCCAAGACCGGTGAGCCGATGCATGACCAGTGGCTGATCGACCCGACGACCTACCGGATCGTCGGCATGCGGCTGGTCGGCGGCGGCCAGGTCATGGGCGGCAACTCGGTTGTCACGACGGCTGTGGTGGACCGGGCGGGCGACCGCGGCTGACCATCCACGGTCCCGGGCGGCCCGCACCACAGGGGAGTGCGGGCCGCCCCTGTCCCGCCCCGGCGGGAGAGACACCGCGGAGACGATTCCGCCCGGCACATGAGACGCCCTGGGCACGGGTTCGCCCGCACGACCTCCCCCACGTTAGGTTTCCTACATGACCGACACTGCTTCCCGCACCACCGGCGCCGTCGCCGCCGGCCTCGCCACCCTCGCCTCCGACGGCACCGTTCTCGACACCTGGTTCCCGGCCCCCGAGCTCGTCGCTGAGCCCGGCCCCGCCGGCACCGAGCGGCTCTCCGCCGAGCAGGCCGTGGAGCTGCTCGGCAGCGGCGCCGCCGCGGCGATCGGCCCGGACGCCCGCCGGGGTGTCGAGGTGGTCGCGGTCCGTACGGTCATCGCCTCCCTCGACGGCAAGCCGCTCGACGCGCACGACGTCTACCTGCGCCTGCACCTGCTCTCGCACCGCCTGGTCAAGCCGCACGGCCAGAACCTGGAGGGCATCTTCGGGCACCTCGCCAACGTCGCCTGGACCTCGCTCGGCCCGGTCGCCGTGGACGACGTCGAGAAGGTGCGGCTGAACGCCCGCGCCGAGGGCCTGCACCTCCAGGTCACCTCGATCGACAAGTTCCCGCGGATGACGGACTACGTCGCCCCCAAGGGTGTCCGTATCGCCGACGCCGACCGGGTCCGGCTCGGCGCGCACCTCGCCGAGGGCACCACGGTCATGCACGAGGGCTTCGTGAACTTCAACGCCGGCACGCTCGGCACCTCCATGGTCGAGGGCCGTATCTCCGCGGGTGTCGTGGTCGGCAACGGCTCGGACATCGGCGGCGGTGCCTCCACCATGGGCACGCTGTCCGGCGGCGGCAACGTGATCATCTCCATCGGCGAGCGCTGCCTGATCGGCGCCGAGGCGGGTGTCGGCATCGCGCTCGGCGACGAGTGCGTGATCGAGGCCGGCCTGTACGTCACCGCGGGCACCCGGGTGACGATGCCCGACGGCCAGATCGTCAAGGCCCGCGAGCTCAACGGCGCCTCCAACATCCTCTTCCGCCGCAACTCGGTCACCGGTGTCGTCGAGGCCCGTCCGAACAACGCGGTCTGGGGCGGTCTGAACGACATCCTGCACAGCCACAACTGACGCATGGCGGCCGTGACGTGCGGCCGCCTCATCGATCAACGTCCTGACCTGCTGCTGAGCTGTCGGCAGCTGTCGACGTTTGTCACCATCGAGCGCCCTTCCACGGCCCCAGGACGGCCCGGGAGGGCGCTTGTCTGTCGCAGGGAAGCCCACCATGAGCACCGCTTTGGGTGTCGGGTCCACACCCCGCCCCGGTGCCGTCGTCGGCTGGTCCGGCGGTCGCCCGAGGCGTTGCCGAATGCCTCCGTCCGGCCCTGCTGACGTCAGCATGGGATATCAGCGAAACAGCTCCGGGACCGGGCAGGCCTCCAACGATTCCTCTGGCCGGTCCGCCCACTGCCACCACGTATGCCGGTCGGCGCACCGCCACAACGACCGGCAGGTCCGTCGGCCATCGTCATCCCGCCCGGCGAGCACCAGCCCCCCCGACCTCAGGGGCTGCCTGCACTCGGGGCAGGGCGGAGCGTCGTCGGTCATACGGCGAACCCTAGACGGGGTTACCGGCTGATCGGGATCTCATAGACGATCTCGCAGTGAGCCGCAGGCACCACGATGTCCGCCGTCTCCACGGGCCGTCCCTGGTCGCTGTAGTACGTCCGCCGGATGTGCGTGACGAGCGCGGCCTTCTGGATGCCGAGCAGCGACGCCTCCTCGGCGGTCGCCGTCCGCGGCTCAGGCTGCTCCACCGCGTGGCTCACCGTGACCCCGATCGCGGCCATCCGGTTCACCACTCCGGCGCCCGCGTGGGGCCCGCCCTCCGGCAGCACGACGAGAGTGCCGGCGGTGAGGTCGTACGGCTCCCAGCTCGTGGACAGCTGTACTGGCCTGCCGTCGGCAAGGAACTCGTACGCCGTCCGGACGCACAGATCGCCCTCGGCGATGCCAAGACGCGTAGCGATGTCCGCTGTGGCCGGCACTTTGGCATCGGTTCGGCTCTCCCAACCGCCTTGCCTGCCGACGGCCTTCATGTCCGCGCGGAACGGCGATCCGCTGGGCTGCTCGCGGGCCGATGACCGGACGACGCGGACTCTTTGCCGGGGCTCGGCGACGTACGTGCCCGATCCGGCACGACCCTCCAGCACACCCTGGGAGATCAGCAGTTCCTGTGCCCGCCGGACCACGTTCTCGCCCACGCCGCATTCCTGGCCGATCTGGGTGCGGGAGGGCAGGCGGTCCCCCGGCTCCCACACGTGCTCCGCGATCCGCCGCCGGAGTTCGTCGGCGATGCGGAGATAGGGCGGCTGTTCAGGCATATGGAAAATCTAGTCCACTAGCTCTAATTTAGTTAACTAGCTTCACTGAAAGTGATTCGCCGGTGACGGAGGCTGTCCTGTGCCCGCTTCGGGAGTTAGCGCGGCGGCCATCGCCGCCCGGCTGTCCGCCGTCGGGCTCCCCACGCGAGTGGAGGAGCACGACCGGTACACGTCGGTCGAAGCGGAGGTACCGGAATCCCTCTCCGTCGAGTCCTGGCGGGAGGTCCTGGAAGTGGTGGCGGAGGCCGATCGGTTCGGGCTCCTCGCCACCAGCCTGAACGGCCGCACCCTCTGGGCGGTCGTACGCAAAGCGGTCCCCGCGACGGGCGATGTCGGGGGACCGGGCCATCAGCGATAGGAGCTGAGCAGCGTGCTCAACCGTATCCGCCGAGCCGTCGCATTCGCCAGAGCGCGGCACTCCGCCAAGGGCAGGCACCGCCGCCCGTTACCGTCCGCCCAGCCGCGGACCGTTCCCGCCACCCCGGATGTGCCGACGGTCGTCCTGGAACACACCTCCGACCACCCGCCACACAGACGCTTGCTCGCGGGTGAGGACGTGGCACTTGTCCGCCCGTACGTGCTGGCCTGGGAGAGGCGCGTACGGACGCGCTCCTTGCTCGTCGCGCCCCACCTGCCGGCCGAGGCTCGTTCGGCCCTCGCGGGGGTTCGCTGATGTCTCATCGCCCACAGCCGCGCATCACGGACACCTCAAGCGTCCCCTACCGATCGATCGCCTGCCGGATCGGCACGCACCGCGCCTGCACGGAGTCCTCCCCTGCCCCGGCGCCGGCAGCCATCCCGGTGGTCTACGAAGCGTGCGCCTGCCCGTGCCACTCGGCGCCCGACCAGGCCACGTGTGTGGAGGCCGAGCAGTGAGCGACCGAGCACCCCGCGGAGCGCTGGTCTACAACATCGAGGTCACTGCGACCACCGTGCAACGCGGCGACATCATCCAGGTCGGCGGCCGAGCGTGCTACGTGAGCAACCTCTTCCAACTGCCCCACGGCGCCAAGCAGATCCTCTTCGAGTCGGGGGAGCTGCTGACCATCACCACGCGGACCCGGCTCGTCGCCGTGCGCATGCTGAGAGGGTGGTGACCGGGGCTGTGCCTTCACGCCATCACGCCATCGCCGATGACCTCCGACAGCAGATCACGACCGGTCGCATCAAACCCGGCGAACGCCTTCCGCCAGAGTCCGGGCTGGCCGTCCAGTACAAGGTCAGCACGGTGACACTGCGGCGCGCCCTCGCGGTGCTCCAGGGGGAGGGCCTCGTCGAGAAGATCCACGGCAAGGGCAACTTCGTCCGCCGCCCTCTCCGCAAGATCATGTACGTCGGAGGCTGGGGGACGCTGGACCCGTGGACCGCCGCCGAAGCGGCCCTGCGCGTCACTGTCCGCAGCACAACACTCCAGGCACACGGACACCTGACGACCTTGCTGAAGGTGCCCACTGGCAGCCCACTCGTCGAGTTCACCTGCATCAGCCACGAAGGAGACTCACCGCACGGCCTGGCCCGCATCTACATCCCGCGCGACCTGGCCCCGGACGGCGTGCTCGACGACGCATCGGCGGGTCGGGATGCGGTCACGAGATTCGCCGTTCTCGGTCCGCCACCGACCGGTATCCGGGAGACGGTATGTGCCCGCCCCCCAACCCCGGACGAAGCGTTGGGTCTCCGGATCGGCTCCGCCTCGGCGGTCCTCGCGATCACACGCGTCGCGACCGACTCCACCGGTCGAGTCGTCGAAGCCGGGCTCCTAGTGTTCCCGGGGGATCGCGTCGACGCCGTCTTCACCACCCACCACGTGATCGATGAGAGGCAGACGCAATGACGACGGCACGGAACGAACTGCGCCTCCTCCCGTGGTCGGGTCCGGAAGGCAAACCCTGCTACCTCAACACCAACGACAAGGGCGGCTACATGTCCCGCCTAGCGGACAACATCGAAGCGGTCCAACTCGGCACTGCTGCTGAGCTTTTGGAGGAGGCTGCGGAAACCCTCGGCAAAGGGGACTCGGGCCCGGAAGACCTGCGACAGTTGGCGAAGGAACTGACCGGTTCTTTGCGGGACGTGCTCCGGGTTGCGACCAGCCGCGGTCACCTCCTGGCGGCGAGCGAACCTCAGCACCCCTGAAGCGGCTGTCGAGAGCGGAACCGCCCACGACAACCTTCCCTCTACCACCACGGGGAGAGGAGCCCGGTCCCCCACACGGGCTCCTCTCCCCGCAGTGTCGCACCACCCCTGAAGGACACTGCGTTGACCGCCGCAGAAAAGCACCCTGCCCGACTGCCTGAACACCGGCCGACGACAGTCAGCCACGACGGCGGGTGCGCCGACTGACCACGCACGCGTGTGCCCCGCTGCACCCCCACCGGCCTCAGCCACGCTGCCGGGTGCCGTCGAGACAGAAACCGTGACGGCCGGTCCCGTGAGCAGCGGCAGGACCTGCCTGATTGCTGCGACGGTGGGGTTGGCTCACTTCCTGCGACGCTTGCTCGCCCTCTTCTCAAGGGGGGCGTGAAGGGCCCCGGGAGCCACCTCGGGACTATGTTGCAGGCCGCCAACCCCACCCCCCTCATCGCGTCGTACCTCACTAATGCACGGCAGGGCCGTCTCAGCAGCAACGCTGGTCGATGACTCGCTATTTTCCCGGTTCGCGTCCGCCCAACGCACGGCAGTGCAAGGCTGCAGTTATGCAGAAGGTGACCGAAGTGCTCGCGAAGTGGGTACCGCCGACCGTGCCCACCTACGACTCGCGCATGTATCCCTGCCAGTACGCGATCAACTTCCTGACCGGGGCTGGTTGCACGTTCATTCCAGAAGAGATCCGCCGTCGGGTCGATCGTGCGGTAATGGCCAAGCCCAACGCCAAGGGACAGCAGCGGAAGAGAAAGCACCCCGAACACTTCATGGCACGTCTGATGCTGAATGCCTGGCTGGAGGAGACCGGTGAAGACGAGGACGTCGTGTACCGGGCGCTGGCGGACAAGTACCTGGACGCTCACGGCATCGCTCGCCTGTAGCGCCTTACTCCGTTTCGGTCTGCAGGTGGCTATCAGCTTGGGAAGCTAAGGGCATCTAGGGCTGGCTCCAGGCCTCGCCTGCGGCTGAGGGACGTAGACGCCAGGTGGACTGTAGATGGGTTCCCCGCTGTTCCCCGTGGCTCCCCGCACGATCTGGCACGTGTCTGGCACGAGTCATTCGCCGTCGCACCTCTCCAAGACCAGGCTTGCGGAGCCCTCTTCGAGTCCGTTGTGCTCCTCCAGGTGGAAGTGAGCGCCATCCGGTGTGCCGTCCTGGGCAAGTGCGAGGAGATGGCCGGCCAGGGTCTTCAGCCCGGCGGCGTTGGCTTCGATGACGATCTCTCGGCCGAGGTTGCGGACCTCGATGCGTGCGTCTTCCTCCCACCTGAAGACTCTGGTGGTTCCGTCGGTCACCGCATTCACCTGAGTGGTCATCGACGGTGCGGCGCTGGGTTCAGGGGCCATACCCAAGTATCGCGTACTCAGGGACCGCCAGGCACCGAGGGCGCACGCTTTCCAAGTGGTGTGGGCGAGGGGTGTGGCCACGACCGTTCACCTGCGTTCATGCTCGTGAGAGCGTTGGGACGGCACCTGTGGATGGTCCCGCCCGAACGTCGGTGAACGTAGCTGAATGAGACGGAAACTGAGACGGCCTGGCACGAGGCCAGACCATCTCCACCTGGTGCGACCTTCTGATCCGTAGCTCTACAGAGTTCGATCGGAGACGGTCATACAGGTCGCGCATCGGCCCCAAGGGGACGCTACGGGGTGGGACCGGTTGCTGTGGTTGCTGTATCTGGCTGCTGTACAGCAGGATGCCGGTGGGTCACTCTCAAGATCCACGGCTGCCAGGGCACCGGACTCGTCATCCCGCACTGAGGGACGAAGGGCGAGGCACTCCCCGCCTGGAAGGAGGAACACAACCGCTCCCACAAGCGAGTTCGCGCCCGCGTCGAGCACACCTTCGCCCGCATGAAGGGCTGGAAGATCCTCCGCGACTGCCGCCTGAAAGGCGACGGCGTCCATTACGCCATGCTCGGCATCGCCCGCCTGCACAACCTCGCCCTCAACGGATAGCGGAGCCGATCGCGCTCCGGTCGCCGCATCCACGACAACTCCAAGATGACTTACGGGACAACCCTTAGGGTGACCTGAACCTCACGTTTCACTCAACTGCCGTGCCCGGAAGAAAAGTTGCGCCCTAGGGTCAGTTCCTGGCGGTCGACGGGGCCGCTTTCATGCACGCCGGGGTGAAGGTCAGGTACACGAAGTGGAACTACAACAAGACCGAGCCCAACTGCAAAACCAAGGTGCTGCGCAAGGGATCGGCGCGGCTGGTCTACAAGGGCCGCGAGACGTGGCACGGGAAAAGCTGATGCGCAGCGCAGGGATCGTTCTGCTGGTGGTGTCCGCCGCTGCGGTGTCCGGGTGCAGCGGCGGGAAGAGTACGCCGCCTTCGCCGAGTGCCTCGAAGGCGGCGCTGGTGTCCGATCCGGACAATCCTGAGAAGGGCGCTAAGAAACCGGGCCGGCTGGGTCCGGGGACGGTGAAGCTGCCCGTGGCTGCGGACCGGATAGCCGCATTGTCCGTGCGGTATGACTGTCTCGGTCCCTCGGGTGGTCTGAAGGTCAGTAATGGGACAGCGCTGCGCGCCGGGATCGAAGTGTGTGACGACAGCACCACCTACGGTGCCTCGATGAAGGCGAAAGACCTGGATGGCCGGAAGTTCGGCGGTACGGTCAGGATCGAGGTCGACAAGCGGACGCGGTGGCGCGTTTCCGTCAGCATCACCGACAAGGACGGCGTCAAACAGACAGTCCATAGCTGAGCTTGACTCTGTCGGGGATCTTGGAGGCGCCCGGTGCGTCGGCGTGATTGGTGGGCATGTTCGGGGTGTTCCGAGAGCCTATGCCGTTGTCGAGGTGTGTGTTGTCGCTCCGTCCTCGTTCGGGTGAGCAAGTCCCGCTTCTGACCGCGCAGAGCGCGCGGGCGAGCAACCCGGGCGGTACGGCGGCGATGTGGGTGAGAGACCGCCTGGACGGGTTGTGGCGTGACGAGGACTTCGCTGACTGGTATCCGCGTGACGGGCGTCCGGTCTCTCGCCTGCCCAGCTGGCCACTGTCTGTGTGCTGCAGTTCGTGCTCGGTGTGTCGGACCGGCAGGCTGCCGAGGTGGTGCGCTGCCGCATCGACTTCACGTACGCCATGGCCATGGAGCTGGACGATCCCGGCTTCCACCACAGTGTGCTGGCCGACTTCCGCGACCGTCTCACCGAGGGCAACCGCGCCGACCGCCTCCTCGACCTCGCGCTGGCCCGCCTGAAGGAGGCCGGTCTGGTGCGGGAGCGCACCACCCAGTGCACCGACTCCACTCACGTCCTGGCCGTGGTCCGCGACCTAACCCGGCTGGAGATGGTCACCGAGGCGGTCCGCGCCGCGCTGGAGGATGCCGCCGGCACTACCCCGCACCTGCTGGACGAGCTGGTCGACGAGGACTGGGGGCGCCCGCTTCGAGAACGGCCTCCTCGTCGAACGAGACGAGACCCTCGCGGCGTGATCCACCTCAACTGATCCACGCACCCTCCGGGCGGCACAGACCTGAAGAACTGGCCTCATCCTTATCAGGTCGATCACGCGGGGTCGGGGTCCTGCTTCAACCCTCCCTGGTCCTCGGCTGACTGTCCGCTGAGGTTCGGCGTCAACCGCCGCTGTCCGCCCTTGTTGGTGTCAGGCGCTGGTGTCAGGAGAATCATCGGGCTTGACACCCCGCTGCAAGAACGGTCCAGGAATTCGCCGGTCGTGACGCTGGTGTCCACACTTCAACGGGGTACCAGACGCATCGATCACCTGGGATTCCGAGATGACCCTGTTCGGGTCGCCGTCCTCGTAGAGCCACACGCTCAACAGCTCGGCCGCCACGGTTACCGCGAACTGGACGTTGATGCCGTCGCTGACCGACGAAACGGTGACGGCCTCGCCCGGCTCAAGCCAGAAGTCCTCACCGTAGGGCTCGACGAAGAGGCACAGCGGGACGCTCCCCGCATTCTTAACCGGCAGACTTCCGTGCACTGGATCACCCCACTCCGCACCTTAGCGGCCAGGCACCCGCCCTCACCCACCACGCTCGCCACGATGTGCCCGCGGCCGGGAACGGCGCCCCCTCCATCCCGGTGCCGGCCGATCCCCCGCCGGAGGCATCGTCTGTGACCGTGGGCCGTGAACGTCGGGTGCTTGACTCATGTCCTCCGGGCCTATCCACAGTGGGCGGGCGTCGGCGCAGCCGGGGCGGAGCGGGCCGGAGGCAGGAGCGGCGCCCCGAGCGGAGCCGGGTGCTTGATGAAGGAGAGAAGGTGCCGTGCTCGTTCGGTGCGGGCGCCGTCTCTCGACGGGCGCAAGGTCAAGCCGTGGACCATCGAGCGTGTGATGGCCGCGCACGACGCGTTGCCGGGCGCCTACCAAGAGATGGTCTCCCTGGGAGCGGGCTGCGGCCTGCGGCAAGGCGAAATCTTCGGCCTCGCTCTCGAAGACGTCGATTTCCTCGGCGGCACGGTCCACGTCGTCCGGCAGGTCAAGCTCCTGCGCGGCACCCAGGCGGTCTTCGGTCCGCCCAAAGGCGGCAAGGAACGGCATGTGCCGTTGCCCGAGTCGGTCTCCTTCGCGCTGGCCGCGCACATCACCCAACACCAACCGGTCGAGATCACCTTGCCGTGGAAGACGCTCGACGGCCCACCCGTCACGGCCTCGCTGCTCTTCGTCAAGGACCAGGGCCGGGCGCTGAACCGGTTGCGCTTCAACGAGTCGGTGTGGCGTCCGGCGCTGACCTCCGCCGGCATCCCCTTCGGACGCGAGAACGGCATGCACGCGCTCCGCCACTTCTACGCCTCCGTGCTCCTGGACGCGGGGGAGAGCATCAAGGCACTGAGCGAGTACCTCGGTCATCACGACCCGAGCTTCACGCTCCGCACGTACATGCACCTCATGCCGAACAGCGAGACCCGCACCCGGGCCGCCGTGGATCGGGTCTTCCGGGACCCGGGCGACACCGCCGACGGCCCCGGAACGGCCCTTGAGGCAACATGAGCCCGTGACCTGCGCAAACCTCAGAACAGCCACAACTGACGCAGACGACACGAACAGCAACGGCGGCCGCGGATGCGGCCGCCGTTGCTGTTCGTGTGTGTCCGTCACAGGCCCATGGAGATCGCCAGCCGGGTCAGCTCGGCCGTGCTGTTGATGTCGAGCTTGGCCCGGATGCGGCGCAGGTAGGCGTCGACCGTGTGCTTGGAGAGTCCCATGTGGCGGGCGGTCTGCAGGTAGGTGCGGCCGGCCGCGATGTGCCGCAGGGTCTCCCGCTCGCGCGGAGCCAGCTCGGGGGCGGGGGCTTCGGCGATGGTGGTGGTGAGAGTGGGGCTCATGGGATTTCCTTCGGCGGGTCGACTCGGTCGTCGCTGCTCGCGTCCTCGGAAGCAGTGGGCAAATGTCCGAATATCGGCTTTTCGCCCTCTTTCTTCGAGTTTGGGATGGCGACGTCATGGCCGTGTCCGCCGACTGTCACAGCCGTGTCACGAGCCCGCCCAGAGCGTTTGCCGGCGCCGTGAAGTCCTCCTCGCGCAGTCCGAGCCGCGGATCGACGTGGTGCAGCAGCGCGGGCCCGGGGTGGTGCGCCGCCGCGTAGGCGGTGTCCGCCGGGCTCTGCTCGTCGTCCACCCGGACGAAGGGGCGCCCCGCCGCGTACGCCACGATCGCCGCCGTCTTCCAGCGGACCCCGTCCGGCCGCTCGGCGAACAAGTCCGCGCCGAAGTCGACGTACGGCAGTTCGGGCAGGCCGACGGCCGGCGCGATCCAGCGGTTGGCCCTCCGCCGTCCAGGTCGTCGCCCGGCGCAGGTCGTAGCCGAGCGACAGCAGCGCCGGGTCGTGGGACGGGTTCAGCCAGACCCGCGGTGGGTGGCCCGGGCGCAGGGACGCCCTGATCGTCGTGTATCCCTCGGGGCACCGTACGGCGGCGGGGCCGGGTGATCTTCTGATTTTTCTGTGGCGGGCAGGCATAGCGGCGGGTCGCCCCGCACGTCACATGGGGTACAGGGCTCGGACAGCAGGTCGGCCCGGGGGAAGAGAAGGTGACGATGGATGCCCAAGCGCAGGAGAGTTTTCGACAGTTCGTGGCCGGCAGGTCCTCGGCGCTGCTGAAGACGGCCGTCCTGCTGAGCGGCGGCGATCAGCACGCGGCGGAGGATCTGCTCCAGAACGCGCTGGTCAAGGCGGCCGGGCGGTGGCAGCGGATCGACGAACCGGAGGCCTACGTCCGGCGGATCCTCTACCGGCAGCAGGTCAGCCGCTGGCGGCTGAAGTGGCGGCGCCGGGAGGTCACGGTCGCCGAGCTGCCGGAGGCCGCGGCGGCCCCGGACGCGTCCGGCACCGCCGAGCTGCGGCTCGTGCTGCGCACCGCCCTGTCCCGGCTCACCGCCCGCCAGCGCACCGTGCTGGTGCTGCGCTACTTCGAGGACCTGCCCGAGGCCGACGTGGCCCGGCTGCTCGGCTGCTCCGTCGGCACCGTACGGTCCACCACCCACCGCTCCCTGGCCCGGCTGCGCACCCTCGCGCCCGAGCTGGCCGCGCTCGGCCCGGACGGCGACGACCAGCGGCCGTCCCGTGACTTCTCACCCGTGGAGGTGCGTCCGTGAACGTCGAAGAACTGGTGCGCGACTCCCTGAAGGAGATGGCGGGACGGACGCAGCCCGCGTCCGCGAACCTCGCCGACCGCGTGTTCGTGCTGCGCCGCAGGCGTCGTACCCGCCGGATCGCCGTGGTCGCCGCGTCCGCCGCGGCCGTGGTCGCCGTCGCCGTGGGTGTGCCGCTGCTCGACGCCGGTGGCCGGGACGTACGGCCCGCTGCCGTCACCGACGGCCGGGTCGTGGCCCACCCCGACCAGTCGCCGCCGCGCGACCTGATCGGCGCCGGGGACGCCGTCATGGCCGGGTACAGCACGGTGAAGACCGTGAAGCTGGCGAACAAGGACTGGATCTACACCCCGACCTACCGGCTGCTGGATCCCGGGTCCGGCAAATACAAGAAGGACGACCGCTGGTCCTTCGTGACCGTCGCGCCGGGCGCGCGCACGGCCGCCGTGCTGGAGCGCGAGCTGCCGGCCACCCGGGTGGGGCTGCTCGACCTGGACAGCGGCGAGGTCAAGCGGTGGATCCCGGTGCCACAGGGGGCCGGCGGAGCCGCCTTCTCGCCGGACGGGACCAAGCTGGCCGTCACCACCTACGCCAAGAACCCCGACCGCGCCTTCTGGAGCGCCAAGGTCGACGTCAACAACAAGATGGAGCCGCAACGGGTGCCCAGTCGTACCGGGTTCACCCTGCTCGACGTCGCCTCGGGCACGGGGCAGTGGCACAAGCTGCCCTTCTGGAAGGACACATATGGGATCGGCAACGCACGCACGGATCTGGAGTTCAGTCACGACGGGAAGTACCTCTGGGAACCCTTGATCGAGAAGCCGTTCCGCCAGTACCACGCCTTCGACGGCACCGACGTCCGGACGCCCGCAGCGGAGAAGTACGTGTCGCCCTACGTCGCCGCCGGCCTCTCGCCCGACGGGAAGTACGCGGCTGGTGACTTCGCCGGGCACGGCAAGGTGATCGCCTCCGCCATCATCGACCCCGTCACCGGCAAGATGATCACCAAGGTTCCCGGTCAGCAGCTGCTGGCCTGGGCCGACGGCAAGCGGCTGATCGCCTGGGGCATCGGCGGCGACGGCAACGAGTTCCACCAGCGGCTGGTCCTCGTCACCGTGGGCAGCGACAAGGTGCAGCCGATCAGCGGCTTCCGCTCGCCGAAGTTCGACGGCGCCGGCCGCTGGGAACCGCTGTTCACGACCCGCTGACCAGCTCCTCGTACCGGGCCAGCAGCCCGTCGGCCATCTCCCGGCCGGCGGGCAGCAGCGGTGCCCGCACCGGGCCCGCGGGCAGGCCGAGTGCACCGAGGAGCGCCTTGGCGGTGACCGTGCCGGGCAGGCCCGCGCCCATCATCGCCTCGATCAACGGCGTGGCCCGCAGCTGGAGTTCGGTCGCGCGGGCCGTGTCACCCGCGTCGAACGCGTCGAGCACGGCCGCGATGTGCCCGGGCACGGCGTTGGCGACCGTGCTCACGCACCCGGCCGCACCCACCGCGTACAGCGCGAGGACGTGCTCGTCGCAGCCCGCGTAGTACGCCAGCTCCGTCTGCGCCAGCACCTTCAGGGTGCCGAGGAAGTCGTAGGAGCAGTCCTTGACCGCCACGATCCGCGGATGCCCCGCGAGACGGATCATCGTCTCCGGCTCGATCCGGGTGCCCGTGCGGCCCGGGATGTCGTAGAGCATCACCGGCAGCCCGCTCGCGTCGGCGATCTGGCGGAAGTGCGCCTCCAGCGACTCCTGCGGCGGCCTGCTGTAGTACGGCGTCACCACCAGCACACCGTCCGCGCCCGCCTTCTCGGCGGCCAGGGCCAGCTCGATCGTGTGCCGGGTGTCGGCGGTGCCGACACCGGCGACCAGCGGGATGCCGTCGCCGACCGTCTCCCGCACGGCCGCGATCAGCTCCGCCTTCTCCGCGTCCGTGGTGGTCGGCGACTCGCCCGTGGTGCCGCTGAGCACCAGGCCGTCGCAGCCCTCGGCCACCAGCCGGCCGGCCAGCCGCCGTGCTCCCTCCACGTCGAGCGTGCCCGCCTCGGTGAACGGGGTGATCATCGCGCAGAGCGTGCGCCCGAAGGGCCGGCGTCGATTCGTCATGGGAGTAGTCTCGGCAGGGAAATGGTGAAGCTCTACTTAATTCTTCTACGAGATATTGCTAAGCAATGCTGATGGATTAGGGGGATGGGCGGCCGAAGTCCCTATGGGCAATTCGGTCCTTCATGCGTCACCATGGCCGGGACGGTCATCGATGTCGGTCATGGGAGGCACCATGAAGCTCGGCAAGGCACTGGCCACCGGGGTCGCCGAAGAGCGGCCGCTCGTCCACGAGGAGGAGCCCCGGCTCCCCGAGGAGACCACCCTCAGCGCACCGGCCGAGCCGGCCCGCGAAGAGGTACCGGCGGCCCGATGAGGCTGCGGCTCCCGGCCGAACGCCCGACGGAGCCGCCGACCGGATACAAGATCGCCCGCCCGGTGCTGTCCCAGGACGGCACCCGGGCCGGGTTCACCGGCGTGTCGCTGGGCAGCGCGCTGCCGTACGGCGTGCTCGACGACGCCTCGTGCGTCTACGGGCGCAGACACCGCGCGCCCGCGCGGCTGTGCGACTGCGGCTTCCACTGCGTGCACGACCGGGCGGCCGCCGAGGCCCTGCTGTGCGCGGCGGAACACCGGGCCGCGGTCCTGCTGGAAGTCTCCGTGCTCGGCTCGTACATCCGCTTCGAGCGCGGCTTCCGCTACGCCCGCCAACGGGTGCGCACGGCGACAGTCGGTCCCTGCGCCTGCGGTGTCACCGCGGTCGCGCTCGCAGCCGACGACGAGTGGGGCCGGCCCGGCTGGCGGGGTCTCGCCCCCGCGTGCGCGGGCTGCGTACGGGGTCGCACCTCCGTCTCGCTCGCCGGATTCGCCCGGCTGGCCGGGGAGGGGCTGCGGGTGCTGGCGGGCGGTGCCGGTACGGCGGCTCGGAACGCCGGGTTGACGGCCGACGGCGAGCTGGGCGTGCCCGAACTCGTCGCGGAGGCCGCCCTGTTGCAGGCCCGGCTCGACTGGTTCCAGACCCAACTCGCACGGCTCGGCAACCGCGGGGCCGGGGGAGCGGAGTACGACTGACGGTCTTCGGTGGGGGTACCCGGATGTTCCGCAGGGAGAGGATGCGGAACTGCCTGCCGGCGATGTGATCAGGGAAAGGGCACACCGATGAAGCACAGGATCCCGCACGGCTCGGGCGCCAAGGGCCCCGACGAGCTGCGGCACCAGTTCGAACAGACCCGCAGCCGGCTCGGCCACAGCGTCGCCCAGTGGAAGGACAGGGCCGACGTGAAGGGCCGGGCGTCCACCCGGGCCGCCGACCTGAAGGACAGGGCCGGCGCCATGACCGTCCAGCTGCGCACGAGCGCCGCCGCACACCCGGGCCCGCTGCTGATCGCGGGCGCGGCGGGTGCCGCCGCCCTGGCCACGGCAGGCGTGCTGCGTCGCCGGCACCACTGACCGCGCCCCGGCCCACGGCGGCGCGAGGGTTCCGTGCACCCTCCCACCGAAAACTCTGCCCACCTGGACAAAAAAAGTTTTCGGTGCGAGGGTGGACCCATGCTGGACGTGACCGTGATCGAGGACCCCGAGGCGGCGGCCGTATCGCTCGACCCGATACGAGCCCGGCTGCTCGCCGAACTGGCCGCCGGACCCGCGTCGGCCACGATGCTGGCCGGCAAGGTCGGACTGCCCCGGCAGAAGGTGAACTATCACCTCAAGGCGCTGGAGCGGCACGGCCTGGTCGAGCTGGCCGGGGAGCGCCGCAAGGGCAATGTCACCGAGCGGCTGATGCGCGCGACGGCCGCGTCGTACGTCATCTCGCCCGCCGCGCTCGCCCCCGTGCAGCCGGACCCGGACCGCTTCCGTGACCAGCTCTCCGCGCGCTGGCTGCTGGCGCTCGGCGCCCGCCTGGTGCGGGACGTCGGCGCGCTGATCACCGGCGCCGAAAGAGCCCGCAAACGGCTGGCGACCTACGCCCTGGACGGCGAGGTCCGCTTCGCCTCCGCCGCCGACCGCGCGGCCTTCGTGCAGGAGCTGACGGCGGGCGTGAGCGCCCTGATCCGCAAGTACGACGCCCCCGACGCCGAGGGCGGCCGCGACCACCGGATCGTCGTCGCCCTCCACCCCACGGTCAAGGACCAGCCCACCCCCGAACCCGATCGGTAAGCAGCAGGAGCCCCACCATGTCCAAGGAATTCGAGATCGTCCGCGAGTTCGAGGTCGACGTCCCGCCCGAGAAGGTGTGGGAGGCGATCACCACCGGCACCGGCGGCTACCTCTGGCCGATGGACCCGCCCGAGCCCCGGGTGGGCGGCAGCGGCCCCTTCGGGTCCACCGTCACCGCCTGGGATCCGCCCCACCACTACACGAACCGCAGTGAGGACGTCGGCTTCCCGGTCCAGTCGGCCAACCAGCTCGACTACACCATCGAGCCCCGGGACGAAGGCCGCCGCGCCTGGGTGCGCTACGTGCACAGCGGCATCTTCACCGACGACTGGAACAACCAGTACGACGGCGCGAGCAAGCACACCAACTTCTATCTGCACACCCTGTGCGAGTACCTCACGCACTTCGCGCCCCGCCCGGTCGCCTTCGCCCAGCTGCAGGGGCCCGCGGCCTCGCAGTCCCCGCGGGCGCTCGCCGCCGCCGGCCACGCGCTCGGCCTGGCGGACGAGACGGCCGCGGGCACGAAGGTCGGCGTCCGGGGGCCCGGCGGGCAGACCCTGGACGCCGTACTCGACTACCGCAACCCGTACTTCATCGGGCTGCGCACCGACAACGCCCTCATCCGCTTCTTCGGACGCGGCCACTGGGGCGCGCCGCTCGGCATCAGCGTCCACGACTTCGCGCCGGACGCCGACGCCCGGGCGAACGAGACCGCCTGGCAGGACTGGCTGAACGGCGTGTTCGGCCAGTCCTGAGGCCCCCGGACCGGGTTACGGGCGGAACCGCAGCACCTGCGGGTCGTGGTCGGAGATCTGGTCGTTGAACTCCGAGTTGATGTGCACGCTGTCGTACTCGAAGTCGCAGCCGCGCCGGATCGACGGGCTGATCAGGATCTGGTCCAGGACCTGCTGGTTGCCCTGGTAGTCGTAGGTGTAACGCTCGCTCCGCGGCAGCGACTTGATCGCCGACCACAGCTCGCCGTCGCCCTCGAGGATCTTCGCGGTCCCGGAGAACTCGAAGTCGTTCATGTCGCCGAGCGCGATGACGTTCGCGTTCTTCTGCACGGACAGGATGTCCTTGACGAACGCGTTCACCTCGGTCGCCTGCGCGTGGCGCTGGATCTCCGAGCTGCGCACCGGCGGCTGGTACTGCGAGGCCAGACCCTGGTCACCGCCCTTGGAGTTGAGGTGGTTGGCGATCACGAACACGGTCTTGCCGCGGAAGACGAACTCGCCGGCCAGCGGCTTGCGGCTGCTGTTCCAGGCCGCGTTCGCCGGGTCGATACGACCCGGGGAGGCCGTCAGCTGAGCCTTGCCGTTCACCTTGGTGACGCCGACGGCGGTGGTGGAGTCGCCGCCCGCGCGGTCCACGAAGGAGACCCGCTCGGGGTTGAACAGGAACACCTGGCGGATGTTGCCGCCGGGCTCGCCGCCGTCCTGGTCGTTGACCGGGTTGATCGAGCGCCAGTCGTACTTCGGGCCGCCCGCCGCGACGATCGCGTCGATCAGCTTGTTCACGGTCTGGCTCGCGTCGACCGTGCCGTCGTCCTTGGCACCGTTGTTGTCCTGGATCTCCTCCAGGGACACGATGTCGGGCGACTGCAGGTTGTTCACGATCGCGGCGGCGTGCTTGTCGAAGGTGGCGTCCGACGGGTCAAGGTTCTCGACGTTGTAGGTCGCCACCGCCAGCTCGCGGTGCGACTGCTTCTGCGTGGTCTCGCGCTCCAGGCCGCCGCTCTCCAGCGTGCCGAGCTTGCTCGCGACCAGGGTGTAGCCGCCGAACTGGTTGAAGTCCAGCGGGCCGGTGGTGGCGCCCTCCAGGGTGTCGCCGACGTTCGCCTTGGGGAAGTCGGCGGTCGAGCCCAGCGACTGGATCTGCAGCCGGCCGGTGTTCTGGGAGGCGTAGGAGCCGTAGACCGTGCCGCCGCGGCGGTTGTGGTGCTCCCACGGCTTCACCGTGACCCACAGCTCGCTGTACGGGTCGGTCGCGGTGACCACGCGGGTGTCCTCGACCTGGACGTTCATGCCCTCGAGGGACTCGTAGTAGTCCAGGGCGTACGCCGACGGGTCGAGGGTCAGGCCGTTGATCGAGCCCGCGGCGGCGGTGTCGCCCTGCGGGGCGTACACGTCCGGCACCGAGTCCTCGTCGACCACGACCGGCGCCGGGACCGCGTTGCCCGTGGAGACGGTGGCGACCGTCGGCTTGGTGATCTCCGTCACCGACTGGTTGCCCGAGGAGGCACCGCCCGGGACGTACTCGGAGACCGTGCCGGTCACCGTGACCGAGTCGCCGACGGCGACCTTCGGCGTGGAGCTGGTGAAGACGAACACGCCCTCACTGGTGGCCGGGTTGTCGTCCGGGGTCGGGTCCTGGATCCAGAAACCTCTGGAGGAGCCGTAGGTGCGCGTGGCCGTGACGATGCCGGGCACGTCCGTGACCTTCTGGCCCGCGAACGGCGATATCCGGGTGCTGCCCTGGATGTCGTGGATGCGCACCGAGTCGGCGTGCGCGGGCGAGGTGAGGACGACGGCCGACGCGGCGGAACAGACGGCGGCGACGGTGAGCGCGGCGAGGCGCGCGGAAGACCTGCTCGGCAAGGGAATCCCTCCGGGGGCGTACATGAGCGCCGGGACGAGGTGGTGACGGAAGCGTGCGGGGCATGTAGCCCTGCGTGACACGCGTAGAGCAGAGTGAACAGTTGTCCCCCCAACTTCTACGCGCGTCAATCTCCTGCCTGCGCCCGGGAGTTGTCAAGGTTTCGGCCATGTACGAGCGCTGGCGGGGAGATGAACCGGGCGGCATGGGTGGAAATCCGTCTAGGCTGAGCGGCCGAGTCATTTCACGGCCCGAGGAGAACCAGCCGATGTCAGACAGCTCCCCCCTGCCGCCCGTACGGCTGCACCCCGAAGCGGAGCTGGCGCGCGCCGCGCTGTCCACGCCGTTGCTCTCCCGCGCCGCCCGCCTCGCCCGCTGGGCCGGACCCGGCACCCGGGTGGACGCCGGCGGCGGACTGGCGGAGGAGCAGCTTCCGGCCGCCGCCGAGCTGCTCGGGCTGAGCGGGGACGACGCCGCCGCGTACGCCAGCGAGGCCTGGCGGGTGGCCGTGGACGCCGGACTGGTCGAGATCACCGACGAGGAAGCCGGGACCGTGGCGGCCGGGGAGGAGCTGGCGCTGCTCACCGGCGGCTCCCCGCACGACGTGCTCACCGTCTGGCTCTCCGCCCTGGAGACCGTCGTCGCCGACGCGAGCGTGCCCGACCTGGACGGTCTGGTCGACGCGATGGACGAGGGCGGCGAGGTCGATTTCTCGTCACTCGACTGGGACCCGGAGGCCGAGGCGGAGTTCCTCGACGGCGTCCTCGGCAACCTCTACCTGCTGACCGTCAGTGAGGACGGCTCCGGCGACGCACCAGTGCCGCTGCCCGCCCTCGCCGCCTCGATGATCGTCCCGAGCGACATGGGCGAGCCCACCAACGACGTCCTGGAACAGGTCTCCGACGCGATGATGCGCCTCGACGACCAGTTCCGGCTGCTGGAGCCGGTCGGTCTGGTCGAGTACCAGCCGGTGGACGAGACGCTGATGGCCGACGGGGAGGAAGAGCCCGCGGCCCCGGCGGACGACACCGACGTCTCCCGCTACGGCATGGTCCGGCTGACCCCGCTCGGCGCCTACGGGCTGCGGGCGCGGCTGCTGGAGGCCGGGTTCGAGGCGCCCGCGGTCGGTGAACTCGCCGACAAGGGCGCCGACGTGCTGCTCGACGGCACCGCCCACTTCGGGCCGTCCGCCGCCCAGGCCGAGACCGAGGAGTGGGTGGCCGGACGGGAACCGCTCGCCGCGGCACGGGAGTTGCTGGCCGCGGCCCGGGGCGCCGACGCCGGGGCGCCGTTGCGCAGACTGCGCTGCCAGCAGGCGCTGTCCCTCGTCGGCCTGGAGGCCGAGGCCGCGCTGCGGGAGGTGCTGGACGATCCCGAGCTGGGCGGGCTCGCCCGGGTGTGGCTGAGCGAGCGCGGCGCCTCCGACGTGCCCGCGCCCTCGCAGGAGCTGGTGTTCTGGCTGACCGTCGACACCCTGGCCGCGCAGCTCCAGGCCGAGGGGAACTCGGAGGAACTGCGCGCGCTGGTGGAAGGGCTGGCCGAACAGCACAGCGGGTTCTTCGCGGCGGCCTGGCGCGTGGAGCACCCCGCCACCGCCGACGTGCTGGAGGCGATGGGGCGGCTGCACCCGGACAAGAAGGTGGCGAAGGAAGCGCGCAAGGCGGCCTTCAAGGCGCGGTCGGCGCAAGGGGGCTGAGCGTCCCCGCCGATCGCTGCTGCGGCGGAGAAGAGCTGGTGACGCCGGGGGAGAACGTGACCGGTGTTTTGGCCGGCCATGGGGCTGTGTATACGGATTCATGGAACAGGGGTCTCTGAAGTAGCCGGGTGTTCAACCGCCGTTCAAAAGATGGCGGGAGCGTGAGCGCCGCAACGAGGCCGCCACCCTCCACCCGGCACGCCCACCGTCACAGGAGACACCATGTCGCTCAGCCGTAGGGACTTCGCCAGGAAATCCGCGATCACCGGTGCCGGAGTCGCCCTGGCGGGCAGCGTCGGCGCCCTCGCCACCGCCCCGAACGCCCTCGCCGCCACGGACGACATCGAGACCGTGGACGGCGAGTCGGCGCACGGACACCACGGCGTCGGCTACGGCCCGCTGACCCCGGACCCGGACGGCATCCTCGCGCTGCCCGAGGGCTTCACGTACCGGGTCATCACCTACAGCGGCAGGACCAAGCTGGAGTCGGGCGAGTTCACCCCGTCCAACCACGACGGCACCTCCACCTTCGACGGTCCCCGCGGCGCCACCCTCCTCGTCAACAACCACGAGCTGAAGGGCCCGCGCACCGGCTGGAAGTACCCGGTCCCGCTCACCGAGGGCCTCGTCTACGACCCCGCCGCCTCCGGTGGCTGCACGGTGGTCGAGGTGCGCCGCGACCACGTCGCCGAGTGGGTCGGCATCGCCGGCACCTCCACCAACTGCGCGGGCGGCAACACCCCGTGGGGCACCTGGCTGACCTGCGAGGAGACCGAGGACAAGGCCGGCCAGAACGGCATGACAAAGGACCACGGCTACGTCTTCGAGGTCGACCCCGAGGACCGCCGGGCCAACCGCGACCCCAAGCCCGTCAAGGCGCTCGGCCGCTACGCCCACGAGGCCGTCGTCGTCGACCCCAAGCGCGGCCACCTCTACCTCACCGAGGACGCGGCCGGCCCGAACGGCCTGCTCTACCGCTGGACCCCGCCGGAGGGCTACCGCCACGGCCGCGGCAGGCTGCGCACCCTCGCCGACGACGCCGGTGTCCTGCAGGCCTTCAAGTGCTTCGACTCCGGCGGCAAGTTCATCGACGACCTCTCCCGCGCGACGAAGATCGGCACCGTCTACGGCGTCGACTGGATGGACGTCCCGGACCGCGACGCGCGGACGACCTCCGTCCGCAAGCAGTTCACCGAGGGCCAGGTCACCCGCGCCCGCAAGCTGGAGGGCATGTGGTGGGGTGACGGCGGCACCTACATCGTCTCCTCCTACGCCCGCACCGAGAGCCCCGTCCAGCACGACGGCGCCGTCTGGTTCTACGACCCGAAGCGTCGCACCCTGACCCTCAAGGTCCTCCTCGGCGTCAACCCCGACCCGTCCGCCGACAACGGCAACTTCGACGGCCCCGACAACATCACCGTCTCCCCGTACGGCGGACTGGTCATCGCCGAGGACGGCGAGGGTGTCCAGCACCTGTTCGGCGCCACCGAGAGCGGCCGCACCTACCCGATCGCCCGCAACGACCTGAACATCGGCACCGCGGAGAAGCCCGAGTACAGCGAGTTCACCGGCGTCACCTTCTCGCCCGACGGCCGCACCCTGTTCGCCAACATCCAGGAGCCCGGCATCATGCTCGCCATCACGGGGCCCTGGAAGCGGCAGAAGTGCGCCTGACGCCCGCGCGGTAATTAATTCGCTCGCTTGTCCCGCGGCTTCCCTCCTAGAGTGATCCACGTCCAGGTGCGAAGGCAGGACCTACTTCCACTCTTAATGGGGAGGCCGCGGGTTCGAGTCCCGCCACCGGCTCCACGGGCCGGTGTAGCTCAGGGGATAGAGCGCCAACCGTCGGTTCCGCCGACCTCGATCTCTGGACACCGAAAACTTCATGCACCTCCCGGTGCGCAGGCTGCGGTTACTTCTTTTCCACAGAGAATCCACGACCGCCGCCGAATTGATCTCGGGAGGCGCAGCACATGGTGGGTGTCCGGTGCGCAGGCAGCGGTTACTTCATGGGATCGGGCGGTTGCGGGTTCAAATCCCGTCATCGACTTCGGGTCGGTGTAGCTCAATCGGTAGAGCACCTGGGAAAGTCCGCCGCCGAGTCCTGATCTCGGGCACCCTCCATTTGCTGTGCCTCCCTCCGAAACACCAATGAATTCGGGGGAATTCACCATGGCGCGATTCAACACGCGTGCCGCCAAGGCGCAGCTGAAGTCGGCGGTGACGTCGACGGGCCGCATCCTGCGGACCTACGAGGGCGGCCGGGGTCAGGAGCGCGAGCCGCGCTCGGAACTGTTCCTGCTGGCGGTATCCCACTTCCTCACGGACACCTTCTACGAGGACGCCAAGAACCGCGACGACCGGTTCACCCGCCTGCTCCGCGACCTCGCCGTCAGCGACCCGGAGTGGACGGCCGGCCTGCTCGGCTGGCTGCGCGGTGAGGGCAACATGCGGACGGCCTCGATCGTGGGCGCCGCCGAGTACGTGCACGCCCGGCTGACCGCGGGCGCCACCGACGGCCCGTCCAACCGGCAGGTCGTGGCATCCGTGCTCCAGCGCCCGGACGAGCCCGGTGAGCTGCTCGCGTACTGGACGGCGACGTACGGCCGGGCCGTCCCCAAGCCCGTCAAGCGCGGTGTCGCCGACGCCGTACGACGGCTCTACCACGCCAAGTCGCTGCTCAAGTACGACACCGCGTCCAAGGGCTACCGCTTCGGCGACATCCTCAACCTGGTGCACGCGTCGCCGGACGCGGACAAGCCGTGGCAGGGCGACCTGTTCCGGTACGCGCTCGACCGGCGGTACAACCCGGACACGGCCGTGCCGCCGGCGTCGAGCCCGGTGCTCACCACGCACCGCGAGCTGATGGCGCTGCCCGTCGGGGAGCGGCGGGCGGTCGTCACCGCGCCCGGCGGCGCCGAGCGGCTGGCGGCGGCCGGTATCACCTGGGAGGCGCTGGCCGGGTGGCTGCAGGGCCCGATGGACAAGGCGGCCTGGGAGGCCGTGATCCCGTCCATGGGTGCCATGGCGCTGGTCCGCAACCTGCGGAACTTCGACGGGGCGGGTGTCTCGGACGAGGTCGCCGCCCGGGTCGCGGCGAAGATCAGCGACCCGGAGCAGGTGGCACGTTCGCGGCAGTTCCCCTTCCGCTACCTGGCCGCCTACCGGCACGCGCCCTCGCTGCGCTGGGCGTACCCGCTGGAGCAGGCGCTCGGCCACTCGCTGGCCAACGTGCCCGCGCTGCCGGGCCGGACGCTGGTGCTGGTCGACCGGTCGGGCTCGATGTTCTGGTCGCCGGTGTCCGAGCGTGACCGGCTCACCCGGGCCGACGCGGCGGCGATCTTCGGTACCGCGCTCGCGCTGCGGGCGGCGGACGCCGACCTGGTCGAGTTCGGCTCGACCAGCGCGCCGGTGGAGTTCCGCAAGGGCGAGTCGGTGCTGAAGATCCTGGAGCGCTTCGGCAACCTCGGTGGCACCGACACCACGGAGGCGGTTCGCCGGCACTACCGGAAGCACGACCGGGTGCTGATCGTCACCGACGAGCAGTACGCCCCGCACCAGCAGGGCGACCCGACCGCCCAGATCCCCTCCCGTGTCCCGGTCTACACCTGGAACCTGGAGGGCTACCGGGCGGGCCACGGTCCGTCGGGCACGGACAACAGGCACACCTTCGGCGGTCTTTCGGACGCGGCATTCCGGATGGTGTCCCTGCTGGAGGACGCTCGTGACTCCCGCTGGCCGTGGCAGGCCTGACCGGCGGCCGGTCCGATCGTGGCCCGCACTCCCCCGGGGGTGCGGGCCGCACTCTTGTCTGCCGCGACACTGGTATCTAACATTTCAGTTGTGGAGACCCTGCGACCCGTTCCCCGCACCCTGCTCCGGGACCGCGCCTGCGCGGCGATCCGGGACGCCATCGTGGCCGGGGAGATCGAGCCCGGCGCGGTGGTGCGCGACGCCGACCTCGCCGAGCGGCTGGGGCTGTCCCGGGCGCCCGTGCGCGAGGCCTTCGCGCGGCTCGTGGACGAGGGGCTGCTGGAGAGCAAGCCGCAGAGCTACACCCGGGTCACCCCGCTCCTCGCCGCCGACGTACGGGACGCGGCGGCGGTGGTCGGTGCCATGCACGAACTGGTGACCCGGATCGCGGTACCCCGGCTGGGCCCGGCGGACCTCGACCGGATGCGCGCGGCGGGCGACCGGTTCGCCGCGGCCGTACGCGCCGGTGACGTGGACGAGGCCCTGCGTGCCGACGACGAGCTGCACGACGTCCTGGTCCAGGTCAGCGGAAACCGCGCGGCCGCCGCGACCGTCGCCCGCTACACCCCGCTCATCCGCCGCCTGGAGCGGCAGCGCTTCGGCGAGGGCGGCTCGTGCCGTTCGGCCGGGCTGCACGAGCGGCTGACAGAGGCGTGCGCCGACGGGGACGTGGACGGCGCGGTCCGGGTCACGGCGGAGATCTGGCGCACCCTCGCAGACCTGGCCGACCCCGACTGATCCTGGAGGTCCCGTGTCCCTGTCTTCCTACGCCCGCTGTCCGCTGCTGTTCGGCCCCTCGCCCGTGCACCCCCTGGAGCGCCTTACCGCCCACCTCGGCGGCGCCACGCTGTGGGCCAAGCGGGAGGACTGCAACTCCGGGATCGCCTACGGCGGGAACAAGACCCGCAAGCTGGAGTACCTGGTCGCCGACGCGCTCGCGCAGGGCTGCGACACGCTCGTCTCGATCGGCGGGGTGCAGTCCAACCACACCCGCCAGGTCGCCGCCGTCGCGGCCCGTGCCGGGCTGGGGTGCGTGCTGGTGCAGGAGAGCTGGGTGGAGTGGCCGGACTCCGTGTACGACAAGGTCGGCAACATCCTGATCAGCCGGCTGGCCGGGGCCGAGGTGCGGCTGGTGCGGGCCGGGTTCGGGATCGGGTTCAAGGAGAGCTGGGAGCAGGCGCTGAGGGACGTGGAGGAGGCGGGCGGGAAGCCGTACGCCATCCCGGCCGGCGCCTCCGACCATCCGCTCGGTGGTCTCGGCTTCGCCCGCTGGGCCCATGAAGTCGCCGAGCAGGAGGAGGAGTCGGGCGTCTTCTTCGACACGGTGGTCGTGTGCTCGGTCACCGGCTCGACCCAGGCGGGCATGATCGCCGGATTCCGCGCCCTGGAGGAGGCGGGCGGCCGGCCGCGCCGGGTGCTCGGCATCGACGCCTCGGCCGAGCCCGCTCGCACTCGCGGGCAGATCGCCCGGATCGCCGACGCCACCGGCCGTCTCATCGGCGTCAAGGGAGAGTTGACCGTCGAGCTGGACGAGCGGTACCACGCGGGGACGTACGGCATCCCCGACGAGTCCACCCTGGACGCGATGCGGCTCGCCGCGCGGACCGAGGGCATGGTCACCGACCCCGTCTACGAGGGCAAGTCGATGGCCGGGCTCGTCGACCTCGTCCGGCGCGGCGAGATCGGCGCGGACTCGACGGTGCTCTACGCCCACCTGGGGGGCCAGCCCGCGCTCAACGCCTACAGCGCGCTGTTCTAGGCGGTGCACGGGGGGCGGTGCACGCGGACGGCCCGGGTGTGGACGGGCAGCGGCCGCCGACGGGCGGGGCCATGATGGCGGTGTGCCCTGCTCCTCGACGCCCGGCCCGGGCGACGCCCTCGGCCGCCTGGAGTCGGCCCCCACGCCCCGGACCGCCGTGGCCTGGCTTCCCCCGGCCGGACTGTGGCCGGCCATCCAGCGCATCCGAGCCGAGCACGACCCGCAGATCCGCCGCTGGCCGCCCCATGTGAACCTGGTCTTCGGCTTCGTACCGGAGGAGGACTTCCCGGCGGCGCTCCCGCTGCTGGCCGAGGCGGCCGCCGGATGCGAGCCCTTCGACATCCGGCTCTGCGGGGTCCGCTTCTTCCGCCACCGGTCCTACGCCACCGTGTGGCTCGACCCCGCCGCGGCCGGTGCGGCGCCCTGGACGGAGCTGCAGCGCGCGCTCGTGGAGCCCTTCCCGTACTGCGCGGACCGCTTTCCGCGCTTCACCCCGCACCTCTCGCTCGGGCGCACCCGGGCCCCGCGCGTCCTCGCGGCCGAATGCGCCGCCCGGCTCGACGTGCTGCACGCGCGCGTGGCCGAGATCGAACTGCTCTCCCGCCGCGGTGACGGCCCCATGCGGACGCGCGCCACGATCGGCCTGGGCACCGGCGAGACACGCGGCATTCCCGGGCCGGACCCGGCCGACGGCGGGTACGAGCCACCGATGCGCGCCTGACCGGACGGCGGAGCGCCCTTCGTGGTGCTCGATAATCTGCGCAGAGGATCCCCGGTCGGCAAGGAGCATCTGGATGGCGCAGGTCAGGCCCATGCGTGCGGACGCTCGGCGCAACCACGAGCGGTTGCTGAGGGTGGCGGCCGAAGCCTTCGCCGAGCACGGGGAGAACGCGTCGCTGGACGACATCGCCAAGCGCGCCGGCGTCGGCTCCGGCACGCTCTACCGGCACTTCCCGACCCGGCAGGCGCTGCTGGAGGCCGCGTACGTGGACCGTATCCAGGCCATGGCGGCCCGGGCCGACGAGTACGCAGCGGAACTTCCGCCGGGCGAGGCACTGGTGGAGTGGCTCAACGAGGTGTGCGTCGGGACGATCCAGGTGCGCGGTATGAAGACGCTCCTGGGCTCGGCCGTCACCGACGGCAGCTCCGTGGCGGCCACGGCCTGCGGCACGCATCTGCACGAGGCGGTGCGGCGGCTGGTGGAGGCGGCGCAGCGGGAGGGCAGCCTGCGCGGGGATGTCGAGCCGGTCGAGGTGCTGCGGCTGGCGCACGGCGTGGCGTCGGCGTCGGAGCTGGCGAGCGGGCAGGGGGAGCAGATACGCCGCTATCTCGCGTTGCTGACGGAGGGACTGCGCCCGCGCGGGGAGGCCTGACAACCGGGCGCCCCCTGACGGACGGGGGCGCCGATGGCTGTGTCGTACGGCCGCTTACAGGGCGCGGGCCCCCGGCTCGACCATGTTGCGCACCGTGCGTGCCTTCACGAAGTCGCCCATCGCCGTCATGTCCCACTCACCGGAGAACTGGCGGATCAGCTTGGCCATCATGACGCCCGTCTGCGGCTCGGCGCTGGTGAGGTCGAAGCGGACCAGCTCCTCTCCCGTGGCCGCGTCCACGAGGCGGCAGTAGGCCTTGGCGACCTCCGTGAACTTCTGGCCGGAGAAGGAGTTGACCGTGAAAACCAGGCCGGTGACCTCCTGGGGGATGCGGCCGAGGTCGACCATGATCACCTCGTCGTCGCCGCCGCCCTCGCCGGTGAGGTTGTCACCGGAGTGCTTGATCGCGCCGTTCAGGATCGTCAGCTTGCCGAAGTAGCAGCTGTCGACGGCGTTGCGCTGCGGGCCGTAGGCGATGACCGAGGCGTCCAGGTCGATGTCTTTGCCGCGGAACGCGGGCTCCCAGCCGAGGCCCATCTGCACCACGGAGAGCAGCGGGCGGCCGCCCTTGACCAGGGCCACGGTCTGGTTCTTCTGGAGGCTGACCCGGCCCTTGTCCAGGTTGACCTTCCCGGCGCCGGGCACTGGGGCCGGCGGGGCGGGCGGTGCCGCGGGAGCGGGCGGTGCGAGCGGTGCCTGCGCGGCGGGTGCCGGCGGTGCGGCCGTTGCCGCCGCCGGTGCCGCGGCGGGCTCCTCCACCGTCACACCGAAGTCCGTCGCGATACCGGCCAGGCCGTTGGCGTACCCCTGGCCGACGGCGCGGGCCTTCCACTGGCCGTTGCGCCGGTAGATCTCCACGATCACCAGCGCCGTCTCCGTACCGAGCTGCGGCGGGGTGAACGTGGCCAGGACCGAGCCGCCGTCCGCGTCCCGGATCGTGGCCGTCGGCTCGATGCCCTGGAAGGTCTGGCCGGCCGCGTCCGGGCTGGCCGTGACCACGATCTTCTCGATGTCCGGCGGCACGGCACCGGTGTCGACCGTGATCGCGTCGGGCGCCGCGCCACCACCGGACGTGTACGTCACGCCCGGGCCGGCGGGCTGGTTGTAGAAGATGAAGTCGTCGTCGGAGCGCACCTTGCCGTCGCCGGTGAGCAGCAGGCCCGACACGTCGAGCCGCACCGGCGCGGAGACGTCCACCGTCACGCGGGTGGCCGACAGGGAGATGTTCGAGCCTGGGGTCATAGCTGTCATGCCTGAGGTAACGAGCGGAAGCGCTTTACCGTTCCCTTACCCGGGGAACGGTCCGCTCAGTTGGCGGCGACGACCTCGTCCAGCCAGGTCAGCGGCCGCTCGGCGGGCCACGTCAGGAGCCGGTCCTGGTCGGCGGGGTCACGGGCTTCGTGATAGCGGAAGACGAGGTCGTGGGCGTGGCGGCCGAGGATCTCGATCTTGCCGGTGGCGTGCGAGGCGACGAGGCGGAAGCGCTTGGCCAGGCCGTTGAGACGGGCGCGCGCGGCCGTGATGATGTCCATGGCCTCCGCGAGCGGCACGGCGTAGCGCTCGTTGCCGTGGGTCGGCCGGCACAGGAACACGTAGTAGGGCGCCAGGCCGGCCGAGGCCAGGCGGTGTTGCAGCCGGGCGAGCTCCTCGGGGTCGTCGTTGACGCCGCGCAGGAGGGGGGTCTGGTTGGTCAGGACGAGGCCCGCGTCCTGGAGCCGGGTCGTGGCGGCCAGGGCCTCGGGGGTGAGTTCCCGGCTGTGGCTGAAGTGGCACATCACATGGGTGCGGGCGTCGGCGCGGGCGGCCGAGGCGAGGGTGCCGGCCAGCTCCGGAGTGATCCGCGCGGGATCGAAGGCGGGCACCTTGGTGCCGATGCGGATGACGTCGACGTGGGGCACGGAGCGGACCTCGGCCAGTGCGGAGGCCAGCCGGGACGGCGAGAGCATCAGGGGATCACCGCCGGTGAGGAGGACGTTGTCGATCTCCGGATGGGCGTGGATGTAGCGCACGCCCTCGCTGATGTCGAAGGTCGTCTCGCGTTCCGCGCTGTCCAGTTCGCCCTCCGGACGCAGCTGGTGCGCGGGGTCGGTGGCGAGGGTGAAACGCTTGCGGAAGCAGAAGCGGCAGTAGGTCGCGCAGACGTCGGTGAGCAGCAGCAGGGCTGTCGGCGGGTACTTGTGCTGCAGACCGCGCACCCGGGTGTTGGCGGCCTCGTCACTCGGATCGAAGTCGAGGGTGTCGGACAGTTCCTCGACCTCCGGCATGACGATCAGCCGCAGCGGATCACGCGGATCGCTCCAGTCGATGAGGCCGGCGTAGTAGGGGGTGATACGGAACTCGAACTCGCGAACGACCGCCGCGCGCGCCCGGGCCTCGTCCGGCGGCAGGCCCTCGATCAGGGACAGATCCCTGATCACCGTGGTCGGACGGTGCTCACGCGCCATTGCTCCCACTCCCCTGTCCGTCGCCGCCCGCCGTGATCGTGGCCGCCGGGGCCTGTCCCGGCGCGGTTCCGGAGCCGGGCCCGGACGCCGAAGCGGGTGGCGGAACACCGTTCTTGAGGACCGTGCCCCGGCTGTAGGTCACCGTCATCCACACGATGTCCCGGGCGCTCACGATCATCACGTGGGCCTCGGGAAGTGCCGTCTCCTCCGTCGCGCCGCCGGATCTCAGCCTGATCTCGCCGCGCAGCAGCAGATCACGGTCCCCGGTCTCGGCCGACAGCCGGCTGTGGCTGAGCAGCGTCCCGGCCACATGAGAACCGTCCCGCAGCTGGCAGCCGACATAGATCCTCGAATCGACGTAGTCGTGGATACGGTGCCGGGCCGGGTACGCCTGGAAGGCCCACCACCACCCCGGCCGCTCGGCACGGTCGTCGCCCCGCCGGACCACGGCGAGTCCATGGCCCAGCGCGGTCGCGAGTCCCAGGAGCCCGGCTCCCCACAGGGCCACGGACAGGGTGTTCCCGCCCAGGTGGGCGGGATCGCCACGCAGTGCCCTCACATCGGGGACGGCGTGCGGCGCGAGGTGCGCGAACAGCAGGAACGCGACGCCGACCACCCAGTCCGCCAGGACGCTCACGAGCACGATCGAGGCGGTCTCGGCCAGGGCCGAGCGATCGTAGGCCGGCACGTCACGCGCATGGCGGCGCTGGTACACGAATCCGGGGGCCAGCAACGTGAGGAACAGGACCAGGCCGGTCAGGTTGGTCGGCATCGAATCCTCTCGGAGCTTGGTCGACCGGGCGTGGACGAGGTGCCGAAATCAGGATCGATGTGACGGGGCCGGGGCCGTTTTCCGGGCCGGTGTCGATGACCGTGGCAGTGGGTACAAGGCCCGGCGCCCACGGTAGTGGCTCGGTGTCGAGACTGTCACCGGGCCTTCAGGTGCGGAGGTTTGTCCATGGCCGACGAAGCCGACGACGGCTTGAACTCCGGTCCATCCGACTTCGAGGGGGATGTCCCCGAGCTGCCCGAAAGCGACCTGCGCGGCGGTCATGCCACGGTCGACGAGGAGGTGTTGCCGGACTTCGCGGTCGGCATCCCCCTGCCTCCGGCGCCCCCGGCGCCGGCGGCGCAGCCGTCCGACCCGGCGACCACGGACTGAGGGCGGGGTCAGATGGGGGGCGAGGGGGAAGTACGGCGCCCGACCGAGCGGGCGCTGGCCGAACTGCGTACGGCACTGGCCCGCTTCGGCCTGCTCAGCGACGAGGCGGAGGCCGCAGCAGTGCGGTTGATGGCGGTGACGGACCTGCGTCAGGAGTCGCAGGAGCGCACCGAACTGCTGCGCTACTACTACAACAGGGCTTTCGACGACGGCCCGGCAGGCACCGCGGCGCTGGAAGTCTGGCGACGACTGCTGGGGGTGGTGTCTCCGGGGTGGAACGACGACCTCGATCCGAGCGACGACAGCACCGTCGTCTTCGACATGAGCACCGGACGGCTGATCGGACCGGACGGCTCCCCGCTGGTGCCGGACGAGCCGGACGAGGCGGAGGCGACCGACGACGCCCTGATCGGGCAGGTCCAGGAACTGATCAACGCCCACTCCGTCGAGGGCGATCCCTCGCTCCTGGAGCAGGCCGTGGCCAAACTGCTGGAGTCCGACGGCACCGACCCCGCCCACCTGCGCGCGGCGGTGGAGTTCGGCGCCTGGCTGGGCGGGAACGCCAAGACCGAGCACGACCTGCGGATGGCCGTACTGTCGGTCGCTCTGCTGGAGTGGGCCTGCGACCGGGACCCGGAACCGGAACCCCAGAACCTGGTCCGGCTCAGCAGCCACCTGGACACCCTCTACGACCTGACTCTCGACCAGGACACGATCCTGCGGGCCATCGAGGTGCGCCGCGCCGCCCTGGACATGGTGGACGAGAACTCGCCGGCCCACCCGAACATCGAGGGCGATCTCTGTGCCGGGCTGTGGACCTACGGCCGGAACACGGACGTCACGGCGCTCGACGAGGCGCTGGCGCGACTGCCCCACGTCATCGCCCACCCCGCGCTGAACCCCTCGATCCGGCCGGGATGGATATGGAACCTGGGCACGGTTCTGCGTGATCGCGGAGTGCTGGCCTCGGACGGGGGATCGATCTCCGAAGCGATGGGTGTGCACGAGTGGGCCCTGCGCGAGGCCGAGGAGCACGGCTGGCCGCAACAGCAGATGTTCGAGATCCGCTGGTCGCAGGCCACCACGATCCACAGCTGGTGGCAGTACTCGCACAATCCCGACGCGGGGAACGACTCCGTCCGGATGTTCCGGGATCTCCTGGACGAGATCCCACCGCACAGCCCGCGGCTGGCCCCGGCGCTCAACGACTTCGGTATCGCCCTGCAGTCCATGCCCTACGGCGACGGCTCGGCCGCCCGGGAGTCCGCGACCGTGCTGCGGCACGCGCTGACCCTGGTCGGACCCGGCGACGCGATACGGCCGCGCGTGCTGGCCAACCTGGTGGCCTCGCTGTGGGCGCCGGCCGACCACGGCACCGTCCTGTCCGCGGCCGAGGCCGACGAGCTGACGGCCCTGGCCACCGAGTCGGTGGAAACGACCCCCGAGGGCAGCCCCGAACTTGGTCACCGGCTCAACCATCTGGGCCGGGCCCACGCCCTCCGATACGAGCGGCACCACGACACCGCGGACCTGGATGCCGCCGTGGAGGCCTACCGCCAATCGGCCGAGTACGAGGCCTCACCCCTGTGGGTGCGGTGGAACTCCGCCTACAGCTGGGTGGAAACCGCGACGGCGGCAGCGGCCTGGGAGTCGGCGGCGCAGGGCTGTGTCCGCCTGGTCGGGCTGATCCCGCTGGCCGGCGGCGAGCTGGTACGGCGCCGGGACCGCGAGCTCCAGCTGATCAGGCTGGGCGACGCACTGCGCGACGGGGCTGCGGCCGCTCTCCATGCCGGGCAGGCCGAACTCGCGCTGGAGCTGCTGGAATCGGGGCGGGGCGTGCTGCTGCGCCATGCGATGCTCCGGGCAGCAGCGGTCGAGGAGCTGCGCGAGAAGGCGCCCAGCCTTGTCGACACGTACGTGGCCCTGCGCAGGACCCTCGATCAGGACGACGGCTCGCTGCAGTTGGTCCGCTCCATCGGGGACACGGCACGCCGTATCGAAGCCGCCGAGGAACTCCGGGACCTGATCGAACACATCAGGACCCTGCCCGGTCTCGCGGACTTCCCGGCGACCGGCGCGCCCCGCGCGACGGATACGCCGACCCGGACCGCCGTGGTGCTGAACCTGAGCCGCTACCGCAGCGACGCGATCATCGTGGGGGCCGGTGGCGGCCAACCGGTCGTGGTGCCCCTGCCGTTGGTGACGCCGGACAGTGTGGCGGAGCAGGTCCGTGCCCTCTACGCCGCGCTGCGCCGGCGTGGTTCCGCCAAGGCCGATGCGGGCGGCCGGGAGGAGCCCGAGCGGGCCGTGGCGTCCGTCCTCGCATGGACCTGGGACGCCGTTGTCGCGCCCGTCCTGGCCGCGCTCGGATGGGACCACCGGTCGCCCGCGGGGTCGCGCCCGCGCCTGTGGTGGTCACCGACCGGCGCGTTGACGCTGCTTCCGCTGCATGCCGCGCTGCGGCCCGCCGACGGCTCCGCCGCGAAGCTGTGCGCGCTGGAATGCGTCGTCTCCTCCTACACCCCCACCCTCGCGGCGCTGCGGAAACCCGCGATGCCGGCCGTGCAGGGCCGGTCGGCGTGCGTGGTGGCGATGCCGGTGACGCCGGGAGAGACGGACCTGCCGGGCGTACTGAAGGAGGCGAAGGCGGTGGCCGACTGCTATCCCGGCTCGGTTCCGCTCGTCGGGAAGGACGCGACGCACGCCGCGGTGGCCTCGGCGCTGTCGCGTGCGGCGATCGCGCACTTCGCCTGCCATGCCGGCAACGTGCCGGACGACCCCTCCCGAAGCGGCCTGCTGCTCGCCGACGGCACGTTGTCCGTGGCCGAGCTGTCGGCCCAGGACCTGGAGGGGCACGCCTTCCTGGCGTATCTGTCGGCCTGCGACACGGCCCGGGGCGGCACCGTCCTCACGGACGAGGCCATCACGCTCTGCGCCGGTCTGGTGCTGGCCGGATTCAGGCATGCGGTCGGGACGCTGTGGCCGGTCGACGACGCGGCGGCCACGTATCTCGCGGGCAGGTTCCACCGGGCGTTGGCCCGGCGGCTGAGCCGGGGCGAAGCCGTGGAGCCCGCCGAGTTGCTGAACCAGTTGGCGGAGTGGACCTCGGGCGGCTGGCCGGACCGGCCCAGCCGCTGGGCGACGCTGATCCACTTCGGCGGCTGAGCGGTCGCGGGGGGGGGGGGGGGGGGGGGGGGGGGGGGGGGGAAGGCGGGGGGGGGGGGGGGGGGGGGGGGGGGGGGGGGGGGGTGGGGGGGGGCCCCCCCCCCCCCCCCGATCCGCTACGGCACCACCACGATCTTCCGCCCCACGCCCGCCGCGAACTGTTCCAGCGCCTCGGGGTACCGCTCCAGCGGGATCCGGTCGCTGATGAACACCTCGGGGTCCAAAACCCCGTTCGCGAACAGTTCTGCGGCCCGTTCGAAGCTGTGCAGGACCGCCATCGAACCGGTGATGGTGATCTCCTGGTTGTAGATGCGGTACGGGTCTATCGTCACGCGCGTCGCGTAGTCGGCCACCCCGAACTGCAGGAACGTGCCCGCCTTCGCCACCCGGTCCAGGCCGTCCTGGATGGCCGCAGCGTTGCCGGTCGCGTCGACGACCACGTCCCAGCCCTGCGGGCGGTCCAGTTCGTCCGCGCCGGCGGCGGCCGCCGAGACGCCGAGGCGGCGGGCCGTCTCCAGGCGGGACGGGTTGAGGTCCACGACGTCCACGCTCGCCGCGCCGGTGCGTTTGGCCAGTTCCAGCATCATCAGGCCCATGGTCCCGGAGCCGTAGATCAGGACGTGGGCGCCGAGCCGGGCGCGGAGGACGTCGTAGCCGCGTACCGCGCAGGACAGGGGTTCGACCAGGGCCGCGTCCTGGGTGCGGACGTGTTCGGGGAGCTTCACGCAGTTCGCCACCGGCGCCACCGCGTACCGGGCCGCGCCGCCGGCCGCCGTCACACCGATCGCCGCCCAGCGCTCGCACAGGTTGTTGTGGCCGGTACGGCAGTAGCGGCACTCGTAGCAGTACAGCGAGGGGTCCACGGCCACGCGGTCGCCGACCGTGACCTCGGTGACCTGGGTGCCGACCCCGACCACCTCGCCCGCGAACTCGTGCCCGGGGACGATCGGCAGCTTGGGCGCGAACTCGCCCTGGAGGATGTGCAGATCGGTGCCGCACAGGCCGCAGGCGGCGACCTCGACGACGACCTCGCGGGGGCCCGGCGTCGGGTCCGGGACCTCGGTGACGACGGCGCGGCCCACGGACTCGATGACGGCGGCCTTCATTTCACGGCTCCCAACGACAGGCCCTGGACCAGCTTGTCCTGGGCGGCGAACCCCGCGGCGAGCACCGGCAGGGAGATGACGAGCGACGCGGCGCACACCTTCGCCAGGAACAGGCCCTGGCTGGTGATGAAGCCGGTCAGGAAGACCGGAGCGGTCTCGGCGACCACGCCCGTCAGGACCCGGGCGAAGAGCAGTTCGTTCCAGCTGAAGATGAAGCAGATCAGGGCGGTGGCGGCGATGCCGGGCAGGGCGATGGGGGCCACCACGCGGGCGAGGATCGTCGGCAGGCGGGCGCCGTCGATCTGCGCCGCCTCGATCACCGCCACCGGGACCTCGGCGAGGAAGGACTGCATCATCCACACCGCGATCGGCAGGTTCATGGAGGTGTAGAGGATGACGAGCAGCCAGATGTTGTCGAGCATCCCGGTGTTCTTGGCGAACAGGTAGACGGGCAGCAGGCCCGCCACCACCGGCAGCATCTTGGTGGACAGGAAGAAGAACAGGACGTCCGTCCACTTCCTCACCCGGCGGATGGAGAGCGCGTACGCCGCCGGGAAGGCCAGCAGGAGCACGAACAGCGTCGAGGCCACCGATGCCATGGTCGAGTTGATCAACGCCGGCCAGGGGCTTGCGCCCCCGCCCGTGCCGAAGAAGTCGCGGTAGCCGTCCAGGGTCAGGGCCGCACCGAAGGACGGGGGATTCGTGGCGGCGTCGGCCTCCGAGTGGAAGGAGGTCAGGACCATCCAGGCGATGGGCAGGAAGAACAGCAGCCCGACCAGCCAGGCCAGCAGGCCGAGGCCCGTTCCGCGGCGGCTGCGGACGCGTGCGGCGACTGCGCTCATGCGCGGGACACCTCCTCGCGGAACAGGGACGACACCACGCGCAGGGCGAAGGTCGCGATGACGATCGAGCCGATGACGACCAGGACGCCGGCCGCCGAGGCGAGGCCGTTCTCATGGGCCTGGTAGAAGCTCTGGTAGACGGTGTAGGGAAGGTTCGCGGTACCCAGGCCGCCGGAAGTGATCGTGAAGACCGCGTCGAAGTTCTGGACGATGTAGATCGAGCCCAGCAAGGCGCCCAGTTCGAGGTAGCGGCGCAGATGCGGGAGCGTGAGGTGGCGGAAGATCTGCCAGTCGCTCGCGCCGTCCACCCGGGCCGCCTCCAGCTGCTCGGGGTCGCGGCTCTGCAGTCCCGCCAGCAGGATCAGCATCATGAACGGCGTCCACTGCCAGATCAGGGAGGCCTCGACCGCGAGCAGGGGGGTGTTCGAGATCCAGTCCGGCTGGGGGCCGCCCACATAGTGCAACAACCCGTTGAACAGGCCGTATTCGGGGTTGTAGAGCACGTGCTTCCACAGCAGGGCCGCGGCGACCGGGACCAGCAGGAAGGGGGCGATCAGCAGGGTGCGGACCAGGCTGCGGCCCCGGAACCTCCGGTTGAGCAGCAGTGCGATGCCGAGGCCCAGGACCAGGCTGACCAGGACCACCGTGACCGTCAGCAGGATCGTCGTCCACACCGAGGCGCGCAGGTCCGGGTCGGTCAGGACCTGGCGGTAGTTGTCGGTGCCGGCGAAGTGACGGGCCTTCGGATAGAGGGCGTTCCAGTGGAAGAACGAGATCACCACGGTCGCCACGAACGGCAGCTGGGTCACCACGATCATGAAGACCAGGGCGGGGAGCAGAGGGGCCCGGACGGCCCAGGCCCGCATACGGTTCGACGGCCGGGTCGCCGGCCGCGCGCCGGCGGCGGCGACTCGGGCGGAAGAGGTCGTGACGGTCATGATCCCTCGTACTTCTTGGCGACGGCCTCGGCGAGCTGCTGCGACTTCTGCAGCGCGCTGTCGACGGACTCCCGGCCGGCTATGGCGGAGCTGATCTCCTGGGAGACCTTGGTGCCGAGGTCGGTGAACTCGGGGATGCCGACGAACTGGATGCCGGGCGCGGGGCGGGGCTGCACACCCGGGTCGTTCGGCTTGGCACCGGCTATGGCGTTCCGGGTGACGTCCGCGAAGGCGGCCGCCTCCTTGCGGTACTCCGGGATGTCGTACGTCGAAGAGCGCTTGCCGGCGGGCACGTCGGCCCAGCCCGCCGTCCTGCCCACGAGGTTCTCGTAGCCCTTGCCGGAAGCCCACGAGATGAACTTCCAGGCGTCGTCGGGGTTCTTGGACGCCTTCTGGATGCCCCACGCCCAGGTGTAGAGCCAGCCGGAGCTGTCGGTCTTCTCGACCGGGGCCTGGACGTAGCCGATCCTGCCCTTGACCGGGGAACCGGAGGCCTCCAGCGAACCCGCGGCGGACGTGGCGTCGTACCACATGGCCGTCTTGCCCTGCGTCATGTCGTTCAGGCACTCGGCGAAGCCGGACTGCGCGGCGCCGGACTCGCCGTGCCTGCGGACCAGGTCGACGTAGAACTGCGTGGCCCGCTTGAACTCCGGGGAGTCCACCTGTGCCTTCCAGTCCTTGTCGAACCAGGTGCCGCCGAAGGTGTTGACGACGGTGGTCAGCGGAGCCATCACCTCGCCCCAGCCCGGCAGCCCGCGCAGACAGATGCCCTTCATCCCGGACTCGGCGCCGTCAGCCTTGGCTGCCAGGCCGGCGACCTGCTTCCAGGTGGGCTTGGCCGGCATGGTCAGGCCCTTCTTCCGGAAGACGTCCTTGCGGTACATCAGGAAGGAGGACTCGCCGTAGAAGGGCTCGCCGTAGAGCTTGCCGTCCGCGGCGGTGAGGGCCTGCCGCATCGGGGCGAGGACGTCCTGCTGGTCGAAGGCGGTGTCGCTCTTGACGTACGAGTCGATCGGGTGGAGCCAGCCGTTCTTGGCGTAGACGGGGATCTCGTAGTTGCTGAGCGTGGCGACGTCGTACTGGCCCGCCTGGTTGGCGAAGTCCTGGCTGATCTTGTCTCTGACGTCGTTCTCCGGCAGGACGGTGAAGTTCACCTTGATCCCGGTGTCCTTGGTGAAGTTGTCGGCGGTGAGCTTCTGCAACTCCACCATCTGCGGGTTGTTCACCATCAGGACGTTGACGGAGTGGGCGGAGGACCCGCCGCCGGCGCCTCCGGCGCCCGAGCAGCCGGCGAGCAGTGGGGTGATCAGCGTTCCTGCGGCGGCCACGGCAAACAGGGCGCGGGGCGTTCGGCGGCTCTGGGTTCGCATGGAGTACTCCTGAACGTATGGGGAGATAACGGGCGTCTATGGGTGTGGGTGTGCCCCTGGGGACGGTGTTCGGTTCTTCAGACCCGGATGACCTGCGGGCCCAGCAGGGAGTAGCGGTGGGCCTCGGCCGCCGGGAGCAGCGTGCTCGTCACGATCGCCTCCAGCGCGCCGACCTCGGCGAACCGGCAGAAGCTGACCGCCCCGAACTTGGTGTGCACGCCCGCGAAGACCGTCCTTCGCGCGGCGCGGATGGCCTGGGCCTTGACCTCGCTGACGGCGGGGTCGGGGGTGGTCAGGCCGTGTTCGCGGGCGATGCCGTTGGCGCCGATGAAGGCGAGGTCGAGCACGAAGCCGGACAGCATCCTGGTCGTCCAGTGGTCGACGGTCGCCAGGGTGCCGGCGCGGACCCGTCCGCCGAGGAGCAGGACCGACATGTTCTCGGCCTCGGCGAGGGCGCCCGCGACGGGCAGGGACGCGGTGACCACGGTCAGCGGCCGGTCCGTCGGCAGGGCCTCGGCGATGAGCTGCGGGGTGAAGCCCTCGTCGACGAAGACCGTCTCCGCGTCCCCCAGCAGCTCGGCCGCGGCGGCCGCGATCCGGCGCTTCTCGGGGACGTGGCTGGTGGCGCGGAAGGCGAGTGTCGTCTCGAAGCCGGCGCTCTCGACCGGGTAGGCGCCGCCGTGGGTGCGACGGACCAGCCCGTGGTCCTCCAGGGCGCGCAGATCGCGCCGGATGGTCTCCTTGGCCACGCCCAGCCGGGTGGCGAGTGCGGTGACGTCGACCGAGCCCGTGGCGCGCGCGGCCAGCACGATCTCGCGCTGGCGTTCTTCCGCCGTCCTCGTGCTCATGCCGTCACCCACTTCCCTGTGGAGCTGCCCGTTCGGGCCCATGGGGGAAGTTCTACAGCGGGTGTGCGGCGCTGACCAGGCCTGTTGCGGGTCCGATACTGCCCGTGTGTGCCCGTTTGCGAAGCGGTGTGCCCGCCTCGGACCTGCGCGGCTGCCGGGAGAGGAGTGGGATCGGGCGGCCCGGATGCCCGAACACGGCGGCGGGCGGGCCCGTTCGGTGCCCGCCCGCCGCGATGAGCGATCGTTTTCCGCCGTCACAGCGGACCCCGGTCCCGCCCGAGGGTCAGTGCGGCCAGATGGGCGGGTCGTTCACGAAGTGCCCGCCCAGGTGGCTGTGGGCCGGGTTCTGCGGGTCCAGCTCGCCCTGCTCCGCGATCAGCTTCTCGGCGTACGGCTCCGAGTCGTCCTGCGGCTCGTAGCCGAGCGACCGCGCGGTCGTGAGGTCCCACCAGAGGCGGGTGTTGGCCGATGAGCCGTAGACCACGGTGTGGCCGACGTCCTCGGCGGTGAGGGCCGCGTGGAAGAGGCGGGCGCCGTCGGCCGGGCTCATCCAGACCGAGAGCATGCGCACGCCGGTCGGCTCCGGGAAGCAGGAGCCGATGCGCACCGAGACGGTCTCCAGGCCGTGCCGGTCCCAGTAGAGCTGGGCGAGGTCCTCGCCGAAGGCCTTGGACAGGCCGTAGAAGGTGTCGGGGCGGTGTGGGGTGTCGATCGGGATCAGCGCTCTTGAATCAAGAGGTGTGCCCGGGCGCGGGGCCGGCGTGAAGCCGACGGCGTGGTTGGAGGAGGCGAAGACGATCCGCGGCACGCCTTCCAGGCGGGCGGCCTCGTACAGGTTGTAGGTGCCCTCGATGTTCGACCTGAGGATCTTCTCGAAGGGCGCCTCCAGGGAGATGCCCGCGAGGTGCAGGACCGCGTCCACGCCCCGCACCGCCTCGCGCAGCGCCTCCTTGTCGGTGAGGTCCGCGGTGACGGCGTCCGGCGCGTCCTCGACGGGGCGCACGTCGAACAGGCGCAGCGTGTAGCCGTACTCCGGCAGCAGGGACCGCATCAGGGTGCCGAGCCCGCCGGCGGCGCCGGTGAGCAGCACGGTGCGGGGAGCGGGCATCCTCGGTCTCCTTGGCGACAGCGGCCGCGTGCATGGACAGGATTCACATTCATGGACACGCTAGGGAGCGACGGCGGATCAAGTCAAGTGTGCCGTGGAGTGGGGAAGTCCGTTGCCGTGTCGCGGGATTGCCCGCTTGACCCGCACCGAGACCGGCCCGTAGCGTGAGGCTGTTCAGAAATATGGACACTGATCAGAAACGTGCACCGACAGGGAGCGCCCGTGACGCCAGCCCCTCTCGCCGCCCGGCTCCGCGACCCGAGCGGGCCGCTGTTCTTCCCCGTCACGGCCTACGGCCCGGACGGCTCCCTCGACCTCGACGTCTACCGCACCCATGTGCGCCGGGGCGTCGCGGCCGGTGCCGCCGCCGTGTTCGCCTGCTGCGGCACCGGGGAGTTCCACGCGCTGCTGCCGGAGGAGTTCGAGGCCTGCGTGCGGGCGGCCGTCGAGGCGGCCGAGGGGCGCGTCCCGGTGATCGCGGGGGCGGGCTACGGCACCGCGCTGGCCGTCCGCTACGCGCGTCTCGCCGAGGGCGCGGGCGCCGACGGGCTCCTCGCCATGCCGCCGTACCTCGTGTCGGCCGGCCAGGAGGGCCTGCTGCGGCACTACCGGGAGGTCGCCGCCGCCACCGCCCTGCCGGTGATCGTCTACCAGCGGGACAACGCCGTCTTCACCCCGCACACCGTGGTCGCGCTGGCCCGCACCGAGGGCGTCATCGGTCTCAAGGACGGCCTCGGCGACCTGGACCTGATGCAGCGGATCGTCAGCGCCGTGCGCACCGAGGTCCCCGGCGACTTCCTGTACTTCAACGGCCTGCCCACCGCCGAGCAGACCCAGCTCGCCTACCAGGCCCTCGGCATCACCCTGTACTCCTCGGCCGTGTTCTGCTTCGCCCCGGAGATCGCCCTCGCCTTCCACCGGGCCCTCCGGACGGGCGACCGCGACACCGTGCGCCGCCTCCTGGACGGTTTCTACCGCCCGTTCGTGGAGCTGCGCGCCCAGGGCCGCGGCTACGCCGTCTCGCTCGTCAAGGCGGGCGTCCGGCTGCGCGGCCTGGACGTCGGCGAGGTCCGGCCCCCGCTGGACGAGCCCGGCGAGGACCACGTCAAGCAGCTCGCCCGGCTGATCGAGCGCGGCCACGCGCTGCTGGAGGAGGACGCGTGAAGGCGTCGGCGTTCGTCTACCCCTGGGACGTCAACGGCGACCCCGAGGCCCCCGCCCGCATCGCCGCACTCGGCGTACGGCAGGCGACCCTCGCGTCCGCCTACCACTCCACCCGCGCCCTGACCCCCCGCCACCCGCGCCACCGGATCGTCACCGCCGAGTACGCGGCCGTCCTGTACCCGGCCGGCAACCGCTGGGCAGGCCGCGGCCTGCGACCGTACACCGCCGGGCGCTGGGCACCGTCGGACGCCTACGGAGAGGCCGCCGGGGCGCTCGCCGCGGCCGGACTCGAGGTGCACACCTGGGTCGTCCTCGCGCACAACTCCCGCCTGGGCGCCGAACATCCGGACACCTCGGTCGTCAACGCCTACGGCGACCGCTACCCGTGGGCCCCCTGCATCGCCCAGCCCGCAACGCGCGCGTACCTGGTCGACCTGGCCGCCGAGGCCGCCGTACGCCCCGGCGCGCACGGCACCGAACTGGAGTCCCTCGGCTGGTACGGGCTCCAGCATCTGCACGCCCACGACAAGACCGCCGGGGTGGCTCTCGGGGACGCCGGGCAGTACCTGATGTCGCTCTGCTTCTGCCCCGCCTGCCGCGCCGGGTACGGCGAACAGGGCGTGGACGCCGACGCGTTGGCGGTCGCCGTACGGGACGCCCTGGAGCCGCTGTGGCGGGGCGCGGCCGACGACGGGGGCTGGCCGACGGTCGACAAGCTCCTCGGCCAGGACACCGCTGCCGCCACGCGCGCGTGGCGCGACACCACCGCCCGCACCCTCCAGGAGCAGGCCGTCACCGCCGTACGCGCCGCCGCGCCCGACGGCTTCCAGGTCCTGCTGCACGCCGACCCGGTGCCGTACCACTGCGGTGCCAACGCCGGCGTCGACCCCGCCCACGTCCTCTCCGTCGCGGACGGCGTGGTGGTGCCGTGCACGGGCGGTACGGACCTGCTGGCGCCCTTCGCCGAGCAGGCGCGCGAGGGGACGGTGCTGGCCGCCAACTTCACCGTGGTCTCCGGGATGGGCGGCAGCCCCGGCACCCTCGCGGCCGACGCGGCCCGCGCGCGTGCCCGGGGCGCGACGGAACTGCGGCTGTATCACGCCGGGTTGGCGTCGGACGGGGACCTCGTGGCGGTGCGCGAGGCGCTCGGCGCGCGCTGAGCCGCGAGCGCGGCGGCCGTCAGGAGCAGTCCCAGGCCGTACACGGGCAGCAGCAGCCCGGGGCCGGCCAGTCCCACCAGGCCGGCCCCGACGGCCAGCCCGGCCACGTTCGGAGTGAACATCAGCGTGTGGGCGGTGGCGGTCGCCCGGCCCAGCAGCGGACCCGGGGTCTCGTCCTGCACGGCGGTGAGCGCGGCGATCAGCACACAGGGCAGACCGAGACCGACGGCGGCCCCGGCCACCAGGGCCACCGGATCCGACGGCACGGCCCGCGCGGCCACCCCGGCCGCCGTCAGCGCGATCCCGGCCGCCGCGAACCGGCGCCCGCCCAGCCGCCGCAGCGCCGGCCCGGACACCAGCCCGGCCACCACCGAGCCCGCGCCCTGGACGGCGTAGAGCACACCCGCGTAGGCGGGGGAGTGCCCGAGACGGTCCACGACGGCGTACACCGTGGTGCTGCCCAGCGAGGCCAGGAGCATTGTCGTACCGCCCGCCCGGACCAGCGGGCGCAGCCCCGGATGCCCCCACAGACGTCGGACGCCCTCGGTGGTCTCCCGCCACCAGCCCTCGCCCGACCGGGCGGGCCGTTCCTCGGGGACGCGTACGAGGGCGCACAGCCCGGCCGCGAGCACGAAGGTGACCGCGTCGAGACAGGCGACGGCCGGCCCGCCGAAGGCCGCGTACAGGCCCGCCCCGGTCAGCGGGGCGACCAGCTTCATGCCCTCGTTGGCGGTCATGCGCAGCCCGTTGAAGTCGCCCCGCAGGTCCGGGCCGACGGCGGCGGTGACCAGCGCCGACTCGGCCGCGTCATGGACGACGCCGGCGGCGCCGTACCCGCACAGCACGGCGAACAGCAGCCACAGGCGGCCGGGGGAGTCCACCGCGAACAGGGTGAGCAGGAGGGCGGCCAGGGCGAGGTTGACCGTGATGAGCAGGGGTTTGCGGCGGAACCGGTCGGCGAGGGTGCCGAGCGCCGGCCCGGCCAGGGTGGGTGCCCACATGGCGAGCATGCACAGGGCGGCCAGGCCGTCGGAACGGGTGAGGTCCTTGACCCACACGCCCGACGCCAGCCACAGCGAGGACGTGCCGAAACCGGACACGACCACACCCGTCAGAAACAGCCCCGCAGTGCGGTCCCGCAGCACGCGGAGCACGGTCCAGGAAGTCGTCATGCCAGGTCATCGTGGCTCTAAGGGGGGTGCGCGCGGATCGGTCACGTGCCCTATCCGGGCCCGGGACCACGGCGGCGACAAGCGGGGGCCACGGCGGTGATGACCGGGTGACCCTTGAGACGGTGCAGGACGTCCCACGCGCCGGCGCAGGGCACCGATGAGTTTCGCCGGGCCGGCCGGTCACCCCTCCGTAGGGGCAGAGCAACCCACCAAGGAGCAGGACATGACCGACCCGATCCTCGACCTCGGAGCACAGACCCGGATCCTCGTACGGCTCGCGGAATCCGTGACCGACGAGCAGCTGTCGGTCCCCACCCCGTGCCCTGACCTGGCCGTACGCAATCTGCTCGGCCATCTGCTGGGCCTGTCCGTCGCCTTCCGTGACGCCGCCCGCAAGGACCTGGGCCCGAACACCGACACGCCCCCGAACACCGTCGTCCCGGACATCGGCCCCGGCTGGCGCGAGGAGCTGCCCAAGGTGCTGGACGAACTCGCCGACGCCTGGCGCGACCCGGCCGCCTGGACCGGCATGACCCGCGCGGGCGGGGTGGACCTGCCCGGCGCGGTCGCGGGTGCGGTCGCCGCCGACGAGCTGGTGATCCACGGCTGGGACCTGGCCCGCGCCACCGGCAGCCCCTACACCCCCGACCCCGCGGCCCTCACCTCCGCCCACGGCTTCCTCCTCGCTGCGGCCGGCGACCCGAACCGCGGCAAGGGCCCCTTCGGCCCGGTCGTCCCCGTCCCGGCCGAGGCGCCGCTGCTGGACCGGGCGGTGGGGCTGAGCGGGCGGGATCCCGGGTGGCGCCGCTAGAAGCCCCCCGGTGCCGCGGGCACGCCGGCGAACTCCGGGCGGCGGAAGCGGCGCATCGGCCCTACGGTGACCTGAGAGGGGGGGGGCAGGCCGTACAGGTACTACGGAGGATGCCGCCATGCAGGAGCACTACGTGTGGGTGACGACGCGCCGCCTTCAGCCGGGGGCGTTGCAGGAGTTCGAGCGGGCATGGCGCCCGGCCCCCGCCCCGCCGGGCCTGCACCGCGCCTACGCGTACTGGTCCGAGGACGGGCAGGAGATCACCGGCGTGTCGTTCTGGGACACCCAGGAGTCGTGCGACGCGTGGCGGGGCTCCGACCCGGAGGCACAGCGGCGGGCGGCCATGGCCCCGTACGTCGTCTCGGAGAGCGAGGGCTTCTACCGCGGCCGCGAACTCACCCTCCCCGGCGTCGGCCACGGGTGAGCGCGGCCGACATGAGCGGGATCGTGGTCGTGTACGAGCTCGACCGCCCGGCGGCCGCCCACCCCTCCCCGCCCGGCGCGCCCGGCGAGGAACGCCTCCCGCGCCGGGTGCACGCGGTGCCCACCGCACCCGGCAGGCCGGACGCCGCCGGACCGCGGACACTTTGCGGCAAGGACACCTTCGCCATGGAACCGGCCCGGTGGACGCCCTCCGAGCACGCCGGGGCGCCGTGGTACCCCGCCGAGTACGCGTCCGTGGTCTGCCCCGAATGCGATGCAGTGATGGAGGTCTGAGCAGGGTCCCGGTCCGGACGGGGAGCGGCGGCGCCGTGGCGGTTCCCCGCCGGCGCCGGGTTCCTCGCCGCCCGGCCGCGCCACCCCCGGGCCCCGCTTGGCGAAATGAGCCGGAGCCGGGCGAAAGGCGTCGTACCCTCCTGCCATGCCGCTCACCCTCACCGTCCTCGGTACCGCCTCGCCGCACCCGGGCCCCGACCGGCCCTGCTCCGGCTATCTGGTGTCCGGCGGCGGCGCCGAGGTGTGGGTGGACGCGGGGCCCGGCACGTTCGCCGCGTTGCAGCGGCACACGGATCCCGCCCGGCTCACCGCGATCTGGATCTCGCATCTGCACGCCGACCACAGCGCCGACCTGCTCGCCGCCGCCTACGCCTTCGCCTTCGGCGGCATGACCCCGAACGCGCCGATCCCGGTGTACGCGCCCCAGGACTGCGCGCGCCGGCTGGCCGGTTTCTTCGGCCGTCCCGACATCGAGTTCCTGAAGGGCGTCTTCGACTTCCGGGCCCTGTACGACGGCCACGACGTCCGGCACTGGAACCTGCGTCTGACCACCCGCGCCGTCGCCCACGGCACCGAGGCGTACGGGCTGCGCGCCGAGGCCCAGGGCAGTGTCCTCGCCTACTCGGGAGACAGCGGACCCTGCCCCGCACTCGTCGAACTCGCCTCCCGTGCCGACCTGTTCCTGTGCGAGGCGGACCTCGACGAGCATCGCGTCGGCGAATACCCCCGGCAGGTCCACCTGACACCCGAGGACGCCGGCCGTATCGCGCGGGACGCACATGTGCGCGAGCTGCTCGTCACCCACGTCGGCCCCACGCTCACCCGCGAGGCGGCCACCGCGCGAGCCGCCGCGGTCTCCGGCCGGCCCACGTACACCGCCGTCGAGGGCGACACCCGCACCGTCTGAGCCGGTTGCCCAGGCACCCCGACTTCCTTTGTCAGAAGCATTGACGAATCACGGGCCCCCTCCTACCTTCAACGCGTCGTACTTCGTACGTCATATATGAGACGCGATATGTGAGATCCGAGAGGGCCGCATGACCTCTGTGCCCACCCCGATCCCGTCCCGCACGCAGTACGTGCTGGACGCGATCAAACACCGCATCCTGACCGGCCTGCTGACGCCCGGCCAGGCCCTGGTCGAGACGGAGCTGGCCGCACAGTTCGGGGTGTCCAAGACCCCGGTGCGGGAGGCGCTGAAGACCCTCGCCGGGACCGGGCTCGTCGTGATGAGCCAGTACAAGGGCGTCACGGTGCGCATGGTGGACGCGGACATGGCGCGCGAGGTCTACGACGTGCGGCTGCTGCTGGAGCCCGAGGCGCTGCGCCGGGCGGTGCGGCGCGAAGCCTCCCTCGACGCCGCCCGCGACGCGCTCACCCGGGCCGACGCCGCCGGCGACACCGCCGAACGCTCCCTGGCCAACCGGGAGTTCCACCGCGCCCTCTACCTGCCGTGCGGCAACCCGCTGCTCGGCAGGATGCTGGACGAGGTCCGCGACCAGGCCGCCCTCGTCTCCGCCGTCGCCTGGGCGGCCGACCCCTCCTGGGAGCGGGAGGCCGCCGAGCACCGGGAGATCCTGCGGCTCGCGCTGGACGGCGACGCGGACGGCGCGGCGAGCGCCCTGCACTCCCACATCGCCTCGTTCGTACGGCGCGCCTTCCCCTCGGACACCGAGCCCGACCCGGCGGAAGGTCATCGATGAGCAGCGTGACGTTCGAGACCCAACGGGCGGCCCTGGCCGACGTGGTGGCCATCCCGGTGACCCCCTTCGCCGAGGACGGCTCCGTCGCGCGGGACACCCACCGGGCCCTGCTGCGCCGCCTGCTCGACGGCGGGATCCGCACCCTCACCCCGAACGGCAACACCGGCGAGTTCTACGCCCTCACCCCCGAAGAGCGCCTCCTGGTCGCCGAGTCGACCGTCGACGAGGCCGGCGACCGCGCCGTGATCCTGGCCGGCGTCGGCCACGACCTGCCCACCGCGACCGCCTCCGCCCGGCACGCCCGCGCACTCGGCGCGCAGATGGTGATGGTCCACCAGCCCGTCCACCCGTACGTCTCGGCGGCCGGCTGGGTCGACTACCACCGTGCCATCGCCGAGGCCGTGCCCGAACTGGGCGTGGTCCCCTACATCCGCAACGCCCAGCTGCCCGGCGCCCGCCTCGCCGAACTCGCCGACCACTGCCCCAACGTCATCGGCGTGAAGTACGCCGTCCCGGACGCCGCACGCTTCGCGGCCTTCGCACGGGACGCAGGCCTGGACCGCTTCGTCTGGGTGGCGGGCCTGGCCGAACCGTACGCACCCTCCTACTTCTCCGCGGGCGCCACCGGCTTCACCTCGGGGCTCGTGAACGTCGCCCCGGCCGTTTCGCTGCACATGATCGAAGCGCTTCGGTCCGGTGACTACCCGGCCGCCATGAAGGTCTGGGAGCAGATCCGCCGCTTCGAGGAACTGCGCGCCGCCCACGGCTCCGCCGACAACGTCACCGTCGTCAAGGAGGCCCTCGCCGCGCTCGGCCTGTGCCGCCGGGACGTCCGCCCGCCGAGCAGGCAGCTGCCCGAGGACGAGCGCGCCGAGGTCGCCGCCATCGCCGCCGGATGGTCGATATGAAGCAGCCGCACGAGCTGCGGAGCCACCAGTGGTACGGCAGCGACGGCCTGCGCTCCTTCAGCCACCGCGCCCGTACCCGCCAGCTCGGCTACCTGCCCGAGGAGCACCTGGGCAAGCCGGTCGTCGCGATCCTCAACACCTGGTCGGACATCAACCCCTGCCATGTGCACCTGCGGGACCGGGCGCAGGCCGTGAAGCGCGGGGTCTGGCAGGCCGGGGGCTTCCCGCTGGAGTTCCCGGTCTCCACGCTCAGCGAGACCTTCCAGAAGCCGACCCCGATGCTCTACCGCAACCTGCTCGCGATGGAGACCGAGGAACTGCTGCGGTCGTACCCGGTCGACGGCGCCGTCCTGATGGGCGGCTGCGACAAGTCCACGCCCGCCCTGCTGATGGGCGCCGCCTCGGTGGACCTGCCCGCCGTCTTCGTGCCGGCCGGGCCCATGCTCCCGGGCCACTGGCGGGGCGAGGTCCTCGGCTCCGGCACCGACATGTGGAAGTACTGGGACCAGAAGCGGGCCGGCCTCGTCGGGGACTGCGAGATGGCCGAGCTGGAGAGCGGCCTGGCCCGCTCGCCGGGCCACTGCATGACCATGGGGACGGCGTCCACGCTGACCGCGGCCGCCGAGGCGCTCGGCGTCACCGTGCCCGGCGCGTCCAGCATCCCGGCGGTCGACTCCGGACACGACCGGATGGCCGCCAGGGCGGGCCTGACCATCGTCGAACTGGTCCACAGGGACCGCAGGCTGAGCGAGATCCTCACCCGGGAGGCCTTCGCGGACGCGGTCACCACCGTGCTCGGCCTCGGCGGCTCCACCAACGCCGTGATCCACCTGATCGCCATGGCGGGCCGGGCCGGAGTGAAACTGACGCTGGACGACTTCGACCGCATCGCCCGCACGGTCCCGGTCCTCGCCGACGTCCGCCCCGGCGGACAGCGCCACCTCATGGAGGACTTCCACTTCGCGGGCGGCCTGCCCGGCTTCCTCTCCCGCATCCCGGACCTGCTCCACCTGGACCGGCCGACGGTGTCGTACGACACCCTGCGCGAGCAGCTGGACGGCGCGCAGGTGCACGACGACGACGTCATCCGCCCCCGCGGCAACCCGGTCGCGAGCGAGGGCGGGGTCGCGGTGCTGCGCGGCAACCTCTGCCCCGACGGCGCCGTCATCAAGCACATCGCCGCCGAGCCCCGGCTGCTCGAGCACACCGGCCCGGCCGTCGTCTTCGACGACTACCGGACCATGCAGCGCACCATCGACGACCCGTCCCTCGGCATCACCGCCGACAGCGTGCTCGTGCTGCGCAACGCCGGCCCCCAGGGCGGCCCGGGCATGCCCGAGTACGGCATGCTCCCGATCCCGGACCACCTGCTCAGGCAGGGCGTGCGGGACATGGTGCGGATCTCCGACGCCCGGATGAGCGGCACGAGTTACGGCGCCTGCGTGCTGCACGTGGCACCGGAGTCGTACGTCGGCGGTCCGCTGGCGCTGGTGCGCACCGGGGACCCCATCACCCTGGACGTCGAGGCACGCACCCTCCATCTCCACGTGGGCGACGAGGAGCTGGAGCGCAGGCGGGCCGAGTGGACCCCGCCGCCCGCCCGTTACGAGCGCGGCTACGGCGCCCTCTACAGCGAACAGATCACCCAGGCCGACACCGGCTGCGACTTCGAGTTCCTGGCCCGCCCGGGCACGGTGCCGGACCCGTACGCCGGCTGAACCCCCGCCCGACCCCTGGCGAAGCGCTCACGCATGTGTATGGAGCAAGCGCTTCCTGCACCCGCTGCAAAAGCCCCACTGCGAACGGAGAACAGCCATGGCCCAAGCCACAGCCGTGGCGAAACCGCCCGCGCCGGCCGGGCGGCGCCGTGCCTCCGCGACCCCGCGCAGGCTGCCGTACCTGCTGATCGCCCCGGCGGCCCTGCTCATGCTGGGCTTCATCGCCTACCCGGTGCTCAGCGTCTTCTACTACAGCCTGCACAACTACAACCCCACCAAGCCGTGGCGGAACGGCTTCGCGGGCTTCGACAACTTCACCCGGGCCTTCGCGCACGACCCGCAGTTCTGGGACACGCTGACCTTCAGCGCCAAGTGGGTCGTGGTGGAAGTCGGGCTGCAGCTGCTGTTCGGGCTCGCGCTGGCGCTCATCGTCAACCAGTCCTTCGTGGGGCGGGCGCTGGGCCGGGCGCTGGTGTTCTCGCCCTGGGCCGTCTCCGGCGTGCTGACCTCCGCGATCTGGGTGCTGCTCTACAACTCCCAGACGGGCATCACGCGTTATCTCGCCGACGCGGGGATCGGTTCGTACGGTGGCAGGACCAGCGGTTCGCCGAGTACCGCAACCCGGGTCCGGGCGCGGCGATCACCGTCCCCGCCGACCGGCCCCGGCTCACCGACGCCGGGGCCGCGCTGCACACCCCGGCGGCCTGTCTCGGCGACCGGCATCCCCGACCGGCCCGCCCGAGGCGAAGCGGAAGGCGGACCAGTGACCGGAATTCCCGGGTCAGGTTCCTCCCGATCCCCCTACGCTGTTGCCTGACGGACCGTTGGGACAGGATGCAGGATCGGGGGAGCCTGTGGACGTACACGTGGATGTCCATCTCGCGGAGGGTGCCGAAGACGGCACAGCCGCGGACGAGACGCGGTCACTGCTCGCCTGGCTCACCGAGGCGGACGAGCTGCGCGGCAGAGTCACTCCACAGGAGGGACCACCGGTGCCCGGCACACTGGGCCCGGTCCTGGACGGCCTGGTGGTCGCGCTCGGCTCCGGCGGCGCGGTCACCGGACTCACCACCGCCCTGGTGGCCTGGATCCGCAGCCGGCACAGCAACGTCACCGTCAAGGCGACCCGGCCCGACGGCGCCTCGCTGGAGATCTCCACGAAGCTCGTCGGGCCGATGACCCCCCGGGAACTGCGCACCTTCGTGACCGACACCTCCCGGATCCTGGAGAGCGGCCGGGAAGCGGACGGCGGCGCGTTATGACCACCGGGTCCGCCGAGTCACCGGCCCTCCCCACGCCCGGCACCGCGCTGGCGTCCTCCGGCGCCCGGGTGCTGCTCATCGGCACCGGCACCCATCACGGCCCCACGCTGACCTCCGTACCGGCGGTGCCACGCAGCGTGGAGGCCCTGGCGGCCACCCTGGCCGAACGCTGCGGAGTGACCTCCGACCGGCTGCGCACGCTCGTCGACCCGGCGGACGCCCGCACGATGGCCCTGGCCGTCGCCGACGCGGCGCAGGAGGCCGAGAGCACCCTGCTCGTGTACTACGTGGGACACGGCCTCATCGGCCCCGGCGACGAGCTGTACCTCGCCGCGAGCGCCACCGACCGGCTGACTCCGGGCCTCGCTGCACACCAGGCGCTCTCGTTCTCGGCCCTGCGCGAGGCACTCACCCTGTGCCGCGCCGCGTCCGTGATCGTCATCCTGGACTGCTGCTTCTCCGGACGCGCCCGGCTGGGCAACGGCACACCCCAGCCCGCGGCCTTCAGCCTGCCCGCCGGGCACGGGATGTACCTGCTGGGATCCGCCGAGCAGTTGGCGCTGGCCCCCGACGACGCCGAACACACCGCCCTCACCGGCGAGTTGATCACCCTCCTGCGCCGCGGCGAGCCACGCGCACCACGCCTGCTCACCCTGGACGACGTCTACGACCACCTCTTCCGCGCGTTACGGGCCCGGGGCGGGCCGCTGCCCCGCCGCCAGGCCGGCGACCGCTCGGGCGGGCTGGTCGTCGCCGTCAATGCGGCCGCACCGACGACCGGCGAGCCGGACGCCACCACGGCCGAGGAACCCGCACCGGGTCCCTGCCCGTACCCGGGCCTCGACGCGTTCACCGTGGACGACGCCGGGTTCTTCCACGGCCGGGAGAAGCTGGTCGAGGAGCTGCTCCGCGGCTGCCACCAGGCAGTCGGGCAGGGCCGGCCACTGGCGGTGGTCGGGCCGTCCGGTGCCGGCAAGACCTCACTGCTGCACGCCGGACTCCTCGCGGCGTTACGGGCCGGAGCCCCGCTGCTGCCCGGCTCGGCAGCCTGGCCCGGCCTTGTCCTGACCCCCGGCGAACACCCCCTCCGCAGCCTGACCACCGCCCTGCGGGGTGACACCGTCCTGTCGGCAGAGGACCCGAAAGCCGCCGTCGGCTGGGTCCACGACCTCGTCCCGGACCGGCGGCGCCTGGTGCTGGTGGTGGACCAGCTGGAGGAGCTGTTCACCCTCTGCCGCAGCCGGACCGAACGCACCGCGTTCCTCGCCGCGTTGACGGCCCTGGCCGAGGCCGGAACGCTCGTCGTCGTCGCCCTGCGCGCCGACTTCTACGGCCACGCCCAGGCCCTGCCCGAGCTGGACGCGGTGCTGCGGTCCGACCAGGTGCTCGTCAGCCCGATGCAACAGGAGGAGCTGAGGGCCGCGATCGAGCGTCCGGCCGGTGCCGTCGGCCTGGAACTCGACGAGGGCCTCGCCGATCTGCTCATCCACGAACTGGGCGCCGCCCGGCTGACCCGGTCCCGGACCGGCACCCTGCCGCTGCTCTCCCACGCACTCTGGTCCACCTGGCGGCACCGCCAGGGCAGCCGGCTGACCGTCGCCGGCTACCGCGAGAGCGGAGGCATCGACGAAGCCATCAAACAGACCGCCGACGACACCTACGACCACCTGGACACCGCGGGCCGCGCAGCCGCACGCCATATGCTGCCGCGTCTCGTGCACATCGACGACGACGCCCCGGACACCAGCCGCCCCGTCGACCGGACCGTACTGCTGGATGGCCTCGCGGACCCCCAAGCCGCCGATCGGGCCCTGAACCAACTGGCCGCGGCACGGCTGCTGGTCCTCGACGAGCACACCGTCCGCATCAGCCACAACGCCCTGCTGCACGCCTGGCCCCGGCTGCGCGAGTGGATCGACGCGGACCGGGACTGGCTGCGCACGCGTCAGCAGGTCGCCGTCGACGCCGCCGTCTGGTGGGAGGCGGACCGGCATCCCTCGCTGCTCTATCGGGGCCCACGGCTCGCCGCCACCCGTGAACGCCTGGAGGGCGCGGGTCTGACCGCTGCCGCCGAGGGCAAGGGGCATGCCGGTGAACTCGAACCACGGCTGGCGGAGTTCCTGAACCAGTCGTGGCGCCAGGAACGGCGTGGGGTGCACATCCGCAGGGCCGTGATCGCCTGTATGTGCGTGCTGACACTGCTGGCCGGGGCGGGCGGGGGCCTGGCCTGGTGGTCGGGGCAGAAGGAGGCGGCTCAGCGTCGGCAGGCTGTCGCGCGGCTGGTCACGGCGGAGGCGGAGAGGCTGCAGGGAAACCGCCCTGGGCTGGCCAAGCAGCTCAGCCTGGTCGCGAACCGGCTGGACCCGAAGACCGGTACGGCCTCCATGATCGCCGGTCTGGGCCTGCCGGGCGTTTTCATGGGCGATGCCCCCGCCGGCGACATCTCCCTGGACGCCCGAGGCGACCGGATGGCCATCTCGACCGGCTCTGATGTCGTCCTGTGGGACACGGCGCACGGTAAGAAGTCGGGGAACCTGGGCCAGATGCGGACCGGTGCCGTGGCACTCAGCGGGGACGGTCGGCTCGTGGCCGCAGTGCGGGCGGGCAGCACGGTCAGTGGATCGCTGGGGCTGTGGGATGTCACCGCGCCGGACCGGCCGCGCCGCATTGCCGTCCCCGAGCAACAGACCAAGGCGCTGTCGCTGGCGATCAGCCCCGACGGCCGCATGCTCGCTCTCGGCCGTGCCGACGGAACCGTCCAGCTGTGGGACATCGCCCACCGGTCCGCCCCACGTCCGCTGCGCGCCCTGAGCGGTCACACCGGAGCCGTCCACTCGGTCGCCTTCGCCCCGTCCGGGCGCCTCCTGGCGAGTGCCGGCAGTGACGGCAAGGTACGGCTCTGGGACACGTCGGACCGGCGGCGTACCTCGGCCCTCGCGGTCCTTCCCGGCCTCAAACTGGGCTCACAGACCTACGACCTGAACGGAAGGCCGCTGCACCAGGTCGCGTTCAGCCCGGACGGCCGGATGCTGGCCGGACCGGGCGACGGGAAGCAGATCGGGGCCCGGTTGTGGCGGCTGCGGGACGAGGGGCAGCCGACGTCCGCGGGTACGGCGCAGGAAAAGTTTCTGACCGACTGTTCGACGGGCCTGAACTCCACCGCGTTCAGTCCGGACGGGAAGATTCTTGCCACCGCCTGCGGCAAGAACACCTACCTCTGGAAGGTCGGATCAGGTCCCCACTTGCGAAAGTCCGCTCAGCTGCAGGGTTTCGCAGACGGCGACGGGATGGCCGGTCCCGCCCTCTTCACGTCGACCGGTCACCGGTTGCTGCGGGCCTCGGGCCGCGGAGTGCTGCTGTGGTACGTGGAGAACACGGCGCGGCCCACCGCCGCTGCCAGCTTCGGCGACCCCCCGTCCGGCTTCCAGACGACCACGGCGTTCAGCGGCGGCTCCAAGCGGCTGCTCGTCATTCATGGTGCTGACGGTGGTGCCCTGTGGGACCTGAGTGGTGCGGCGACGCTCCACAAGAGTCTGGCCCGGCTGCCGGGCAGCGGCGACATCGGTGCGGAGGGGGCGGCCTTCAGTCCCGACGGGCGGATCCTCGCACTCAGCGAGCTGAGTGGAAACAAGCATGTCGTCCGGCTGCGCGACACCCGGCGTTCCGGCGCACCCGTCATCGCCACCATCACGGACATCGCCAACGGCGTGGAGGACATCTCCTTCAGCGCGGACGGCCACCTGCTGGCCGTGGCCGACAGCAACGACCACCTCGACGTCCGCAGCGAGCCACCCTCGGTCAAGGTGTTCGACGTCACCGCCGTCTCCCGTCCCCGGCAGACCACGTCCATGAAGGGCGATGTCTACCGCGTCACCTTCGCCCCGAAGGGCCGGCTCCTGGTCGCCAACACCGCCGACACGCTGCTCTCCTGGACCGTGACCGACCCACGGCATCCGGTGTCCCAGCCGACCCGGTGGCTCACCCGAGGTGCCGGTGTGTCGGGGTCCGCCTTCAGTCCCGACGGCAATCTGCTCGCCGTCACCGACTCCGGGGACACCACGCGACTGTGGGCGGTCGAGGACGGCCGGATCACGAACGACCACAGGCACTACCCGGTCGTGATGCGCACAGTCGGCTCGACAGGAGACCTCGCCTTCAGCCCCGACGGCCGGACCCTCGCCTGGGGAAGCGCCGGCGACCTGGAAGCTGGCACCGGGGAGGTCAAAGCTCACGTCGAACTGTGGGACGTCAGCCACCCGCGGACTCCGCTCTACGCGGGTGCGTTCGCCTACGACGCCGGGGGCCTCGGGGGCTTCGGGGGCCTGTCGTACAGCACGGAGGGGAAGCCCCTGCTGGTTGCCACCGGAGCGACCGTCGACGTCTGGTCCACCAACCCTCAGGACCTGAAGTACCTGATCTGCAAGAGCTACGGCGACGTGATCACCGAGCCCGAGTGGAAGGCCTACGTCCCCGGCGAGCCCTACGACCCGCCCTGCCACTGACTGCCCCCGCCTTCAACCAAATTGGTGTGTATCGATCAGGCAACGGATCTCGCTTTGGGCTGGGTGACGCGCGTAGAAACCTGTCATGCATAAATCACAGCGGATCGCGGCGATCGCTGCCGCCTGCGCGCTCGCCGGTGGCGCCCTGTACGGCGCCGGCGCGGCCACGGCCGGTCAGTCGACGGCGAACTCGACCCACGAGCCCTACAACATCGGGCTCCTGGTGAAGGACATCGACACCTACTACGGCACCACCGCCGACAGCAACGGCGTCTACCAGGCGTCCCCGGACAGCCCGTACGCCAAGGACCTGGCGCGCATCGACGCCGACGCCAAGCGCTACATCGACAAGGCGGCCCGCAAGGCGCACCGCCACGGCGAGAAGCCGGCCGTCGTCTTCGACATCGACGACACGCTGCTGCTCAGCCTCGACTACGAGAAGCGCTACAACTACACGTACAACGGCACCACCTGGGCCGACTACGTGAACAAGGCCGACCGTCCGGCCGTGTTCGGCAGCCCCGAGCTGGTCCAGTACGCCGAGTCCAGGGGCGTCGAGGTCTTCTACAACTCCGGTCTCAGCGAGGCGCAGCGCACCGCCGCCGTCGAGAACCTGAAGAAGATCGGCGCCGATGTGAACCTCGACGCCGACCACATGTTCCTCAAGGACAAGGCCAACCCGCCGGCCTACCTGGGCGACTGCGCCACCCCGGGCACCTGGACCTGCACGACGGTGCAGTACAAGTCCGGTACCCGCAAGCACATCGAGGACGACCTGGGGTACGAGGTCATCGCCAACTTCGGCGACCAGTACTCGGACCTGGACGGCGGCTACGCCGACCGTACCTACAAGCTGCCGAACCCGACCTACTTCGTCTCCTGACGGTCATCCGTAGGTCCTGAGCAGCCGCTCGTACTCGGCCCCCGTCACCGGCAGAACCGTGCCGTGGCGGGGGCTGGCGGGCAGCGCGTAGTCCGTGGACCGGGTCCACCTGCCCGAGGCCAGGTCGGTGGTCTCGAAGGGTACGTAGCCGCGCAGGCCGTACTCGTCGATGAACAGGTACCACTTCTTCCCGGTGTTGGACCTGAACACGGTCGGTCCCTCGCCCCGCTGGACGGAGCCGCTGCCGATGCAGTCGGAGACGAAGTCGTACGTCGTGTCGGTCAGGTTCCGCGACTTCTCCGCCGTGATGAACTTCGAGCAGGGCGAGCTGGAGCTCGGGTCCCGCTCGTCCTTGGTGAAGCGGTAGTACGTCCCCTTGTCCTTGATCACCGTCGAGTCGATGACCGAGTAGCCCGGGTCGTCCCAGACCTTCGGCTCGCTGAAGGTGCGGAAGTCCCTGGTCGTCGCGTAGAGCATCCGGTTGTACGTCGAGCCGGTGTGGCCGGGGTCGTCGGCGGCGTACAGCTTCGACGCCCAGAAGAGCACGTACTCGTGCAGCCGGTCGTCCCAGTAGGCCTCCGGGGCCCAGGTGTTGCCCGCGTTGTCCGGGGCCACCTGCACCAGCCGCTGGTCGGTCCAGTGCACCAGGTCGGTGGACTCCCGGACCATGACGGACTTGCTGCCGTGCCGCTGGACGTAGTCCCAGCTGCCGCTGCTGTTCCGGTACATCCGCAGGTCGGTGGCGATCAGATAGAACCTGTCGCCCTTGGGGGAGCGGATCACGAACGGATCGCGCAGGCCCTTCTCGCCGATGGTCGACGTCAGCACCGGTTCGCCCGCGTTCAGCTCCCGCCAGTGCAGCGGGTCGTTGCCCTGGCTGAGGGCGTAGCGGATCTGCTCGCCGTCGGCGGTGCCCTCGCCGGTGAAGTAGGCGAAGAGATAGCCCGCGTACCGGGGGTGCCGTGGCTGCGCGGAGCCCGGCGGGGCGGTCAGCAGGGTGAAGAAGAGGGCGGCCAGAAGAGGGGCCAGCAGGGTTCTGGTTCTGAGGCGCATGGCAGTCCTGTGTGGGTTTGGGGATTTCTGTTGATCGGTGCGCGCTCTCGGAGTGTGGCCAGTGAGGAACAGCGCGTCAATCGGTGTGCGGGCGAGCGGGGCAGTCGAAAGTTTCGGTTGTTTTCGCGCGGGGCGCGGCAACCTGTTCCGGCCGTTGCGGCGACTGGACTGCGTCCCAACCGCCCAGGAAAGGAAAGGCCGGTGCGGCAGAGCACCGGACGTCACCGCAGGACGCGCACCCTCTCGAACCTGGACAGTCACGGCAACTACGACGCCTCCGGGCACGGCCAGAACGCCGACGGCATCGCCATCGAGTTCGGCTCCGGCACCGGCAACCGGGTCACCGGCGCCCGTCTGTACAACAACTCCGACGACGGCCTCGACCTGTGGCAGTTCTCCTCACCCGTCACCGTCGAGCACAGCTGGGCCTTCGGCAACGGCAGGAACCGGTGGGGGGACTCCGCCTTCGAGGGCAACGGCAACGGGTTCAAACTGGGCGGGGGAGGTGTCGCGGTCGCGCATGCCGTCAACAACAACGCGGCCTGGGGCAACTCTCTCAACGGGTTCACCGAGAACTCCAACACCGGCGCGATCGTGCTGAACCGCAACACCGCGTACGCGAACGCTCAGGCTGGCTTCTTCTTCGAGACCGGGAAGGCCCGGCCGGCGCGGAACCTGGCGGTGGGCAACAAGGGGGGCCCGGCGAAGCTGAGTTCGCGCACTGTCTCCGCCGCCGACAACTGGGACAACGAGGTGAGTACGCCCGCGTTCAGGTCCACGGATGCCACGACGGCGCACGGCGCCCGCAGGGCGGACGGCTCCCTGCCGACGACGACCTTCCTCACCACGGGCTCCACCACGATCGGCTCGACGATGAACTAGCCGCTCCGAGCGCCGAGTTCTGACAGAGCCGCACGTCGCCGTGCGAACGCCCCCGCCGGTCGTCACCGGCGGGGGCGTTCCACTGCCGGCCGAGGGGGGCTCAGGCCGACAGGTCCATGTGGTCGGACGACGTGCCTTCCACGCACTGGAAGAGACGTCGGACTCGAACGTGTGGTTGTCTCCCCGGTGCGAGTACGAACCCCTTCGAGATCTTCTACGAGTCGCCCGCGCCGTCCGTGTGCGCCGCGAAGTCGCCGCCCACCGCGCGCTGTGTGCCGTCCGCCGTGGCCCTGACCGTGTAGCTGTCGTCCTTCGCGTCCCGGCCGCCGCGCTCGTGGTTGTACTGCCCGGCGAACACCCACTCGCCCTTGGGTACCGTACGGCCCTCCTTGAGCACCCAGGTGTAGACCAGGAAGCCGTCCCGTTCGCCGACGGTCAGGGTGAAGTCCTGCTCCGGCAGCGAGCGCCAGGCGCCGGCCGAGCCGACCCCGCCGGTCTGCGCCACCTTCAGCTGCACGGTGAGGGAGGTGAGCTGCTCGCTCGCCTTGAGCGTGACGTTGCTCTGCGCCCAGAAGTCGTTGCTGTGCGGGTCCACCGAGCCGTCCGACCACAGCGGGCCGTCCGTCTCGCCGGCGGCCGGCGGCACGACGGGGGCGGAGGCGGAGGGCGTCGAGGAGGGGGAGTTGCTCGGCCTGTGCGTCCTGGGCGCCCTGCTCGGCGCCGGGTCCACCGGCAGAGCCGGGGCCCGGCTCGTCGTGTCCGGCGAGGGTGTGGGCGTCGGTGAGACCGCGACCGTCTGCTGCGGGGCGGTGGTGTGGTCCTTGACCGCGGCCGCCACCGCGTACCCGCCGATCGCGAGGACCCCGGCGACCGCAGCGGTGGCGCCGGCCACGCGCACCCAGCCGAACACCGGCGGTCGTACGGCCCGGTGGTCGGGGCGGCCCTTCGCGGCCATGCCCCGCTCGATTCGGGCCAGGATGCGCGCGCGGTCGGGTTCGTGGGCCTCGGCCGCCTCGTGCAGCCGGGCGCGCAGCTCGTCGTGCACGTCCTGCTGCCTCATCGGTTCCCTCCTCCGCTCTCGCCGCCGCGCGCCATCGCCGCGTGCACCCTCTGCGGAACACCCTGGGTGCCGAGCAGGCGCTGCAATTCGGCCATGCCCTTGGACGTCTGGCTCTTCACCGTACCCACCGACACTCCGAGGGCGAGTGCGGTGTCCTTTTCCGACAGGTCGAACGCATGCCGAAGTACCACACATGCGCGTTTGCGGAAGGGCAGGCGGCGCAGCGCGGACTGCACGTCCACCACGCCCGCGACGTCCGGGTTCTCGGTCTTCTCCTCGCGGTGCGACCAGAACAGCGCGATCCGGCGCCGCTCGCGCACCGCGCTGCGGATCCGGGTGCGGGCCAGGTTGGCGACCACGCCCCGCGCGTACGCCACCGGGTGGTCGGCCGCGCGCACCCGGTCCCAGCGGTGCCACAGCGCCAGCAGCGCGTCCGCGGCCAGGTCGTCGGAGGCGTCGGCCTCGCCGGTCAACAGGTGGGCGAGACGGGAGAGTTCGGCGTAGTGCTGTGCGAAGAAGGCATGGAACTCCACGGAGGCGGCGTCGTCGACGACAGAGCCCACGTGTGACCTCTTCTCGGTGCAACTCTGTGAGTGTCATGTGAATGACATGCGAACGTCCGGCGGAGCCCAGGACGGAGATCCGGAAGCGTAGCAGTGAACGCTTTCTGCCAGCCGTACGGGGGGCCGGACGCCGTATGGCACACCGAACCCGATTCCGTAACACGTCGAAAACCTGAAACGGGTTCAACACGGGAACAATCCAGCCAGCATCCGCACACGCTCATCAGGCAACGAGGAGTGGGACCATGTCTGAGACGCAGAAGGTGGACCAGCGGCCGGATGCCGCGCCACCTGCCGGGAACAGCGTCGACCGGTACTTCAGAATCTCCGAGCGGGGATCGACCTTCGGCCGGGAGATACGCGGCGGCTTCGCCACGTTCTTCACCATGGCCTACATCCTTGTCCTGAATCCGATCATCCTGGGCAGCGCCAAGGACAAGTTCGGCCACTCCCTCGACACCGGCCAACTCGTCACCGCCACCGCGCTGGTGGCCTGCGTGATGACGATCATCATGGGTGTCGGCGGCAACCTCCCGCTCGCGATCGCCGCCGGCCTCGGCCTCAACGCCGTCGTCGCCTTCCAGCTCGCCCCGCTGATGAGCTGGTCCGACGCGATGGGCCTGGTGGTCCTGGAAGGCCTCGTGATCTGCCTGCTGGTCCTCACCGGGCTCCGGGAAGCGATCATGAACGCGATCCCGCAGCAGCTGAAGCAGGCCATCGGCGTCGGTATCGGCCTGTTCATCGCCTTCATCGGCTTCGTCGACGCCGGGTTCGTCAGCCGCATCCCGGACGCCGCGCACACCACCGTCCCGGTGCAGCTCGGCGCCGTGGGCCGCCTCACCGGCTGGCCCGTGCTGGTCTTCTGCCTCGGCGTCCTGCTGACCGTCGCGCTGCTCGCCCGCAAGGTGAAGGGGGCGATCCTCATCAGCATCGTGACGATGACGGTCGTCGCGATCGGCATCGACGCCGTCGCCGACATCAAGAACTGGGGCCTGACCACCCCGAAGGTCCCGGACAAGCTCGTCGCCACCCCGGACTTCGGGCTCGTCGGTCACTTCAGCCTGTTCGGCGGCTTCGCCAAGGCCGGCGTCCTCACCGCCGTCCTGCTGGTCTTCACCCTCATCCTGTCCGACTTCTTCGACGCCATGGGCACCATCGTCGGCATCAGCGCGGAGGCCGGACTGCTCGACGAGAAGGGGCAGGTGCCCGGCATCGGCCGCGTGCTGTTCATCGACGGCGCCGCCGCCGTCGCCGGCGGTGTCGGCTCCGCCTCCTCCAACACCGCCTACATCGAGTCCGCGGCCGGTGTCGGAGAGGGCGCCCGCACCGGCTTCGCCAACCTGGTCACCGGCGGCCTCTTCGGCCTCGCGCTCTTCCTCACCCCGCTGCTGACGATCGTCCCGCTGCAGGCGGCGGCGCCCGCGCTGATCGCGGTGGGCTTCCTGATGATGACCCACGTCAAGCACATCGACTGGGACGAGTACGAGATCGCCGTCCCGGCGTTCCTCACCATCGCCGCGATGCCGTTCACGTACTCGATAACCGACGGCATCGGCGCCGGCTTCCTGTCCTACGTGGTCATCAAGACGGTCCTCGGCAAGGCGAAGGAGGTCAACTGGCTGCTCTGGGGCGTCTCGGCGCTGTTCCTGGTCTACTTCGCGATCGATCCGGTGGAGCAGATCCTGGGCGTGAAGTAGAACGGAGGCGGGGGCGGTCGTGCCGGGCCGCCCCCGTCCCGCCGGCTACTTGAGCGCTGCCTGCATCATCGCCTTCGCCACCGGCGCCGCCAGCCCGTTACCGCTCACCTCGGACCGTGCCGCGTCCGACTGCTCCACCATCACCGCGACGGCGACCTCCTTGCCGCTGCTGTCCGACTTGCCGTACGAGGTGAACCAGGCGTACGGCGTCTTGCTGTTGTTCTCGCCGTGCTGGGCGGTACCGGTCTTGCCGCCGACGGTCACCCCGTCGATCAGCGCGTTCGTGCCGGTGCCGTCCTTCACCACCGTCTCCATCGCCGACCGCAGCTGCTCGGCGGTGGAGGAGCTCACGATCTCCTTGGTGTCCGCGCTGTCGTCGTAGTCCTTGAGCACATCGCCGCCGCTGTCGGTGATCTGCGAGACCATGTGCGGCGAGACCAGCTTGCCGCCGTTGGCTATGGCCGCGGACACCATGGCCATCTGGAGCGGGGTGGCGGTGACGTCGAACTGGCCGATGCCCGAAAGGGCCGTCTGCGCCTTGTCCAGGTTCGAGGGGTAGACGCTGGCGTAGGCCCGCACCGGCACGTCCTGCTCGTCGTCGTTGAAGCCGAACTTCTCGGCCATCGCCCTCACCTTGTCCTGGCCGAGGTCGACGGCCATCTTGCCGAAGACGTTGTTGCAGGAGTAGCGCAGCGCGACCCGGATGGACGCGTTCTTGCACGGGGCCGACTTGTTCTCGTTCTCCAGCACCCGTGTGGTGCCCGGCAGGGTGTACGGGTCCGGGCTGTCGGTGGGGGCGTCCACGTTCTTGTACAGCCCGTCCTCCAGCGCGGCGGCCGCCACGACCAGCTTGAACGTCGAGCCCGGTGGCAGCGGCTGGCGCAGCGCCCGGTTGGTGAGCGGCTTGTCCTTGTCCGCGTTGAGCTTCTTCCAGGCCACCCCCGCCGTGTTCGCGTCGGTCAGCTGCGCGGGGTCGTAGGACGGGGTCGACACCACGGCGAGGATCTTGCCGGTCTTCGGGTCGACGGCGACCGCCGCGCCCTTGTTGCCGCCGAGGGCGTCGTAGGCCGCCCTCTGGACGGCCGGATCGATCGTGGTGAGCACGTCGCCCGGGTCGGCACGCTCACCGGTGACCGTGTCCATCACGCTCTTGAGCCGGTTGTCCGTGCCGTTGAGGAGGTCCTGGTAGATGCCCTCCAGCTGGGTCGGGGCGTAGGCCTGCGAGGCGTAGCCCGTCACCGGCGCGTACAGCCTGCCGTTCTTGTACGTCCGTTTGTACGCGAGGTCGCTGCCCTTCGTCCGCGCCGAGCCGGTGATCGCGTCCCCGGCCACGATGATGTTCCCGAGCGGCTGTGAGTACGTCTCGATGACGTTGCGCCGGTTGTCGTTGTCGTCCGCGAGGGCCTTGCCGTCGTAGAACTGCACCCAGGTCGCCCTGACCAGCAGGGCGAGCACGAGCAGCAGAGCGAAGACGGACGCCCGCCTGATCGTCTTGTTCATGCCGTTCGTGAAGACGAGCGAGACCGGGGCGATCGTTCCCGTACGTCCCTTTTTCTCATCGCACGTTCAGAAAACCGGCCTCGTACGCGGCGATCACCGCCTGGGTCCGGTCCCGGGCACCCGTCTTGGCCAGCACCGCCGCGACGTGCGACTTGACGGTGGCGGGGCCGACGTCCATGCGCCGGGCGATCTCCGCGTTGGTCAGCCCGGCGGCCATGTGCCGCAGCACCTCGTTCTCCCGTCCGGTGAGCCTGCTCACCCACGCCGGAGGTGCGGGCGCCGTGCGCGCGTGCTCGGCCGCGAGGGCGCGTACGGCCGACGGGAACAGCAGGCTGTCGGTGTGCGCGACCAGCCGTACCGCCTGGACGAGCGCGTCGGCGTCCGCCCGCTTCAGCAGGAACCCGGCGGCTCCGGCGCGCAGCGCGTCGTACACGTAGGAGTCGTTCTCGAAGGTGGTCACGACCACGACCCGGGGCGGCTCGTCGAGGGTGGCGAGGATCTGCTCGGTGGCCCGGATGCCGTCCACCTCCGGCATCCGCACGTCCATGAGGACGACGTCGGGGCGCAGCTCACGGACCACGGACACCGCCTCGGCGCCGGTCGCCGCCTCGCCGACCACCTCCAGGCCGGGCTCGGCGGAGAGGATGGCGCGCAGGGCGGTGCGGACCATGCGCTCGTCGTCGGCGAGGACGATCCGGATGGCGGGCCGGGTCATGCCCGCCCTTTCGTCGGTCACGTGGATCCCTTCAGCGGCAGTCGGACGTGCAGGTGCCAGGTGCCGTTCTCGGCCACCGCCCGGGAGGTGCCGCCGAGCAGCCGTACCCGGTCGGCGATGCCGCGCAGACCGTGGCCGCCGCCGGGCCGGGGAGCGGGGCGGACGCCGAGGGGGTTCTCGACGGAGATGTCCAGGTGGCCGTCGACGGTGGCGATGCGGAGGGCGACCGGTTCGCCGGCGTGCTTGAGGGCGTTGTTCAGACCCTCCTGGACGATCCGGTACGCCTCCCGGGAGACCATCGGGGGCAGGGCGGCGGGCCCGGTGTCGACGGTGGCGGTGACCCGCTGCCCGCCCGCCCGGGTCCGGCGCAGCAGCCCGTCCAGGTCCGCCGCCAGGGTCGGGGCGGGAGCGGTGCCCGGGGCGTCGCCGTCCCGCAACACGCCCAGTACGGCGTCCAGTTCGCCGACCGTGCGCCGGGTGGTGTCCTCGATGGCGGCCAGCGCCTCGCGGACGAAGTCCGGGTCGGTGTCCAGGACGCGGCGGGCGGCGCTCGCCTGCAGGGTCACGGCGCTCAGCGCGTGTCCGACGGAGTCGTGCAGCTCGCGGGCGAGCCGGTTGCGTACGGCGAGGTCGGCGGCCCGGGCCTCGGCCGCGGCGAGCCGGTCGGCGGGGCCGGGCCCGAGCAGGGCGGGCGCCCAGTGGGCGAGCAGCGCGCCGCAGACGGCGACGCAGCCGGCGAGGGCGATCAGCATGGCGAGTCCGGCGACCGGACAGAGCGCCAACGCCCAGCCGTGCTCAAGGACTTCGGGTGTGCCGAGCCGGGTGTCGCGCAGTTCCTGGAACAGGGGCAGCAGCATGAGGAACACCGCGAACGGCGGTACGGCCAGCGACATCCCGGAGATGATCCCGCCGAGGCCCAGGTGCAGGGTGAACCAGGCGGCCGTACGCCCCCGTTCGGACCGCGTCCGGGCCGGTCCGTGGGCGAGGGCGTCCCCCTCGATGCCGCACAGGGCGCGGGCGGCGCCGGCCTCGAGCGGGCGGGTCAGCGGAAACAGCGAGGTCACGGTGGCGATCGGCAACCCGACCACGAACGAGCCGAGTTGCAGGGGCAGGGACCCGAACACGTCGTCCACACCGGTGAGCGGACCGACGATCACCGAGCCGACGAGGACGTACGGCATCGCGAGCGCGCCGCCGAGGATCAGATGGATCCAGCGGCGCCGGGCCCGCCCGCCGAAGAGGAGTCCGGGCGCCCGGTTCACCGTGGGGTCCTGGCCGAACGGTCCGCGAAGTGGTGGGCGGCGACGGTCGCCACGAGCAGGCCGACGATCATCTGCACAGCGTAGGTGAGGCTCATCGCCGGTGTCGGGCGATGGGCGAGATCGTGTGAGGTCACCAGGGCGCCGAGCGCCATCCAGCCGCCCCAGCAGGCGACCGCCCCGGATCCGACCCAGGCCAGGGCGAGCGGCACGGTGACCGGCAGTCCGCGGCCGCGGCGGAAGGCGAGCTGCCAGGCGCCGGTGACGGCGGCGGCGAGGAATCCGGCGTAGACGGCCTCCATGAGCCGGCCGCCGCCGATGTTCCGCCCGGAGGTGACCCCGCAGGCCCACAGCAGCCGCAGCGTGCCCGGGACGAGCGCGAGCAGTGCCGCCGTCACGACGGTGGTCCGCTGCGCGGCCGCCGTGCCGTGCGCGGGCAGCTCCCGCACCCGTCCCCGCCACAGATGGCCCCACCGCTCGCGGGCGTACCCGACGAAGAGCACCCCGAGAGCGAGCCCCTGCACGATGAACCCCCCGTACACGACCCCGAACACCCACCCGTCGAGGAACGGCCGGTCGGCACCGCTGTCCGAGCCCCCCTGCACGACCATCTGGAGCGGAAAGCCCACCATGATCGGTGCGAGCAGTCCCGTGGCGATCCACATCGGCACCGCGAGCACCCAGGCGGGCACCCGCCGCCCCCACGCCTGGGTGAGCAACAGCGCCAGCACGATGACGGCGGCGTCCATCAGTACGGTGAGCCCGTTGGCCAGCGCCATGACCATGCGGTGCTCCAGCAGCGGACTCCCGTCCGGGATGCCGAGATGACTCCCGGCGATCCAGGCGAGCTTGAGCGACAGATAGGGCAGACAGGAGACGATGGCCACGAGCCGCAGCACGGGGCGGAGCCGCAGGCCGGCGGCGTCGGTGGTGGTCGAGGAAGTCATGCCTCAACGCTCCCGCGGACACGGGCCTGCCCACTTCCTGCGTGACGACGATCCGTCTCCGCCGCCCGGCGGAGACGCCGTCCTCCTCACAGCCTCCGGGTGGCCAGCGTCAGGCGGTCCCGCGCGTCGAACAGGGCGTCCTTGATCATCTGTTCGTGGGCGGGGGTCAGGCGGGCCACCGGGACCGAGCAGCTGATGGCGTCGCGGGCGGGGGTGCGGTACGGGATGGCCACGCCGAAGCAGCGCAGGCCCAGCGTGTTCTCCTCGCGGTCCACGGCGAAGCCCTGCTCGCGTACCTGGTGGAGTTCCTCGATCAGCTTCTCGCGGTCGGTGATCGTGTGCTCGGTCAGGGCGGGGAGGGTCTCCGGGAGGAGCTTGCGGACCTGCTCGTCGGTGTGGGTGGCGAGCAGCGCCTTGCCGAGCGAGGTGGAGTGGGCGGGCAGCCGGCGGCCGACGCGGGTGAAGGGGCGCAGGTAGTGCTGGGACTGGCGGGTGGCCAGATAGACGACGTTCGTACCGTCCAGGCGGGCCAGGTGGATGGTCTCCGTGGTGTCGTCGGAGAGGCGGTCCAGGGTCGGGCGGGCCGCCGCCACCACCTCGTCGCCGTCGATGTAGGAGGTGCCCACGAGCAGTGCCCGCACCCCGATGCCGTACCGCGTCCCCGTCGCGTCCGTCTCCACCCAGCCCAGCTCCACGAGCGTGCGCAGCAGCATGTACAGGCTGGACTTGGGGTAGCCCACGGCCTCCTGGACGGCCGCGAGGGAGTGCATACCGGGCTTGCCGGCGAAGTACTCGAGCAATTCAACGGTCCGCACCGCGGACTTGACCTGCGCCCCGCCTGTCTCGCCTGCCGACATCGCCGTTGACCCCTTCGTTCGACGAGGACCTGGATATATAGTCTCCGAGCAGCGTATTCATCATCAGAGACAGCGTTCAGTATATCGAACGCGACTGATGGTTGACCCAGGAAGTGCGGCCTTACTTGGAGGGACCCGCGGTGGCAGCAGCACCAGTCTGGAGTGTCGACCCGCGCACCGGGAAGCAGCGTGAACAGGTTGCGGTGGAGGCCACAGCCCAGGAGGTGGACGCGACCGTCAGGGCGGCACACGCCGTGCGCGGTGCCCTCGCCGACCGCACCGTCCGCTCCGCCTTCCTGCGCTCGGCCGCCGCGGGCCTGAACGCGGCGAAGGACGGCCTGATCGAGACCGCCGACGCCGAGACCGCCCTCGGCCCGGTCCGGCTGACCGGCGAACTCGCCCGTACGGCATACCAGTTGCGGGCCTTCGCCGACATCGTCGACGAGGGCGCCTTCCTGGACGTCATCATCGACCACCCCGACGACACCGCCACCCCGCCCATACCGGACCTGCGCCGCTACAAGGTCCCGCTGGGCGTCGTGGCCGTCTACTCCGCCTCCAACTTCCCCTTCGCCTTCTCCGTGGCGGGCGGCGACACCGCGAGCGCGCTCGCCGCGGGCTGCCCGGTGGTCGTCAAGGCCCACCCGGACCACCCGGCCCTGTCCGAGCTGGTCGCCAAGGTGCTGCGCCGGGCCGCCGCCGAGCACGGCATCCCCGAAGGGGTCGTCGGCCTGGTGCACGGCTTCGAGGCGGGCGTCGAGCTGATCGGGCACCCGCTGGTCGCCGCCGCGGGCTTCACCGGCTCCGTGCGCGGTGGGCGTGCCCTGTTCGACGCGGCAGCCGCGCGCCCGGTGCCGATCCCGTTCCACGGTGAGCTGGGCTCGCTGAACCCGGTCCTGGTGACCGAGGCGGCGGCGGCCGAGCGGGCGGAGGCGATCGGGTCCGGTCTCGCCGGTTCCATGACGCTGGGCGTCGGCCAGTTCTGCGTCAAGCCGGGTCTGGTGCTGGTGCCGTCCGGTGCGGCGGGCGACGGCCTGGTCAAGGCGCTCACGGACGCCGTCAGCGACACCGACGCGGGTGTCCTCCTCGACCACCGCATGCGGGACAACTTCGTCGCGGGCGTCGCCGAGCGGGCGCAGCTGCCCGAGGTGGACTCGCCGGTCACGCCGGGCGCGGGCGGCGAGCACACGGTCAGCGCGGGGTTCCTCACGGTGCCCGCGAGCAGGCTGGCCGAGCGGGGCGCCCACGACCTGCTGCTGGAGGAGTGCTTCGGACCGGTGACCGTGGTGGCCAGGTACGAGGACGAGGGCGAGGCGACGGCGGTCCTGTCCCGGCTGCCGGGCAACCTCACGGCGACCGTCCAGCTGTCGGCCGAGGAGGCCGCCGGGGAGGGCAGGGGCGCCGAGCTGCTCGCCGAGCTGACTCCGCTGGCCGGGCGCGTGCTGGTGAACGGATGGCCGACGGGCGTGGCCGTGGCTCCGGCCCAGCACCACGGCGGTCCGTACCCGGCGACCACCTCCACGTCCACGTCCGTGGGCGGCACGGCCGTCGAGCGGTGGCTGCGGCCCGTCACCTACCAGGGCGCGCCGGTGGCCCTGCTGCCGCCGGAGCTGCGGGACGACAACCCGCTGGGTCTCCCGCGGCGGTTCAACGGCGGCCTCGAGCGCTGAACGCGTTCACGAGACGGATAAAAGGGAACCTGCGAGACTCGCGGAATGGACGTGGAACTTCCCGAACTCCCTTTCCCTCTTCGGACCTACGGGCTCGACGGCAACTGGTCCTACGAGGGAGGTGTGCTCACCGGATGGGCCGGGCCCCGGCAGGACCGGTTCGTCACGCCCACCGGTGAGGCCCTGGAGCCCGCCTCCGACGCGCCCCGGCTGCTCGGGGCGCCCGAGGGCGACTTCCAGCTGATAGCACGGGTCACCGTCGGGTTCGGCGCCGCCTTCGACGCCGGAGTGCTCTACGTCCACGTCGGCGAACGCGCCTGGGCCAAGCTCTGCCTGGAGTACTCCCCGGACGTGCCCGCCGTCTGCACGGTGGTCACCCGCGGACACTCCGACGACGCGAACTCCTTCACCGTGGAGGGGAGTTCGGTGTGGTTGCGGGTCAGCCGGACCGGACGGGCCTTCGCCTTCCACGCCTCCCGGGACGGCGAGCGCTGGACCTTCGTCCGGCTCTTCACCCTCGGCGAGGAGAAGGAGACCGGCGCGGCGCTGATCGGCTTCATGACCCAGTCGCCGATGGGCGAGGGGTGTGTGGTGACCTACGACCACATCGAGTTCCGGCTCGGCTGGCCGGACGATCTGCGGGACGGCAGCTGAGGGTGAGGGGCGGGGCGGGCGTGGAACCGGGGCCGGTGCCCCCCACGTCCTCCGTTGCATGATCAGTGAACGCGTGAACGGCGCCCTGGTGATCCGCACCGCCCTGCCCGTGGAGGCCGAGACCATCGCCGATCTGCACTTCCGGGCCAGGTCGACGTACTACCCGGACGGCGTCCCCCAGGGTGACGTCGACTGGGCCGAGGCCTGGCGCGGCTCCATCCGGCGGCCCGACGGCCATGTGCTGTGCGCCGTCGAACAGGGCCGGATCGTCGGCGTCGCCTCCTTCCGCACCGGCGACGGCGCACCAGCGGAAACGGTCAAGCTGTTCCAGTTCCACGTCGACCCCGGCCACTGGCGCGCGGGTATCGGTACGGCCCTGCACGCGGCCTGCGTGGAGGAGTGGCGGGCCGACGGCAAGCGGACCGCCGTGCTCGACGTCCATGTGGACAACGCCCGGGCCCAGGACTTCTACACCCGGCAGGGCTGGATCCCCGACCCGGAGAACCCGCCCGCCGAGGACGATCACCACCTCTACCTGCGCTTCTCCGTGGCCGGGGAATGAACATCGCTGCTTGAACGTTCACGTACTGGCTGGAGAGAGCCTCCGTGCCCGTACGACCTGGAGAGAGCCGAAGACATGCGCGTCGAGATCTGGAGCGACATCGCCTGCCCCTGGTGCTACGTGGGCAAGGCCCGCTTCGAGAAGGCGCTGGCTGCCTTCCCGCACCGCGACGACGTCGAGGTGGTGCACCGCTCCTTCGAGCTGGACCCGGACCGTGCCAAGGGCGACGTCCAGCCGGTGATCACCATGCTCACCAGGAAGTACGGCATGAGCGAGGCGCAGGCCCAGGCCGGCGAGGACAACCTGGGCGCCCAGGCCGCCGCGGAGGGCCTGGACTACCGCACCCGCGACCGCGACCACGGCAACACCTTCGACATGCACCGTCTGCTGCACTTCGCCAAGGACCAGGGCAGGCAGGACGAGCTGATCCAGATCCTGTACCGGGCGAACTTCGCCGAGGAGCCGTCCGTGTTCACCGGGGGCGACGAGCGCCTGGTGGAGCTGGCCGCCGAGGCCGGACTGGACGCCGAGGCCGCCCGCACGGTGCTCGCCGACCCGGACGCGTACGCCGACGAGGTCCGCGCCGACGAGCGCGAGGCCGCCCGGCTCGGCGCGAACGGCGTCCCCTTCTTCGTCCTGGACCGCACGTACGGCGTCTCCGGCGCCCAGCCCGCCGAGGTCTTCACCCAGGCGCTCACCCAGGCCTGGGGCGAGCGCTCCCCGCTGAAGCTGGTCGACCAGGGTGACGCCGAAGCCTGCGGCCCGGACGGGTGCGCGGTGCCGCAGCACTGAGAAACCGCAGGTCGGCGCGGACGTATAAGCGTCTCTAAGCGGATCCACGTAAAAATCGGCAATGGACTACGACTTCATCCGGCCGCAGAGTGGACCCATGGAGACCACGGAGACGTTCGAGAGCCTCGTCCGCGCCGAGTTCACCCCGAAGACCACCTACCTCAACACGGCCAGCAACAGCCTGCTGCCGGCCCGTACCGTCGCCGCCCTCCACGAGGCGGCGCTGCTGCGGGCCGAGGGCCGTCCGCTGACCCCGCTGTTCGAGGACGTCGAGGCCTGCCGGGCCGCATACGCCCGGATCGCCGGAGTCCCGGCCACCCGGGTCGCGGCGGGCGCCTCGGTCGCCGCGCACTCCGGCGTGATCGCCGCCTCGCTGCCCGCCGGGGCCGAAGTCCTCACCGCCGAGGACGACTTCACCTCCGTGCTGAACCCCTTCCACGTCCGCGGCGACCTCAAGGTCCGCGCGGTGCCGCTGGAGCGCGTCGCCGAGTCCGTCCGCCCGGACACCGCACTGGTCGCGGTGAGCGCCGCCCAGTCCGCCGACGGCCGCGTGGCCGACCTGGCCGCTCTGCGGGAGGCCGCCCGCGCGCACGGGGCGCGCACCTACGTCGACTTCTCCCAGGCCGCCGGCTGGCTGCCGATGGACGCGGACGCCTACGACTTCACCGCCACGGTCTCCTTCAAGTGGCTGCTCGGCCCGCACGGCGCGGCCTTCCTCACGGTCCCCGAGGACCTCGGCGGGCTCACCCCGCTGCTCGCGGGCTGGGTCGCGGCCGAGCAGCCGTGGGACAGCTGCTACGGCCCGGTCGGCGAACTCGCCCACTCCGCCCGGCGGTTCGACCTCACCCACGCCCTGTTCACCTACGCAGGGCTGCGCCGCTCCCTCGAACTCATCGAGGAGCTCGGCATGGCCGCCGTCCACGCCCACGACGTGGCCCTCGCCGACCGGTTCCGGGCCGGGCTCGCCACTCTCGGCCACGCACCGGTGCCCGCCCCCGGATCGGCGATCGTCTCGGTCCCCGGGCTCGGCGGCCGCCAGCCCGGGCTGAGCCGCGCCGGCATCGAGGTCTCCGACCGCGCGGGCAACCTGCGCGCGTCCTTCCACCTGTTCAACACGTCCGCGGACGTGGACCGCCTGCTGGACGCGCTGTCCGGCTGACACGACCGGACCGGGACCTCCCGTCCCACACGAGGAGGCCCCGGCCCGGTGCTCTCGGGGGTTACTTCACCGGCGTGAAGTCCCGTGCACCGATGCTGCATCTTCCGGGGGGCAACCCCCGGACCCCCGGCCGGATCCGGCTGACCGAAGAGGAGTGAAATCCCTTGCTCCGATGAACGTGGGCCGGCGCACCGGCGCCGCGAACGGCTCCACCGCCGCGTTCTCCACGCTGTTGAACACGATGAAGACGTTGCTGCGCGGGAACGGCGTGATGTTGTCGCCGGACCCGTGCATGCAGTTGCAGTCGAACCAGGTCGCCGAGCCGGCCCTGCCGGTGAACAGCCGGATGCCGTACTCGCTCGCCATCTTGGTCAGCGCCTCGTCGGACGGGGTGCCCGCGTCCTGCATCTGCAGCGACTTCTTGTAGTTGTCCTCGGGCGTGGCCCCGGCGCAGCCCAGGAACGTCCGGTGCGAGCCCGGCATGATCATCAGGCCGCCGTTGGTGTCGTGGTTCTCGGTCAGCGCGATCGAGACGGACACCGTGCGCATGTTCGGCAGACCGTCCTCGGCGTGCCAGGTCTCGAAGTCCGAGTGCCAGTAGAAGCCGCTCGCCCCGAAGCCCGGCTTGACGTTGATCCGGGACTGGTGGACGTAGACGTCGGAGCCGAGGATCTGCCGGGCACGGCCGACCACCCGCTCGTCGCGGACCAGGTTCGCGAACACCTGGCTGATCCGGTGCACCTCGAAGACGGAGCGGATCTCCTGCGACTTCGGTTCGACGATCGAGCGCTCGTCGGCCCGGGTCGCCGGGTCCGCGATCAGCCGGTCCAGCTCGGCCTTGTAGACCTCGACCTCGCCGGGGGTGATCAGCTGGTCGATGGCGAGGAACCCGTCACGCTCGAACGACTGGAGGTCGGCGGTCGCGATCGGGCCGGGCGTCTCCGGGGAGCCCCACACGACCGGGTCCTGGCGGGGGACGGTCACCTCGGCGGGGCCCCGGCTGGGGTACAGGTCGGTGACGTCGGTCATGGGAGTCACACCTCCTCGGGCTCGGTGAGCAGGGGATAGACGCCGTTCTCGTCGTGGTCCTCCCGTCCGGTGACGGGCGGGTTGAAGACGCAGATGCAGCGGAAGTCCTCCTTGACGCGCAGGGTGTGCCGCTCGTGCCCGTCGAGGAGGTACATGGTGCCGGGAGTGATCGTGTACGTCTTCCCGGTCTCACGGTCGGTGAGTTCGGCCTCGCCCTCGACGCAGACGACGGCCTCGATGTGGTTGGCGTACCACATCGACGTCTCGGTCCCGGCGTACAGGACGGTTTCGTGCAGGGAGAAGCCGACGCGCTCCTTGGCGAGGACGATCCGCTTGCTCTCCCAGGTGCCGGACTTCGCCCGCACATGCCGGTCGGTGCCTTCGATGTCCTTGAAAGATCGGACGATCACGGTGGTGCACAGCCTCCTTGCTAGATGGTTTCCCGGACGGCACGGGCGAGGGTGCTCAGCCCCTCGTCCAGTTCGTCGGCGGTGACGGTGAGGGCGGGCAGCAGCTTGACGACCTCGCCCTCCGGGCCGGACGTCTCGATGAGCAGCCCGAGTTCGAAGGCCCGCCGGGCGACCCGCCCGGCCCGTTCCTTGTCGTGGAACTCCAGGCCCCAGACGAGACCGCGGCCGCGGTACTCCTTCACGTCGGCGAGGTTCTCCTCGGTGATGGAGATCAGCGCCTGTTCGATCTGCTCGCCGCGGGCGCGGGTCTGCTTCTCCATCGCGGAGCCGTCGGTCCAGTACGTCTCCAGGGCCGCGGTGGCGGTGACGAACGCGGGGTTGTTGCCGCGGAAGGTGCCGTTGTGCTCGCCCGGCTCCCAGACGTCGAGTTCGGGCTTGAACAGGCACAGCGACATCGGCAGTCCGTATCCGCTGATCGACTTGGACACCGTGACGATGTCGGGCGTGATGCCCGCCTCCTCGAAGGAGAAGAACGCGCCCGTACGGCCGCAGCCCATCTGGATGTCGTCGACGATGAGCAGCATGTCCTGCCGCTCGCACAGCTCGGCGAGCGCCCGCAGCCACTCCGGGCGGGCGACGTTGATGCCGCCCTCGCCCTGCACGGTCTCCACGATCACGGCCGCGGGCTTGTTGAGGCCGGACCCCTGGTCCTCCAACAGCCGCTCGAACCAGAGGAAGTCCGGGACCGTGCCGTCGAAGTAGTTGTCGAACGGCATGGGCGTGCCGTGCACCAGCGGGATGCCGGCGCCGGCCCGCTTGAAGGCGTTGCCGGTGACGGCGAGGGAGCCCAGCGACATGCCGTGGAAGGCGTTCGTGAACGACACGATCGCCTCCCGCCCCTTCACCTTCCGGGCGAGCTTCAGCGCGGACTCGACGGCGTTGGTGCCGGTCGGGCCCGGGAACATGACCTTGTACGGCAGGTCGCGCGGGCGCAGCACCAGATTCTGGAAGGTCTGCAGGAAGCTCCGCTTGGCCGTGGTCGACATGTCCAGGCCGTGGGTGACGCCGTCCCGGGACAGATAGTCGATCAGCGCCCGTTTCAGGACCGGGTTGTTGTGGCCGTAGTTGAGTGAGCCGGCCCCGGCGAAGAAGTCGAGGTACGCGTGGCCGTCCTCGTCGTACATCCGGCTGCCCTGCGCACGGTCGAACACGGTGGGCCAGTTGCGGCAGTAGCTGCGCACCTCGGACTCGACCGTCTCGAAGACGCTGAGGTCGGGCTGGGTGATGGTCACGGTGAATTGCTCCTCAGTGCGCGGTGGGGGTCAGCGGGCCGATGCGGTACAGCACTTCGGGGTCGTGCGGGCCGTCCGGGAACAGGTCGGCGGGGAACAGCACCTCACGGGCCAGGTCCGCTCCGTGGCGGGTGGCGAACGAGGCGAACAGCCGCTCGGAGGCGGTGTTCCCGGGGGTGATGGTGGTCTCGACGCGGGTGATGCCGAGCTCGGCGGCGAGCCGGGCGGTCAGTCCGTCCAGCAGGGCGGCGGCGATGCCCAGACCCCGGTGGGCGGAGTCGACGGCGACCTGCCAGACGAGCAGGGTGCCGGGGCGGTCCGGCCGCACGTACCCGGTGACGAAACCGACGGGCTCGCCGTCCGCGCCGCGCGCCACCGCCGAGGTGCCGGCGAAGTCCCGGCACCACAGCAGATAGCTGTACGAGGAGTTCAGGTCGAGGGTTTTCGATTCCTTGGCGAGACGCCAGAGTGCGGCTCCGTCGGACACCGTCGGTCGGTCGATGAGTAGGTCTGCTGGTCGGGCAGTCATGCCGCAGAAATTTAGCGAGGCAAATTCAAAATTGCACGGCAGGGTTGGCGGAGGCGGTCGCCGAGGTCAGAGAAATGTCCGAGTTATCCCACATCAAACTATGACAAAACGCCCTCGATGTGGAGTGTGTCACAGCCCGGAAATCCCTACGGAATCTTGTTGTTTAGTCTTGCAAAAAGCGGGCAGAAGAATACGGGAAGCTGCGCTCGAATGAATTCCGGAAATAGAGGCCGTAATTTATGTGGGTCGTGTGAATTGAGCCCGAATGCAGCGAGGTGAGGGGCGGGGTGGAGGCGAAGGGCGGTATGCGCATCACCGGAGCCGAGGGCTCACGCGGCCGGCTCGGCCCCTTCGGCCGCCCGCAGGGCACCCGGCACGTCCACGTCCAGCCCCCGCTCGGCCAGTGCGGCGCCCAGTGCCGTGAGGCAGCTGCGCACCGCGCCCGGCGTGGCGTCCGCGCCGTAGTGGTTGACCCGGATCATCTCCTCGGCCAGGGCCCCGCCACCCGCGGCCAGCGGCAGTGCCGGGTCGGCCGCCAGCGCCCGTGCCACCAGCTCCGAGGCCACCACACCCGCCGGAGTCCGCAGCGTCGTCGCCACCGGCGCCGCGTGCTTCGCCTCGTACACGTACGGCTCCAGGCCTCCACCGAGGGCCGTCACACCGGCGCGCACGGCCAGCGCGGCGTCGCGGTGCCGGGCCATCACCGTCCCGAGGCCCACCGACTCGATCCGCTCCAGGCACGCCTCCAGCGCCAGCATCTCCAGCTGGGCGGGTGCGTGCAGCAGCGCCTTGCGGCCGCCGTCGATCCAGCGCTCCTTCCAGTCGAGGAGAGAGAGGTAGGAGCGGCGCGGGGCGTTCGGGTTGGCCGCCATGCGGGCCCACGCCCGCTCGCTCACCGAGATCGCCGACACGCCCGCCGGGCCGCCCATCGCCTTCTGTGCGCCGATCACGCACAGGTCCACGCCCCACGCGTCCGGCAGCACCGGCTCCGCCCCGACGGAGGCGACCGCGTCCAGGTAGAACAGCGCGCCGTGCTCCCGTACCTCGCCGATCTCCGCGACCGGGTTGGTGTTGCCGGTCGCCGCCTCCGCGTGGACGAGGGACACGAAGTCGATCTCCGGGTGGGCGGCGAAGGCCTCCCGGACCAGCTCGGCCGTCACCGCGGTGCGGAAGGGCACCGCGAGGTCGTGCACCGTCGCGCCCGCGTCCCGGAGCCAGTCGCCGAACGTCCGGCCGTACGGGCCCGTGATCACGTTCAGTGCCGTCGTGCCGGGGCCGGCGGCCGCGCGGATGGCGCCCTCCAGCGGCAGCAGCGCCTCACCCTGGGTGATCACGACGTCCTGCCGGGTGTCCAGCAGCCGGGCCACCCGGTCCTCGACGGCCGCGAACCGTTCGGCGCTCAGCGGGGGCAGATCGAGGAAGGGGTGGCTCACGGCGCTGCTCTCTTCGTTCAGGGGCGTCCAACGGGTGCGACTCCATCGATCTTAAGTCGAAAGGCTCCGTAACCATCGGTTTGGTTTGAGAGACTCAAACTCTTCCTTATAATCGGAACCCACAGTTCCCCCACAGGGAGATCCCCCCATGAAAACGCTCCTCGGACGCCGGACCCGCATCCTGGCCGCCACCACCGCGACGGCCGGGCTCGTGCTCGTGGCCGGCTGCTCCTCCGGCGGCTCGGAGAGCGGCAAGACCACCGTCAAGGGCGTCCACCTCGTCAAGGCCGGTCAGCTGACCACCTGCACCCACCTGCCGTACCCGCCGTTCCAGTCGGAGATCAACGGCAAGGTGCAGGGCTTCGACGTCTCCCTGATCGACCTCGTCGCCAAGAACCTGGGCGTCAAGCAGCAGATCCTCGACACACCGTTCGAGAACTTCAAGACCGGTGCCTTCCTCAATTCCGGGCAGTGCGACCTCGCCGCCGCCGGCATGACCATCACCGCCGAGCGCAAGAAGAACGTCGACTTCTCCGACCCGTACTTCGACGCCACCCAGGCCGTCCTCGTCGACAAGAAGGCCGGCGTGAACTCGCTCGCCGACGTCAAGGCCAAGGGCAAGAAGCTCGGCGCCCAGGCGCAGACGACGGGCGAGGACTACGCCAAGAGCAAGGGCTTCGACCCGGTCTCCTTCCACTCCTCCGACGCGGTCCTCAACGGTCTGCGCACCGGCCAGGTCCAGGCCGTCGTCATCGACTACCCGGTCGTCCAGGGCTGGCTGAAGGACAAGGCCAACGCCGACGCCTTCAAGATCGTCGACAACCTCAACACCGGTGAGCAGTACGGCTTCACGGTGAAGAAGGGCAACACCGCGCTGCTCGCCGCCGTCAACAAGGCCCTCAAGGACGCCAAGGCCGACGGCACCTACAAGAAGATCTACGAGCAGTGGATCGGCCCGTACGACGCCTCCGCCGCCTCGCCGTCCGCCTCCTGACCCCATGACCGAGACGGACACGCAGATCCAGCCGAGGAAGACGGGCCTGACGCGCCGCCAGAAGCGCAGGCTTTCGCGCGCGACGCAGTACGCCGTCTTCGTCGCCGCCGTGGCCGCGTTCGCGGCCGCGGCGGACTGGGGACGGCTGAAGAACCAGTTCGCGCAGGCCCACATCGCCGAGCAGATGTTCCCGGACGTCATCACGGTGGCGCTCAAGAACACCGTGCTGTACACCCTGTCCGGCTTCGTCGTGGGCCTCGCGCTCGGCATGGTCGTCGCCCTGATGCGGCTGTCCTCCGTGGGGCCGTACCGCTGGGTCGCCGGCATCTACATCGAGATCTTCCGCGGCCTGCCCGCCCTGCTGATCTTCATCTTCGTCGGCGTCGGCGTGCCACTGGCCTTCCCGGACATCCAGTACCCCGGCGGCACCTACGGCAAGGTCGCGGTCGCCCTCGGCCTGGTCTCCGCCGCGTACATGGCGGAGACGATCCGCGCCGGAATCCAGGCGGTGCCCAAGGGGCAGATGGAGGCGGCCCGTTCCCTGGGCTTCTCGCCCACCCGGGCCATGATCTCCATCATCATCCCGCAGGCCTTCCGGATCATCCTGCCGCCGCTGACCAACGAGCTGGTCCTGCTCTTCAAGGACTCCTCGCTGGTGCTGTTCCTCGGCGTCACCCTGGAGGAGCGCGAGCTGTCCAAGTTCGGCAACGACCTGGCCAGTACGACCGCCAACTCCACCCCGATCCTGGTCGCGGGTCTGTGCTACCTGCTCATCACCATCCCGCTCGGCTTCGTCGTGCGCCGCATGGAGTCCGGTTCCAAGGAGGCGATCCGATGAGCCGCCCGGAGATCCGCGTCCAGGGCCTGCACAAGTCCTTCGGCGACAACCACGTCCTGCGCGGCATCGACCTGGAGATCGGCCAGGGCGAGGTCGTCTGCGTCATCGGCCCCTCCGGGTCCGGCAAGTCGACGCTGCTGCGGTGTGTGAACCTCCTGGAGGAGCCGGGTCAGGGCCAGGTCTTCGTCGGCGGCACCGAGATCACCGACCCGGACGTCGACATCGACGCCGCCCGCCGCCGCATCGGCATGGTCTTCCAGCAGTTCAACCTCTTCCCGCACCTGACCGTCACCGAGAACCTCACGCTCCCGCAGCGCCGGGTCCTCAAGCGGGACAAGGCCACGGCCGCGAGGACCGCCGCCGAGAACCTCGCCCGGGTCGGCCTGTCCGAGAAGGCGGACGCCTACCCGTCCTCCCTCTCCGGCGGCCAGCAGCAGCGCGTGGCCATCGCCCGCGCGCTGGCGATGGGCCCCGAGGTGATGCTCTTCGACGAGCCGACCTCGGCGCTCGACCCGGAGCTGGTCGGCGACGTCCTCGCCGTCATGCGCATGCTCGCCACCGAGGGCATGACCATGATGGTCGTCACCCACGAGATGACCTTCGCCCGCGAGGTCGCCGACCGGGTCGTCTTCATGGACGGCGGCGTGATCGTCGAGGACGGCAGCCCCGACCAGGTCATCGGCAGCCCCCGCCACGAGCGCACCCGCCACTTCCTCTCCCGTCTGCTCGACCCGGCGATGGCCGAGGTGGAGGAGGCGGCCCCGGACCGGGCGGGCAAGGCCGAGTCGTAGGTCACTGTCAGGACCGGGTCCCGGCTCACTAAGGTGCGGTGCATGAGCGATCACGCGGTGCTGCACGTGAAGGGCCGGGTCCTGGTGGGCCCCGAGGACGTCCGCGACGAGCTGTGGGTGGTCGGCGGGCGCGTCTGCCACGACCGCCCCGCCGGGGCCCGGGACGTCCGGACCGTCGAGGGCTGGGCGCTGCCCGGCCTGGTCGACGCGCACTGCCACGTCGGACTCGGCGCGGACGGCCCGGTGGACGCGGACACCGCCGAGAAGCAGGCGCTGACCGACCGGGAGACCGGCACCCTGCTGATCCGCGACGCGGGCTCGCCCTCCGACACCCGCTGGGTCGACGACCGCGACGACCTCCCGAAGATCATCCGGGCCGGCCGGCACATCGCCCGCACCCGCCGGTACATGAGGAGCTACGCCCACGAGATCGAGCCGGACGAACTCGTCGCGTACGTCGCGCAGGAGGCCCGGCGCGGCGACGGCTGGGTCAAGCTGGTCGGCGACTGGATCGACCGCGACCTCGGTGACCTCTCCGCCTGCTGGCCGCGCGAGGCGGTGGAGGCGGCCATCGCCGAGGCCCACCGGCTCGGCGCCCGCGTCACCGCGCACTGCTTCGCCGAGAGTTCGCTGCGCGACCTGGTGGAGGCGGGCATCGACTGCATCGAGCACGCCACGGGCCTCACCGAGGACCTGATCCCGCTCTTCGCCGAGCGCGGTGTGGCGATCGTGCCGACCCTCGTCAACATCGCCACCTTCCCGCAGCTCGCGGCGGGCGGCGAGACCAAGTACCCGCGCTGGTCGGCCCATATGCGCCGGCTGCACGAGCGCCGCTACGACACCGTGCGCGGCGCCTACGACGCCGGTATCCCGGTGTACGTCGGCACGGACGCGGGCGGCTCTCTGGCCCATGGCCTGGTGGCGGGCGAGGTCTCCGAACTCGTCGCCGCGGGCATCCCGCCGGTCGCGGCCCTGTCGGCCACCAGCTGGGGGGCCCGGGCCTGGCTGGGCCGCCCCGGTCTGGAGGAGGGTGCACCGGCCGACCTGGTGGTGTACGAGTCCGACCCGCGGGCGGACGTACGGGTGCTGGCGGCGCCGCGCCGGGTGGTGCTCAACGGGACCGTGGTCGAGTAAGGGAACGCGTGTGCCCGGTGATTCGAAGAGGCGTGCGGAATATCCACGTTTGAGTGAAGTAACTCTGGATAGCTGACCGTTCACCCACAGTGCGTACAAGGTTGACGGGTCCCAAGCAAGTTCCGTCTGGGGGTCCCACCGCCTTGAACAGCAACAACTTCCGTATGCCCGCACGCCGTCTCGCCACGGTCGCGACGGTCACCGCCCTGGCCGCAGGTCCCGCGGTCCTGGGCGCGGGCGCCGCGCACGCGACCACCGGCCACGGTCGCGCCTTCGCCGTCGTGCTCCGGACCGGGCTCGACGTGTCCCTGCTCAACAAGACCGTGAACGTCCCGCTCGCGGTCACCCTCAACGAGGTCCAGGCGCCCCGGAGCGCCGACAGAACCGTGCTCTCCGCCCGGCTCGACGGCGTGAACGGCGGCAAGCCGTTCACGGTCCTCGGCGCGGACGTCGCCGCGGCCAGGGCCACGGTGGACAAGAAGCTCGCCGAGGGCTCGGTCCGCGTCGTCCACGCCAAGGTGCACGTCCCGGGCCTGCCCCTGCTCTCCCTCGTGGAGGTCGACACGGTCACCGCGAAGGCGACCTGCGCGGTCGGCAAGCGGCCCGTCGCCTCCGCCGACGTCCTCGGCGCGGTCACGGTCCTCGGCAAGCGGGTCACGCTGACCGCGGGCGGCCCGACCGAGGTGAAGGTGCCCGGCGTCGGCGAGGTCCGCCTCGACCTCTCCCGGCACACGACCACGACCCGCACGGCAGCCGCGACGGCCCTCGAACTCAAGGTCTCCGTCAACCCGCTGAAGCTCAACGTGGCCGACGTGGCAGGAACGATCACTCTGGCCAGGGCCACCTGCGAGTCCCCGATGGCCCCGCCCACCGGACACCCGGCCCCGAACCACGACCCGGCGACCGACGTGAAGCCCCAGGGCGCCCGCGCCGACCTGGCCGAGACGGGCGGCAGCGCGACGACGCCGTACATCGCGGGCGGCGCGCTGGCGCTGCTGCTGGTGGGCGGGGGAGCGGTGACGGTGGCCCGGCGCCGGAAGAGCTGACGGACCCCTGGCGGGGTCAGCCCAGTGCCCGCTCCAGCCCCGCCAGGAATCCGTTCACCGTGGCCCTGTCCCGTACGGCCATGCGTATCCAGTCGGCGTCCAGCCCGGGAAACGTGTCCCCGCGCCGCACCGCGTATCCCAGCTCACGCAGTCGCCGGCGTACCGCGGCGGCGTCCGGCACGTGCACCAGCACGAACGGTCCTTCGGCGGGACCGGCCACCCGCACACCCCGGTCGGCGAAGGCGGAAAGCCCCGCCACCAGATGGGCCCGGTCCGCCGAGACCCGGTGGGCCGCGTGTGCCGCCTCGGCCAGTGCCCGCGGCGCCACGCACGCCTGCGCCGCGGCCAGTGCCGGTGTCGACACCGGCCACAGCGGCTGGGCCCGCTCCAGCTCGGTGATCGTCTCCGGCGCGGCCAGTACGTAGCCGATGCGCAGCCCGGCCAGGCCCCAGGTCTTGGTCAGGCTGCGCAGCACGACCAGGCCGGGTACGTCGGTCCGCCCGGCCAGCGCCTCGCGCTCGCCGGGCACCGCGTCCATGAACGCCTCGTCGACGACCAGCGTCCGCCCAGGGCGGGCGAGTCCGGCGATCGTGGCGGCCGGGTGCAGGACCGACGTCGGATTGGTCGGGTTCCCGATCACGACCAGGTCGGCGTCCTCGGGGACGGCCGCCGGGTCCAGCCGGAAGCCGTCCCTCTCGCGCAGCAGCACCCGGTCCACGGTGTGCCCCGCATCCCGCAGCGCCGCCTCCGGCTCCGTGAACTGCGGGTGCACGACGACCGGCCGGCGCACCTTCAGCGCCCGCGCCAGCAGCACGAACGCCTCCGCCGCCCCGGCCGTCAGCAGCACCCGCTCCACCGGCAGCCCGTGCCGCGCCGCCACCGCCGCCCGCGCGGCCCGCCCGTCCGGGTAGGCCGCGAGCGACGACAGCGACCCGGCGATCTGCTCCCGCAGCCACGTCGGAGGCGTGTCCGCGCGGACGTTGACCGCGAGGTCGACCAGCGCGGCCCCGTCGTCACGGACCTCGGCGTCCCCGTGATGCCGCAGATCGTGCCCGGTGTCGTCAGTGTGCATGGCTGTGCGTGTGCCCCCCGTGATGGTGGTGCCCGTGCCCGTGGTGGTGGCCGTCGTCGTCCGGGTGGAAGTGCGGCTGCTGCGGCAGTCCCACCTTGTCCTCGAAGCCCGGCAGTGCGATCCGGTACACGCAGGAGTCGCAGTTCATCCGGAGGTCGCCCTTGACGGCCTCCTCGTACCGCTCCATCACCAGATCCAGCAGCTCGGGCTCGGGTCCGATGACGTCCGCCGAGCGCACCTCGACCTCCGGGTGGGCGGCCGCCCAGCCCTCGGTCTGCTGCCGCACCCGGTCCGGCAGGATGCCGGTGAACAGGAAGTAGGGGAGGACGACGATCCGCTTCGCCCCCAGCTTCGCGCACCGGTCGAGACCGCTCGGCACGTCCGGCGCCGCCAGCGACACGAACGCCGTCTCCACACCGGCGTAGCCGCGCCCCTCCCACAGCAGCCGGGCCGCCTTGCACACCTCGGCGTTGGCGTCCGGGTCGGTGGAGCCCCGGCCCACCAGCAGCACGGTCACGCCGGCCCGGTCCTCGGGCGTACGGGCCGTGCCCCCGAGGGCCTCGTCCAGCCGCCGCTCCAGCACGTTCAGCAGCGACGGGTGCGGTCCGAGCGGACGGCCGTAGGTGTACGAGATCCCGGGGTGCCGCTCCTTCTCGCGGGCCAGCGCGGCCGGGATGTCCCCCTTGGCGTGGCCGGCGGACACCAGCATCAGCGGCACGGCAGCGAACCGGCGCACGCCTCGCTCGACCAGGTCGGTGACGGCCTCGCCCAGCGGCGGCGGGGACAGCTCGATGAAACCGCCCGCGACGGGCAGTTCGGGGTGGCGGCGGCCCAGCTCGCGTACGAAGTCGCGGAACGCCTCGGCTCCGGCCTCGTCCCGGGTGCCGTGGCCGGCGATGAGCAGGGCGGGCGGCGGGGTGGTCACGGCTTCTCCTCGGTGGAAATCGGGTGGTACAGCAGGGCGTTGAGCGCGGCGGCGGCGACCGCCGAGCCGCCCTTCTCGGACACGTTGCTCACGGCGGGCAGCCCGCTCGCCCGCAACGCCTCCTTGGACTCGGCCGCGCCGACGAAGCCGACGGGCAGGCCGATGACGAGCGCGGGCGAGGCGTCCAGGGTCAGCAGCTCCTCCAGGGCGGTCGGCGCACAGCCGATCACCCACAGGGCGCCGGGCCCGACCTCCTCGTACGCGAGCCGGATGGCGTGGGCGGAACGGGTGAGCCCCGGCCCGGCCGCGGCGTCCTTCAGCCGGCACACGGTCTCCCGGCGGGTGATGCCGGCCGCGACCATCTCCACGTCCACGACGACGGGCGCCCCGGCGTGCAGCGCGGCATGCGCCTTCACCAGGTCGCTCTCGTCCGTGACGAGGTCGGTCGCGTACTCCAGGTCGGCGGCGGAGTGGATGACCCGCTCCACCACCGCCCGGGTCAGCGGCGGGAAGTGCGAGGTGTCCAGCCGGGCGCGCAGCCGGCGGAAGGACTCCTGCTCGATGGGATGGACCACACGGGCCACGGGGTTCACCGGGCGCCCTCCTCCGTGCTCACCTGAGTGCTCTCCTGCCAGCGGTAGCCGCGCGGGGTCACCATGCGCCCCGCGATGTCCCGGGTCGCGGTGTTGCCCACGGTCACGACCGTCATCATGTCGACCGTCGCCGGGTCGAGTGCGGCCAGCGTCGTCAGCCGGCTCGACTGGTCCGGCCGCGAGGCGTTGCGTACGACACCGACGGGCGTCGTCGGCTCCCGGTGCCCGGCGAGGATCGCGAGCGCCTCGGGCAGCTGCCAGTCGCGGCCCCGGGAGCGCGGGTTGTAGAAGGTGACCACGATGTCGGCCTCGGCCGCAGCCCGCACCCGCCGCTCGATGACCTCCCACGGCGTGTGCAGGTCGGACAGGCTGATCGACACGTGGTCGTGGCCCAGCGGCGCACCCAGGACGGCCCCGGCGGCCAGCGCGGCCGTCACACCGGGCACACCGACCACGTCGATGTCGTCGGACGCCTCGGCGAGTGCGGGGGAGGCCATGGCGTACACGCCCGCGTCCCCGCTGCCGATCAGCGCCACCGCATGCCCCTTGCGGGCCTCGGCGACCGCCGTGCGGGCCCGCTCCTCCTCGGCGCCGAGCCCCGACTCCAGCACCCGGGTGCCGGGCGGCAGCAGGTCGCGGATCTGGTCGACGTACTGGTCGAGGCCCACCAGCACGGACGCCCGCCGCAGCTCCGCCGCCGCGCGCGGGGTGAGCAGGTCCCGGGCGCCGGGGCCGAGCCCGACCACCGCGAGCCGCCCGCGCCCGGGGCGCCGTACGACGGCACAGGTCGCCATGGCCGGCTGCCCGTCGGCACGCTCGGACTTCCGCTTGGGCACGAGGAGTTCACCGCCGCGCACCAGCGCCGCCGCCTCGGCGACGGAGGGGGTGCCGACGGCCGCGAGCGGGGCGTTGGACGGGTTGGGCACCCGCACGGCCGCCAGCTCCTCGGCCGGGTACGTCACCAGCGGCACCCCCAGCCGCCCGGCGGCCGCGACGATGCCGGGCTCTTCCGACTTGGCGTCCACGGTGGCGAGTTCGGCCACCGACTGCGGCGAGAGACCCGCCTCCCGCAACGCGTCCTCGACCAGCCCGAGCACCTCCTCGGCCGGTGCGCCCTTGGAGGCGCCGACCCCGACCACCAGGGACGGCGGCCGGAGCAGCACCTCCCGCTCGCCCGGTTCGACGGCGCGGTCCGTGAGCCGGACGGTGTACGACCCCTGCGGCGAGGTCGGCAGCGGGGGCAGCGGCCACGGCATCTCGGCCTCCAGGGCGACGGGTTCGCCGTCCAGCAGAGCCCGGGACACCGTGGCGACCGAGCCCTCGAACGGGAACCCGAGGGTGTCGAGACCCGGCAGCCCCACGGCGTCCGTCGCGGTCGTCACGACCGGCTCCGCGCCCAGCAACGCGCCCACCTCACGGGCGAGTTCGTTGGCGCCGCCGCCGTGCCCGCCGACCAGCGACACCGCGAAGCGGCCGCCCTCGTCCACGCACACCACACCCGGGTCCGCCGCCTTGTCGCCGAGCAGCGGCGCGAGCAGCCGTACCGTCGCGCCCGTCGCCAGGAAGCACACCAGCTGCCCGCACTCCGCGAACGCGGCCCGGACGGCCTCCCCGACGGGACCGTCGTACACCCGCGTACGGTCCGGCCAGGCCGCGGCCAGCCGGTCGCGTGCCGCCGCCCCCGCCGCGGTGGCGGAAATGAGGCCGATCACTGAGCAACTCCTTCACTAGACGCCGGGGTTCTGACGCCCCACAGCAGGAAAACGGGATTGGCCGCCGCGAGCCGGGTCACGTCACCCGGCAGCGGAGCCAGCCGCGACGACTGCAACAGCACTCCGTCGCAGGTGAAACCGGCACTCGTCAGCGCCTGACGCGCCGCCGGCACCCGGTCCAGCGCCGCCAGGGCGACGACGACGGTCCGTCGCGCCCGCCGCGCGCACGCGCCGACGACGGCGGGCAGTTCACGTCCGCCGCCGCCGACGAACACCGCGTCGGGATCGTCGAGTTCACCGAGCACGTCCGGTGCCGAGCCGTGCACCACCCGGACGTCGACCCGGTGCGCCCGTGCGTTGGCGTGGATCCGCTCGACCCCGTCCGGGCTCTTCTCGACGGCCACGACGGCCGCGCCGAGCCGCGCGCACTCCACGGCGACCGAACCCGAACCCGCGCCGACGTCCCACACCAGGTCGCCCAGGCGCGGCCCGAGCCGGGCCAGCGCCAGCGCCCGCACCTCGAACTTGGTGATCATCGAGTCGCGGTGCGCGAAGTCGCTCTCGTCCAGCGCCCACCGGTCCGGCTGAGCGGGCACTCCGGCGACGGTGCGCAGCCCGCCCGGCGCCCGGGTCTCGTCCAGGCACAGCACCACGCTCACCGCCGTACCCCAGTCCCGGGCAGCGGCCTCGGCGGGCGTCACCCGCTCCACCCGCTCGCGCTCCGGATCGCCGAGCGCGCTCGCCACGACGAGGACCCGGCCGTCGCCGAGCGCGGCGCCCAGCTCGGCCGGACCGGCACCGGGCCCGGTCAGCACGGCCACCTTCGGGTGCGCCCGGCACACGTTGACGGCCGTGCGCAGGTCACGGCCGTGCGCGCTCACCACGACCGCGTCGTCCCACGGCAGCCCGATCCGCGCGAACGCCGCCGCCACCGACGACACCCCGGGCCGCACGTCCAGCAACCCGGTCCCGAACCGCTCGGCCAGCACCCGCACGATCCCGAAGAACCCGGGATCCCCGGAGGCCAGCACGACCACCGGCAGCTCCTTGCCGACGTACTCCGCGATCGTCTCCAGGGCGGGCGCCAGCGGCCCGAGCACGATCCGCTCCGCGCCCTCGGGCAGCCGTACGGCGTCCAGATGGCGCCGCCCGCCGACGACCAGAGCGGCACCGGTGAGGACGTCCGCGGGAACCGGCGCCCCCGTCCCCGTACCGACCACCGTGATCAACTGTTCGCACCCCGCTCGCGCAGCGCCCGCCGCGCCTCGGGGTCCGCCTTGCGGTACCCGTGGAAGTGACCGGGGTGGTACAGGTGCGAACGCGTCCCGTGGGCGTCCAGCGCCGGGCCGACCAGGAAGAGCGTGTGCTTCCAGAGCTTGTGCTCCTTGACCGTCTCCTCCAGGGTGTTGATCGTGCACTTCACGACCAGCTCCTCCGGCCAGGTCGCCTGGTAGGCGATGACCACGGGGGTGTCCGTGGGGTAGCCGCCCTCAAGCAGCTCCCGCACCAGCTGGCCGCTGCGCGCCGCCGACAGGAAGATCGCCATGGTGGTGCCGTGCCGGGCGAACTCGCGCACCTCCTCGCCGGGCGGCATCGGCGTCTTGCCGCCGCCGAGCCGGGTCAGCACCACGGACTGGGCGACCTCCGGGATGGTCAGCTCGCGCTGTGCGAGGGCGGCGACGGCGGAGAAGGACGAGACACCCGGCACGATCTCGGTCTCGATCCCGATCTCGGCGCACCGGTCCAGCTGCTCCTGCGTGCCGCCCCACAGCGCCGGGTCGCCGGAGTGGATCCGCGCGACCTTCAGGCCCTCGGTCAGGGCCCGCCGGTAGACGGCCACGACGTCCTCCAGGGACATGGTCGCCGAGTCCAGGATCTCCGCGTCCGCGCGCGCGTGCTCGAGCACCTCCGCCTGGACCAGGCTCGCCGCCCAGATCACCACGTCGGCCTCGGCGATCGCGTGTGCGGCGCGGAACGTCAGCAGGTCGGCGGCGCCGGGGCCGGCACCGACGAACGTCACCTTGCCGGTGGGAGCATCGGCCATGGGAAGGGGTCCTCTCGTGCGGGAGTGCGAGTTGAAATCGGGGGATATGTCAGGGTCTGGTGGCATGCGGAAGGCGCCGGATGTGCGCGAAGGCGCCTTCATCGGATAGCAAGGGCCTATGGCGGTCTTTGTCGCGCTCGGCGCGTTCCTGATGACGCTGGCCGGCGGCTGGACGGCACAGCGCGTGACCGACCGTCGCCACCTGGTCCTGGGTCTGGCCGGCGGTCTGATGCTGGGTGTGGTCGGCCTGGACCTGCTGCCGGAGGCGCTGCACGCCGCCGACCGCGAGATCTTCGGCGTACCCGCGGCGCTGCTGCTGTTCGTGGCCGGTTTCCTGCTGGCCCACCTGGTGGAGCGCACGCTGGCGGCGCGCCAGGCGTCGCACGGGGGCGACGAGCACAACCACCGCGCGCCCGAGGTGGGCCTGACGGCGGCCGCCGCGATGGTCGGCCACAGCGCGATGGACGGGGTGGCCATCGGCGCGGCCTTCCAGGTGGGCGGCGGCATGGGTGCCTCCGTCGCGCTCGCCGTGATCGCGCACGACTTCGCCGACGGCTTCAACACCTTCACGATCACGAGCCTGTACGGCAACGCGCGGCGCCGGGCGATAGGCATGCTCGTCGCCGACGCCTTCGCACCCGTCGTGGGCGCGCTGTCGACCGCGTTCCTCCACATCCCCGAACCGCTGCTCGGCGGCTATCTCGGCCTCTTCGGCGGCGTCCTGCTCTATCTCGCCGCGGCCGAGATCCTCCCCGAGGCCCACCACGAGCACCCCGCCCGCTCCACCCTGCTGTGCACGGTGGCCGGCGTGGCCTTCATCTGGCTGGTGGTCGGCATCTCCGGCGGCTGACCGCAGCGCCCTCACAGCTTTCCGCCCCGCCCGCCGTCCCGCCGCGGCGGCGCGATCAGCGTCGACAGGTACGGCAACGGCTCCCCGTCCAGCTCGGCGGCCGCCCGCACCGACTCCTCCGGCAGCCCGAGCGCCGAGCCCCACACGGCGTCCCCGATCCGCCCGGTCTCCCGCAGCACCTCGGCGACCTCGGCGGCCTGTCGCCCGAACTTGTACGCCACGACGGTCCCCGGCCCGGCCAGCGCCTCCTTGAGCACCGCCGAGCCCGCCGTCACCGGCACGAGCGTCAGCGGTTCGGTGCCCTCGGTCAGCACCGCCCCGGACCTGGCCGCCAGATCCTGCATGGCGGTGATCCCGGGCACGGTCTCCACCGCGACACCCGGCACCAGCTCCGTGATCGTCTGCGCGAGATACGTGAACGTCGAGTACACGTTCGGATCCCCGATGGTCGCGAAGGCGACGGACCCGTGCCGCCGCAGCAGCCCGGCGACCTGCTCGCCCGCCGCGTCCCAGGCGGCCTCCCGCCGCGCCCGGTCGGTCCGCTCGTTCAGCGCGAACACCACCCGGACGACCTTCTCCGCGGGCACGTAGTGCAACACGGTCGCCTCGGCCCGCCCGGGCTCCCCGCCGTCCTTCCCGTCGGCCGCGGCCATCACGGGTACGACGACGACGTCCGCCGCGCGCAGCGCGTTGACCCCCTTGACGGTCACCAGCTCCGGATCACCGGGACCGACCCCGACACCGACCAGCCTGCTGCTCATGACGTCCGGCACCTCTCCACGAACCGACGGGCCACACCGGGCTCGGACGCCCAGTGCGTGTGCAGATAACTCGCGTGCACGCCCTGCTGTACGAAACCTTCGACCCGTCGCACCGGGGTGCGCACCCCCCAGGCGGGCGCGGGCCCCGCCCCGGGCTCGACGAGAGTGCGGTGGAACTCGTGCCCCCGCATCCGCGTTCCCGCGACGGCCAGCACACTGTCCCCGACGGCGACCGCGTCCCGGTACCCCAGAGTGAGCCGTTCACTCATCCGCGCGGTGGCGTCCAGCACCCCGCACATGGGCTTGCCGTCCAACTCCCGGCAGAGATAGAGCAGCCCGGCACACTCGGCGGCGACGGGAGCACCCCGCTCCGCGAGTGCGGCGACGGCCTTGCGAAGGGGTTCGTTGGCGGACAGCTCGGCGGCGTACACCTCGGGGAAACCGCCCCCGATGACCAACCCGGCTGTACCTTCGGGCAGTTGCTCGTCCCGGAGCGGATCGAAGGTGACCACTTCGGCACCGGCCGCGGTCAGCAGCTCGGTGTGCTCGGCGTAGGAGAAGGTGAACGCTTCCCCGCCGGCGACGGCAACCACGGGCCCTGGCTTTTCAGCCGACCAGGTCGGGTGGTCGTGGGTGGGCAGGCCGGGGGTCCACGGGGCGGAGCCCCCTGGCAACGGACCGGCGGAACGTGCCAACGCCTCCAGCGCGGCCAGGTCGCACCCTCGAGCCACCTGCGCCGCCATGGCTCCGACGGAGCCGACCGCCGCGGAGTGCCGCTCGGCAACCGGCACCAGCCCCAGATGCCGGGAAGGCGTGTCCACCTGAGCAGCCCGCCGCAGCACACCCAGCACCGGCACCCCGGCCGCGTCCAACGCGTCCCGCAGCAGTTCCTCGTGCCGGTCGGAGCCCACCTTGTTCAGGATCACGCCCCCGATCCGCACCTCCGGATCCCAGGAGGCGAACCCGTGCACCAGCGCAGCCACCGACCGCGACTGTGACGACGCGTCCACGACCAGCACCACCGGCGCCCGCAACAACTTCGCGACATGAGCCGTGGACGCGAGTTCCCCCTCGCCCGCGGCCCCGTCGTACAGCCCCATCACACCCTCGACGACCGCGAGGTCACACCCGGACGCCCCGTGCAGGAACAGCGGAGCGACCAGCTCGGGGCCGCACAGGTAGGCGTCCAGGTTGCGCCCCACCCGCCCGGTCGCGAGCGCGTGATACCCGGGGTCGATGTAGTCGGGCCCGACCTTGTGCGCGGACACGGCGAGCCCCCGCGCGGCGAACGCGGCCATCAGCCCCGTGGCGACGGTGGTCTTGCCGCTGCCGGACGACGGCGCGGCAATGACCAGCCGGGGAACGAACGTCACCACTCGATGCCCTTCTGGCCCTTCTGCCCCGCGTCCATCGGGTGCTTGACCTTGGACATGTCGGTGACGAGGTCGGCGAACTCCACCAGCTTCTCGGGCGCGTTACGGCCGGTGATCACCACATGCTGGGTACCCGGCCGGCTCCGCAGGACGTCCACGACCTCGTCCGTGTCCACCCACCCCCAGTGCATCGGGTAGGCGAACTCGTCCAGCACGTACAGCCGGTAGGTCTCGGCCGCCAGGTCCCGCTTGACCTGCTCCCAGCCCTCCCGGGCCTTCTCCTCGTTGTCCATCTGGGCATCCCGTTGGACCCAGGACCAGCCCTCGCCCATCTTGTGCCAGTCGACGGTGCCGCCCTCACCGGAGGCACCGAGCACGCGCAGCGCGTTCTCCTCGCCGACCTTCCACTTCGCCGACTTGACGAACTGGAACACCCCGATCGGCCACCCCTGGTTCCAGGCGCGCAGCGCGAGCCCGAAGGCCGCGGTCGACTTGCCCTTGCCGATGCCCGTGTGCACGACGACCAGCGGACGGTTGCGCCGCTGCCGGGTCGTCAGCCCGTCGTCCGGTACCACATTCGGCTGCCCCTGCGGCATTACGCGGCCCTCCTCGAAGTCCCGTGCGTCCCCTGCACATCCCTGACCAGCCCGGCGATCGATTCGGCCCGCAGCTCGTCCAGCGTGACGGCCGTACCGCCCAGCTCACCCGCGAGCTGCCCGGCGAGCCCGAGCCGCACCGGCCCCGACTCGCAGTCCACGACCACCGAGGCGACGCCCTCGGCCGCGAACAGCCGGGCCGCCCTCCCCGCCAGCGCGACGGGCTCCGGGCCACCGGTGGCCCGCCCGTCGGTCACGACCACGACCAGCGCCCGCCGCGCCGGATCCCGCAGCCGCTCCACCCGCAGCACCTCGTGCGCCTTGAGCAGCCCCGCCGCCAGCGGCGTACGGCCGCCCGTCGGCAGCGACTCCAGCCGGGCCGCCGCGGCGTCCACCGACGAGGTCGGCGGCAGGGCCACATCCGCCGCCGCGCCCCGGAAGGTCACCAGACCCACCTTGTCCCGCCGCTGGTAGGCGTCCAGCAGCAGGGACAGCACGGCACCCTTCACGGCGCTCATCCGCTGCCGTGCCGCCATCGACCCGGACGCGTCGACCACGAACAGCACGAGGTTCCCCTCGCGCCCCTCCCGCGTCGCCTGCCGCAGATCGTCCCGCCGCAGCACCAGCCCGGGCCCGGACCGCCCGCGCGCCCGCTGGTGCGGGGCCGCGGCCAGCACGGTCGCCGCCAGGTGCAGCTTGGTGAGCGTGCCGCGCGGCCGCCGGGCCCCGGTGGTCCGCCCGTGCTCGGTCCGCGCGCGCGAGCGCCGCCCGGCGGCACCCTCGCCGATCCCGGGCACGCTCAGCACCTTCGTACGGAACGGCTCGGCGGCCCGTACGGCCTGCTGCTCCTGTGCGCCGGAGGCCTGCGGCTGCCCGCCCTCATCGGCCTCGGGTCGCGCGGCGGTGTCGCCGCCGCCCTGCGGACCGCCGTCGGACTGCGGCGGCTGCCCACCGCCCCCGCCGGGGCCGTCGGGGTCGGGGTCGGGGTCCTCGTCGTCCGAGCCGCCGAACTCCTCCAGGGTCTCGTCCAGCTTGTCCTCGTCGAGACCCGGCGCGTCGAACGGATTGCGCCGGCGCCGGTGCGGCAGCGCCAGCAGCGCCGCCTGCCGCACGTCCTCGGCGAGCACGTCCGTCCGCCCGGCCCAGGCGGCCAGTGCGGTCGCCGTACGCGCCATGACGATGTCGGCACGCATGCCGTCCACCTCGAAGGCCGCGCAGGTCGCCGCGATCTGCCGCAGCGCCCCGTCGCCCAGCCGCACCTGCGGCAGCAGCCGGCGCGCGGCCACGATCCGGGCCCGTACGGCGGCCTCCTCGTCGGCCCACCGGGCGGCGAAGCCCGCCGGGTCGTCGTCGTAGGCGAGCCGCCGCCGTACGACCTCCACCCGCTGGTCGGGCTCCCGCGAGGCCGCGACCTCCACGGTCAGCCCGAACCGGTCGAGCAGCTGCGGCCGCAGCTCGCCCTCCTCCGGGTTCATGGTGCCGACGAGCAGGAACCGGGCCGCGTGCCGCACCGAGATGCCCTCGCGCTCGACGTAGGACGCGCCCATCGCCGCCGCGTCCAGCAGCAGATCGACCAGGTGGTCGTGGAGCAGGTTGACCTCGTCGACGTAGAGGATCCCGCGGTGCGCGTCGGCCAGCAGGCCCGGCTCGAAAGCCTTCACGCCCTCCGCCAGCGCCCGCTCGATGTCCAGCGCGCCCACCAGCCGGTCCTCGGAGGCGCCGACGGGCAGCTCGACCATCCGCGCGGGCCGCGCCGCACCGGCCCCGGCCTCGTGCGGGCCGTCCGGGCAGGACGGGTCCGGCGCCGCCGGGTCACAGGAGAAACGGCATCCGGCGACCACGGACACCTTGGGCAGCAGCGCCGAAAGGGCCCGTACGGCCGTCGACTTGGCGGTGCCCTTCTCGCCGCGCACCAGCACACCGCCGACCGCCGGCGACACGGCGTTCAGCAGCAGCGCGAGCCGCAGGTCGTCCTGGCCGACGACGGCCGTGAACGGAAACGGGGTACTCACTTCTCGTCGCCCTCCAAGTCGCCTTCGAGCTCCAGGTAGGTGGCGCGCAGCCGCTCCAGCGTTTCCGCGTCCGGCTCGGCCCACAGTCCGCGGTCCGCCGCCTCGAGCAGCCGCTCGGTGACCCCGCGCAGCGCCCACGGGTTGGACTTCTTCATGAAGTCCCGGTTCTCCGGGTCGAAGACGTACTCCGCGCTGAGCTTCTCGTACATCCAGTCGTCGACCACGCCCGCCGTCGCGTCGTAGCCGAACAGGTAGTCCACGGTCGCCGCCATCTCGAAGGCGCCCTTGTAGCCGTGCCGGCGCATCGCCGCCATCCAGCGCGGGTTGACCACCCGCGCACGGAAGACGCGGTGCGTCTCCTCGCCGAGCGTGCGGGTCTTCACCTGGTCGGGCACGGCGCTGTCACCCACGTAGGCCTCGGGGTTGGCGCCGGTCAGGTGACGGACCATGGCGACCATGCCGCCGTGGTACTGGAAGTAGTCATCGGCGTCGACCAGATCGTGCTCGCGGGTGTCGACGTTCTTCGCGGCGACCGCGATCCGCTTGAACGCGGTCTCCATGTCCCCGCGCGCCGCCCGCCCGTCGAGCCCGCGCCCGTACGCGTAGCCGCCCCACACCGCGTACACCTCGGCGAGGTCGGCGTCGGAGCGCCAGTTGCGCGCGTCGATCAGCGGCAGCAGACCGGCACCGTACGCGCCCGGCTTGGAGCCGAAGACCCGGGCCGTGGCGCGCCGCCGGTCACCGTGCTCGGCGGTGTCCTCGTCGGCGTGGGCCTTCACGAAGTTCTGCCCGGCCGGCTCGTCCAGCTCGGCCACCGCCCGCACCGCGTCGTCGATCAGCCCGACCACATGCGGGAACGCGTCCCGGAAGAAGCCGGAGATGCGGACCGTGACGTCGATGCGCGGCCGCCCCAGCTCGGCCAGGGGAATCACCTCGAACCCCGTCACCCGGCGCGAGGCCTCGTCCCACACCGGGCGGCAGCCCAGCAGCGCCAGGATCTCGGCGATGTCGTCGCCCTGGGTGCGCATCGCCGAGGTGCCCCACACCGTGAGGCCGACGGACTTCGGGTACTCGCCCGTGTCCTGCAGATACCGCTGCACCAGCGAGTCGGCGAGCGACTGGCCGACCTCCCAGCTCAGCCGGGAGGGAATGGCCTTGGGGTCGACCGAGTAGAAGTTGCGGCCGGTCGGCAGCACGTTGACCAGACCGCGGGTGGGGGAGCCGGAGGGACCCGCGGGCACGTAACCGCCGTCCAGCGCCCGCAGGATGTGCCCGATCTCGTCGGTCGTGCGGGCGAGCCGGGGGACCACCTCGGTGCACGCGAACTCCAGTACCGCGACCGCGTCCGGGAGTTCGGTGCCGAGGACCTCACGGATGAGCGGCACGCTCTCGGCGACCGCCCAGTCGCGGGCCTCCATGCCCTCCGCGATCCGCCGGCACAGCTGCTCCAGCAGATCGATCGCGTCGGCGGCCGTACGGGACGGGCCTTCCACGAGGTCCGTCAGCTCGACCGGCACCTTCACCGGCGCGCCCGGTTCGGCGAGCAACTCCTTCTCGACGAGCCCGAAGTACTCGGCCAGCGAGGCCCGCAGCCCCGGCAGCGCGTTCGCCTGCCCGCCCCACACCTGCGAGGCGCGCAGCACGGCGAGGACCAGGTTCACGCGCGGCTCGCCGACCGGACCGCCGCCCAGGATGTGCAGCCCGTCCCTGATCTGCACGTCCTTGATCTCGCACAGATAGCCGTCGATGTGCATGACGAACTCGTCGAAGTCGTCGTCCTCCGGCTGCTCGTCCACATGCAGGTCGTGGTGCAGCTCGGCCGCCTTGACCAGCGTCCAGATCTGGGCCCGCACGGCCGGTGCCTTCGCCGGGTCCAGGTCGGAGACGAGCGCGTACTCGTCCAGCAGCTGCTCCAGCTTGGCCAGGTCGCCGTAGGTGTCGGCACGGGCCATCGGCGGCACCAGGTGGTCGACCACCGTGGCGTGCCCGCGCCGCTTGGCCTGCGTGCCCTCGCCGGGGTCGTTGACGATGAACGGGTAGATGAGGGGCAGCTCGCCGAGGACGGCGTCCGGGGCGCAACGGGCGCTCAGACCGAGCCCCTTGCCCGGCAGCCACTCCATCGTGCCGTGCTTGCCCATGTGCACGATCGCGTCGGCGCCGAAGCTGTTGTCGAGCCAGCGGTAGGCCGCCATGTAGTGGTGCGACGGCGGCATGTCGGGGTCGTGGTAGATCGCGATCGGGTTCTCGCCGAAGCCGCGCGGCGGCTGGATCATCACGACGACGTTCCCGAACTGCAGGGACGCGAGCACGATCTCGTCCCCGTCGACGTACAGGCTGCCCGGCGGCTCGCCCCACGCCTCCAGCATCGCGTCCCGCAGCTCCGGGTCGAGCTTGTCGAACCACGCCCGGTAGTCGGCGAGCGGCACCCGCGCCGGGGCGGCGGCCAGCTGCTCCTCGGTGAGCCACTCGACGTCGTGCCCGCCGGCCTCGATCAGCCGGTGGATCAACTCGTCGCCGTCGTCCGGGTACGTGGTGAGCCCGTACCCCGCTTCCTTCAGGGCGTCCAGGACGCGCACCGCCGACGCGGGCGTGTCCAGGCCGACCGCGTTGCCGACCCGGGAGTGCTTGGTCGGGTACGCGGTGAAGACCAGCGCGATCTTCTTGTCCGCGTTCGGCCTGTGCTTCAACTGCGCGTGCCGTACGGCGATCCCGGCCACCCGCGACGCCCGCTCGGGGTCGGCGACGTACACCGGGACCTCGTCCGGCCCCTGCTCCTTGAAGGAGAACGGCACCGTGACGAGCCGGCCGTCGAACTCCGGGATCGCGACCTGCATCGCCGCGTCCATGGGGGAGAGGGCGGCGTCCGACTCGTCCCAGGCGGCCCGCGAGGAGGTGAGGCACAGGCCCTGCAGCACCGGGACGTTCAGGTCGGCGAGCGCCCCGATGTCCCAGGACTCCTCGTCGCCGCCCGCCGAGGCCTGCGAGGCGTGCGTACCGCCGGCCGCCAGGACGGTGGCGACCAGGGCGTCGGCCTGCCCCAGCAGCTCGTACAGCCCGGCGTCCGCGCCGCGCAGCGAACCGCAGTACACGGGCAGGGCGTTGGCCCCCCGCGCCTCGATCGCCTCGCACAGCGTGTCCACGAAGGCGGTGTTGCCGCTCAGTTCGTGCGCCCGGTAGAAGAGGACGCCCACGGTCGGCCGGCCGTCCCGGATCTCGTACGAGCCGTGCAGGCCGTACTCGGGCATCTTCCGCGGCTCTTCGAAGCCCTCGCCGGTCAGCAGCACGGTGTCGGACAGGAACCGGGCCAGCTCGGTCAGGTTCGCGGGCCCGCCCTCGACCAGGTACTTCAGGGCCTCCGCCACGACACCCGCCGGTACGGACGACTCGGCCATCAGCTCGGCGTCCGGCACGGTCTCGCCGCCGAGCAGCACGGTCGGCACGCCGGACGCCCGGAGCGCGGCCAGCCCGTCCTCCCAGGCGCGCTTGCCGCCCAGCAGCCGCACGACGGCGATGTCCGCGCCCTCGACGAGGCCCGGCAGCTCCTCCGCGACGTCCACCCGGGTCGGGTTCCCGATCCGGTAGCCGGCGCCGGAGGCCCGGGCCGCCAGCAGATCGGTGTCGGCGGTCGACAACAACAACACTGTGCTCATGCGGGCGCTCCCGGTGGAATGAAAGGCAGTCCTTGCGGCGCGCCCGACTCGATGAGCCGCCAGAGCGCGTCCGTGTCCGCGTGCTGTTCGATCAGGTCGCCGAGCCGGTCGAGCTGCTCCTCGCGCAGCGCGGCGAACGAGGTGTCGGGGGCCGGTACGAAGCGGCGCCCCGCGGCGGCCGCCACCTCGCGCAGGAAGGCCCGCCGGAAACCGTCCGACTCCAGCGAGCCGTGCCAGTGCGTGCCCCAGGTCTGACCGACCCGGCAGCCGTCCAGGCTCTGTCCTGCGCCGTCGGAGATGAACGGCTCCCCGCCCTCGACGGAGGCGATGCCGTGGTGGATCTCGTAGCCTTCGACCCGCTCCCCGAGGGCTTCCCCGGTCGGCCGGGTGAGGGTCTTCTCGCGGGCGAACCGCACCCGCACGGGGAGCACTCCGAGGCCCGGGACACTGCCGGCGCGCGACTCGACCTCGTCCTCGATGTGCTCGCCGAGGATCTGGAAGCCGCCGCAGACGCCGAGGACCGGGCGTCCCTCCGCGGCCCTTCTGACGAGGGCGTCCGCGAGACCCCGCTCGCGCAGCCAGGCGAGCGCCCGGACCGTACCCCGGGTCCCAGGGATCACCACGAGGTCGGCGTCCGCCAGCTCCTCCGGCCGGTCCACGAACCGCACGACGACGCCCGGTTCGGCGGCCAGCGAGTCCACGTCCGTGAAGTTGGACATGAGCGGGACCGCGCAGACGGCGACCCGCAGCACGTCCTCGCCGACGGGCGGGGCGGTGTTCGACTCCCGCACGGTTCCGCGCAGGGAGACACGGAGCCCGTCCTCCTCGTCGATGCCGAGCCCGTGCCGGAACGGCAGCACGCCGTAGGTGTGCCGCCCGGTGAGCCCGTGCAGCATGTCCAACCCCGGCTCCAGCAGGCCGACATCACCCCGGAACTTGTTGACCAGGAACCCGGCGACCAGCTCCTGGTCCTCCCGGGACAGCAGCGCGACGGTCCCGAAGAAGGAGGCGAACACGCCTCCGCGGTCGATGTCGCCCACCACCAGCACGGGCAGCCGCGCGTTGCGCGCGATCCCCATGTTCACGATGTCGGTGCGCCGCAGATTGATCTCCGCGGGCGAACCGGCCCCCTCACAGATCACCGCGTCATACGTGCCCCGCAACTCGGCAAGACAGTCCAGCACCGTGCCGAGCAGCCGCTGCTGGCGCCCCCCGTGGTACCCGCGCGCGCTCAGCTCGCCCACCGGCTTGCCGAGCAGCACGACCTGGCTGCTCTGCTCGCCACCGGGCTTGAGCAGCACGGGATTCATCAGCGCGGTCGGCTCGACACGGCAGGCCTGGGCCTGCATGGCCTGAGCCCGTCCGATCTCGGCGCCCTCCCGGGTCACGAACGAGTTGAGGGACATGTTCTGCGCCTTGAACGGCGCGACCTTGACGCCCCGGCGCACCAGCCACCGGCAGATACCTGCCGTCACGACGCTCTTGCCGGCGTCGGAGGTGGTGCCGGCCACGAGGAGACCACCGTTCACTTCCCACGTCCCTTCACGATTCGGCGCGCGGCGACCGTGACGCCGAGCGCGAGCAGGCCGACCCGGCGGGAGAGCCGTACGGCCCGGTCGATGTCGGTGACCCGGACGGCCCGCCCGGTGTCCCCGTTGAGCAGGGGCCGGTGTTCGACGCGCCCGCCGTAGGAGAGCGTCCCGCCCAGCCGCACGCCGAGGGCACCCGCGAACGAGGCCTCGACGGGCCCGGCGTTGGGACTCGGGTGCCTGCGGGCGTCGGCCCGCCAGGCCCGCACGGCGCCGCGGGGGTCCGGTCCGGCAGCGGCGGCGAGCACGGCGGTCAGCCGCGCCCCCGGCCAGCCGGCGAGGTCGTCGAGCCGGGCGGAGGCCCAGCCGTAGCGCCGGAAGCGGACCGACCTGTGGCCCACCATCGCGTCCAGGGTGTTGACGGCCCGGAACCCGAGCAGCCCCGGTACCCCGCCCACGGCACCCCAGACGAGCGCGCCCACGACGGCGTCCGACGTGTTCTCGGCGACGGACTCGACCACGGCCCGGGCGATCCCGTCGGCGTCGAGGGCCTGCGGGTCCCGTCCGCACAGATGCGGCAGCCGCGCCCGGGCCGCCTCGACGTCCCCGGCCTCCAGCGCACGCCCGACGGTCCGTGCCTCCCGGGCGAGCGAAGTACCCCCGACCACGGCCCAGGTGGCGGCGGCGGTCAGCGCGACGGAAGCGACGGGGGAACGGCGCACGGCTCGCTCGGCCACGGCCCCCAGCGCGACGGCGCCTCCGGCGCACACGGCGGTGTGCAGCGCACCCCAGCCGCGGTGGTCGTGCCACAGCGCGCGCTCCACGGCGGCGGCAGCCCGCCCGAACGCGGCGACCGGATGCCCACGGCGCGGATCACCGAGGACCAGGTCGCCGACGAGGCCGGCGGCGGCGCCGTACGCGTAGAAGCGATCGGCACCCATCGGCTCAGCCGGCCGTGGGGGCAGGCAGGGCCTGGTTACTGAACCTCAATCGGCAGCCGCGCATGGCGATATGTCCTCACTCAGGGTGTCCACGCCCTGGTTCGACTAGACCGGCGGTGAGAGTTCCTGGCTCCCGGGGGTGTTCTTCCCCGGTGACAGTGGCGGGACCGCGCCGGATTCGCACCGGCTTCCTCTCTGCCGCCGTACATGGCCCGGGCAGTCCACCACGCGCCCGGAAGGGCCGTCAACTTGCCTTTGACCTGGGATGCCGGACTGTGCTGAGGCCCACATCGCCGGCACGCCGGGCGGCACCGCGAGGCCGGGTCGCGGTGAATTCAGTTCCCTCGGGCGGCAATCGGGGATCCCGCCCGTGCTCACGGACCGTCACCACCCGCACGGGTGCATAGGTCTTGTACGGGGTCCAACGGTCATCGGAGGGGACACACCGTGGCGTACATGGGCGAGATGCTGCCGGGCGACGGCCGGGTGGTGCTGCCGGAGCCTGCGGACATGCGGACATGCGTCCGCCCTGTCGTTCCCGCTGAAGCGGTACCGACAGGGCGGACGATGTGGACTACGGCGTCAGGGCTTCGCCACGATCAGATAGATCCCGTACGCCACCGCAGCGGCACAGGCCGCGAAGCACACGTACGCACCGGTCACGGCCAGCGCGGCGGACCCGCCCTGCTCCGTGGCCTTCTCGCGGCGCGACAGGCCGTTGACGCCGAGGGTGAACAGGGCCACCAGGCCCACCGTGAACGCGAGGCTGACGCCGAAGACGGAGCCGAGGGCCGCCCAGTCGATCTTCATGGGGATGCTTCCTTCAGTTTCCGGGCGGTCAGACTGCGGCGGCCGGCGGAGCCGCCGGAGCCGGTTCGGTGGTGGCCTGAGCCGGGATCGTGGCCGACAGGTCCTCGGCGACCGTGCCCGTGGGCGGCGGGATCACCGCGGCGATGGCGGTGGTCACCACACCGGCCGGCTCCACCGTGTCGTCGACGACGTTGGTGTGGTCGACGACCTCGCGGCGGGAGATCTTCCAGATCGCGGCGCTGGCGCCGACCAGGAAGACGGCGACGGCCGCGGTGCCCCAGTCACCCAGGTCCGTGACGGACTCGGCGCCCGCGCCGACCAGCGCGGCGGCCGGCAGGGTCAGCGCCCAGGCGATGAACATGCGGGTCGCGGTGGACCAGCGGACCACACCGCCCCTGCGGCCCAGACCAGCGCCCATCACCGAGCCGGAGACGACGTGGGTGGTGGAGAGGGAGAAGCCGAGGTGCGAGGAGGCCAGGATGGCCGTGGCCGCGCTGGTCTGGGCGGCGAAGCCCTGTCGCGGCTCGAGGTCGGTCAGGCCCTTGCCCATGGTGCGGATGATGCGCCAGCCGCCGATGTAGGTGCCGAGCGCGATGGCCAGACCCGCGGAGAGGATGACCCAGGTGGGAGGGTTGGAGCCGGGGGCGATGGCACCGCCCGCGATGAGGGCGAGGGTGATGATGCCCATCGTCTTCTGCGCGTCGTTGGTGCCGTGGGCGAGGGAGACCAGACCGGCGGAGGCGATCTGACCGGCGCGGTAGCCCTTGCGGGTGGCCTCGCCCTCGGCGTTCTTGCCGATGCCGTAGGAGAAGCGGGTGGCCAGCATCGCGGCGAGACCCGCGACGATCGGCGCGGCGACCGCCGGGAGCAGCACCTTGGTGACCAGTACGTCACTGTGGACGGCACCGAAGCCCGCGGAGGCGACGGTGGCGCCGATCAGGCCGCCCATCAGGGCGTGCGAGGAGCTGGACGGCAGTCCCACCAGCCAGGTCAGCAGGTTCCAGAGGATCGCGCCGACCAGGGCGGCGAATATGACCTCGGGACGGATGCCGTTCTCATCGACAAGGCCCTTGGAGATCGTGTTGGCGACCTCCACGGAGAGGAAAGCGCCTACAAGGTTGAGGGCGGCGGACATGACCACCGCGACCTTGGGCTTGAGCGCACCGGTCGAGATGGTGGTGGCCATCGCGTTGGCGGTGTCATGAAAACCGTTCGTGAAATCGAACGCGAGTGCGGTTACCACCACAATCGCGAGGATCAGCGAGAAGTTTTCCATTTACCCAGGCAATCGTTCGAGGTCATTGGCTGTTGGACCGTAGGCAACCTGGGTGAACGGAAGGTGAACTGGGGCGGGCGTCAGGGTGTCATCAAGGGATGGCTGGAATTTCGTTCGAGTCGGGACTCCAGGCGCCCCTTGGCTACCAGCCCCGCGCGAAGGCCCGCAGCCGGCTCGGCGGCCCGTTGAAGAGATTCTGGTCACCCGGCAGACCGCCCTCGGTGCCGAACTGCCAGAAGGTCCAGTGCGTCCAGCCGCCCGGCAGTTCTCCCGGGTCCGACGTGCCGTGCCGGGCGATCCACAGGGGATGGTCGGCCGCGAAGGCGCGGCTGTCGCCGGTGCAGGCCTCCCACCAGTGCGCGGTGGTGTAGATGACCGGGCGCCGGCCGGTCTCCCGCTCGACCTCGTCGCTGAAGGAGCGGATCCAGTCGACCATCCGCTCCCGGTCCAGCCCGTAGCACTTGTGCTCGTCGTCGTACGGGTTGTACTCGATGTCGAGCGCGGGCGGCAGCGTCCAGCCGTCCGCCCGCCAGTCCCCGCCGTGCTGCACGAAGTACGCGGCCTGCTCGGCGCCCGAGGAGCGGTCCGGCCGGGCGAAGTGGTACGCGCCCCGGACCAGGCCCGCCTCGCGCGCGCCCTCGTACTGCCGGTCGAAGTAGGGGTTGCGGTAGCTCGTGGCCTCGGTCGCCTTGATGTAGGTGAACCGTGCGCCGTCCGACCGGGCGGCGGGGAAGTCGACGTGCTTCTGGTGGGACGACACGTCGTGGCCCCGGAGGGGGCCCACGGCGGACGCCGGTGACCCGGCTGCCACGGCCTGGGTGCCCGAGAGGGCGAGCGCGGCGGTGGCGGCAGCGAGAACGCCCGCGCGGCGACGGGTGCGGGAGGCGGTGCGAGCACGAGGCATGTGTCCCCCTGGAGTGGCGGTGGAACGTCGGCCGGCGAGTAAGGAGGATCATTGAATGCCTGATGATCACTTGAAGCATGATGTTTTCGGGTGTTTTGCGGCCGTCTTCACCCGTTCGGTGGTGCGGGTTCCGGCCGGAAGCACGCCGAGGGACGGCTCCGGGCCGGGCCGGCTGGCAGGATCGCGGCATGGCTGAACAGCGGCGGGAAGCGGAACGGGAAGCGGAAGCGGCGCGCGTCTGGGCGGCGCTGGTCGCCACGGCCCGCCGGACGGTAGCCGACGGACTGGTCGTCGGCACCTCGGGAAACGTCTCGGCACGCGTAGGGGACGTCGTGCTGGTCACCCCTTCGGGTGTGCCCTACGACCGGCTGGGCCCGGACGACATCACCGGCGTCGACCTCGACGGGCGGCAGGTGCTCGGCACGCTCGCGCCGACCAGCGAACTGCCCATGCACCTCGCCGTCCACCGCACCACCGACGCCCGGGCCGTGGTCCACACCCACGCCGTGCACGCCACGGCCGTCTCCACCCTCGTGACCGAGCTGCCGCCGATCCACTACATGGCCGGCGCCCTCGGCGGCCGCGTGCGCGTCGCCCGCTACGCGACCTACGGCACCGACGAGCTGGCTGCGAACATGCTCGACGCCCTCGCCGACCGCTCCGGCTGCCTCCTGCAGAACCACGGCACGATCACCTACGGCACCAGCCTCGACCAGGCCTACGACCGCACCGCCCAGCTGGAGTGGATGTGCCGCCTGTGGCTGACGGCATCGTCCGTGCCCGGCCTGACGCCCTCCCTGCTGACGGACGGACAGATGGAGGAGGCCGGCACGCGCCTGAAGAGCTACGGCCAACGCGGCTGACCCCGGCGGCCCGGCCGCCGCGCACGCCTGCGGCGATGCCGCGCCCTCCCGTACCCCGCCGGATCCCGGCCACCCTCGCCGTTCCGCTGGCCCGTATCGAGAACCCGCACGACACTGGAACCCGTGGGAACCGTCAGAGCGACCGCCGCCGCACTCACCGCGGTTCTGGCCGCCGGCGCGGCCTCAGTGGCCGCCGGGCGGCTCGCCAGTGACGCCGCGCTGAAGGCTCCCCCAGGCCGCCCGCTGCCCACCGAACCCCGGCTGACCGTGCACGGCACGGCAGCGGGACAGATCATCCTCACCCGCGACCTGGCCTCGCTGCGCCCCGGCACCTACGGCCTGGCCGGCGACGGGTCCCACGCGGTCGTCGGTCCCGTCCTGGCCGCTGCCGCGCACACCGCCGACACCGTCGTACGCCGCCTCGTACGCGTCACGCACGGCACCCTCGCCGCCGGCGACGCCGTGTGGCTCACCCCGAACGTGCACGTCGGCAACCCGGACGCCGCCCTCGGCCTCGAACACGCCGACATCGACGTGCCCGGTGAACTCGGGAACCTGCCCGCCTGGTTCGTGCCCGGCTACCGGGACACCTGGGTGATCGCCGTGCACGGCCTCGGCACCACCCGCGAGCACGCCATGAACGTCATGGAGTTCCTGCACGGCCGCCGCCTGCCGATCCTCGCGCTCGCCTACCGCGGCGACCTCGGCGCCCCACGCCCGCCGGACGGCCTGAGCCACCTCGGCGAGACCGAGTGGCGCGATGTGGACGCCGCGATCCGCTACGCCGTCCGCTACGGCGCCCGCCGGGTCATCCTGCTCGGCTGGTCCACCGGCGCCACCATGGCCCTGCGCGCCGCCGAGCACTCCGTCGTGCGCGAACGGGTCGCCGGGCTGGTCCTCGACTCGCCGGTGCTCAGCTGGCCGGCCACCCTGCGCGCCCTCGCCCAGGCCCGCCACACCCCCGAACCCCTGCTGCCGCTCGCCGTGTGGGCCGCGCAGGGCCGGGCCGGTCTCAACGCCGACGGGGCGGGGGAGACCGCCGACCCGGGGCTGCTCGGCGTGCCGACCCTGATCATCCACGGCCCGGACGACACGGTCGCCCCGTGGGAGTACTCCCGGCGCCTGGCCGCCCGCCGCCCCGACCGCGTCGCCCTGCACACAGTGCCGCAGGCTCCGCACGGGGCGATGTGGAACGCGGACCCGAAGGAGTACGAGGAGCGTCTGCGCCGCTTCCTCACCCCGCTGATGTGAGGTCCCCGCTCCGCCGGTACAAGTCGGAAGCCCCGGTTCCAGGCGTTCCGTTTAAGTCCGAACGACTGGCCTGATCATGTCTCCTCGCCCGTCATCGCCCCCGGTGCGTTGGCCAGCCCCGTAGCCCCCCGTGACATTCCGTTTGGGTTTTCGGACCGTCAACCGGAAGACTGCACCCGTGACGTCCCGTATCCCGCGCGACTCCAGGCTTCGACTCGTCCGACCGCGACCCCTGGCCGCCGCCCCCAGAGCTGTGAACCAGCGGCGCCCACGCCGCCCCGCACCCCGGCCGCCGGAGGGCACCCCGGCCCCCGCCGAACTGGCCAGAATGGCGCGCACCGGACTGGGCGGTGCGGTCCGCGTCGCCCGCTGGGCCGACGCCGCCCTCGGCCCCGGCCGCGACGGTGCCACCGCCGACGGCAAGGCCACCCTCTCCGACACGAGCGCCGAGCGCGCCGCCGCCGACCTCGACCTGAGCAGCGCTCAGGTGCGCGCCGAGTGGGACACCGCCCGCCTCGCCGGACTCGTCGAGGTGCACGGGGACAGCGCGCGCCCCGGCTGGCGCCTGCGCGCCTGGGACCGTGACGACAGTGCCGTGCTGCGCGGCTGGGTCGCCCTCTTCGACGCCTGGTCGCTGGCCAGCCCGGAACCCGCGGACCACGAGCCGGCCTCCGTCGCCGAGGTCGTCTCGGCCATGCCCCAGGTGCTCTCCTTCCTCCAGCTGTCCGCCGGCCCCGTCCCGGTCGAGCAGCTCCTCGACCTGCTCCAGCAGCGGGTCACCGAACTGCGCACCGAGCGCTGCGAGATCCCCTACGGGCCCGGCTCCGCAGGGCCCGAGGGGGCTCTGGGCCCGGCCGAACCCGCACCGGTCGGGGACACCCCGCTCGCCCCCCTGCTCGACTGGGCCCTCCGGGCCCTGGCCGCCGTCGGCGCCCTGACCTACGGCGACGGCCAGGCCACGCTCACCCCGCTGGGCAGCTGGGCGGTCTGGGTCAAGCTGGAGCAGATCTGCGTGGCCGCGCAGAGCCCGGCCGGCAACATCGAGCAGGCCGCCGAGGACATGCTCCGCGGCTGCGCCCAGCTCCGCCCCAACGCGGCCCGCGCCGAGTACCGCGCCTGGCTCGCCGCGCGCCCCGTCGGCAGCGCCGTCACCGAGCTGCTCGGCGCCGCCCGCGGCGAGGACGCCCTGCTGCGCGGCCTCGCCTTCGAGGCACTGCGCGTCGTCGGTGCCCCCGCCGAGCCCGACGTGCACGCCGTGCTCGACGACCCGGCCCTGCGGCCGTACGCCCTGCTGTGGCTCGCCGAGCACGACGGCGTCGACCCGGAGGACGCCCACGAGGTCCTCACCCGTGAGGAGGCCACCTGGCTGTGGGTCGACACCGCCGCCGCCGTCGCCGACCACGGCGAGACGGAGATGCTGGTACGGCACCTGGAGGCCGCCGTGCAGCCCACCGTCCCCACGCTGCTGGACGAGGTCCGCGCCGTCGGCCACCCGCGCACCGTGCAGGTCCTGGTCGCGCTTGCCGCCGCCCACCCCGACCCCGCCCTGGCCAAGGCCGTGCGCCGGGCCGCCTTCCAGGTGCACACCGGCGGATAGGTCTCCCGGTGGGCCGCGTGACCGGTCCGCTCAGCCGCCGATCTCGGGGGCGTACGTCCCGAAGCTCCAGATGTTGCCCTCGGCGTCCCGGGCCATGTAGTCCCGCGAGCCGTAGTCCTGGTCCGTCGGGGGCATCAGGATCTCCGCGCCGTGCTCCACGGCCCGCTGGTGGTGGGCGTCGACATCGTCCACGACGACGTACACCCCCGCGGGCCCGGCGTCCTTCATCGCCGTGTCGAAGAGGCCGCCGCGGCCCTTGGAGCCGACCATCACCGCGCCGTTGCCCTGGACCAGCTCGGCGTGCATCACCGAGCCGTCCTCCGTCTCGTACACCGACAGCTCGGTGAAGCCGAAGGCCTCCGTGAGCTGTCTGATCGCCGCCTTCGCGTCCGCGTACAGCAGCGTCGGAAAGATGCTCGGCCGTCCGCCCGTGCCTGCCATGCCGATCACTCCTTGGTGCGTCGGTCTTCGTGCGTGGGTCCGGTCCTCGCATCGAGTCTTGCAGCCGCCACTGACAACGCCTCGGCGGACCCGAGTGTGGTGCATGTCACGGCATCGCCTCCCGGGCAACAGCCCCTGGACGGCGGCCCGAACACGCGGACGTAGAAAAACCGCTTGCACGGCCCCGTTAGACTTGGCCCATGGCCATTCTCCTCGCGCATTAGACGGCGGGAACGTCCTCAGCCGCCCACCGCCCAATCCCGTACGCCCTGGAGTCTGTCCGTGATCTCCGCCTCCGGTATCGAGCTGCGCGCCGGTGCGCGCGTCCTCATCGAGAACGCCACCTTCCGTGTCGCCAAGGGCGACCGCATCGGCCTCGTCGGCCGCAACGGCGCAGGCAAGACCACCCTCACCAAGGTCCTCGCCGGTGAAGGCATCCCGGCCGCCGGCAACGTCGCCCGCTCCGGCGAGGTCGGCTACCTCCCGCAGGACCCCCGCACCGGCGACCTCGACGTCCTCGCCCGTGACCGCATCCTCTCCGCGCGCGGCCTCGACGTGCTGATCCGCAAGATGCGCGACAACGAGCAGCGGATCGCCAACGGCCAGGGCGCGACCCGCGAGAAGGCCCTCAAGCAGTACGAGCGCCAGGAGACCGAGTTCCTCACCAAGGGCGGGTACGCCGCCGAGGCCGAGGCCGCCACCATCGCCGCCGCGCTCAACCTGCCCGACCGGGTGCTCGGCCAGCCCCTGCACACGCTCTCCGGCGGTCAGCGCCGCCGTGTCGAGCTGGCCCGGATCCTCTTCTCCGACGCCGACACGCTGCTGCTCGACGAGCCGACGAACCACCTCGACGCCGACTCGATCGTCTGGCTGCGCGACTACCTGAAGACCTACCGCGGCGGCTTCATCGTGATCTCCCACGACGTCGACCTGGTCGAGACGGTCGTCAACAAGGTGTTCTACCTGGATGCCAACCGCTCCCAGATCGACTTCTACAACATGGGCTGGAAGCTCTACCAGCAGCAGCGCGAGGCCGACGAGAAGCGCCGCAAGCGCGAGCGCGCCAACGCCGAGAAGAAGGCCGCCGCCCTCAACGCGCAGGCCGACAAGATGCGCGCCAAGGCCACCAAGACCGTCGCCGCGCAGAACATGGCCCGCCGGGCGGACAAGCTGCTGTCCGGCCTGGAGGCGGTCCGCCAGTCCGACAAGGTCGCCAAGCTCCGCTTCCCGGAACCGGCGCCCTGCGGCAAGACCCCGCTGATGGCGGAGGGCCTGTCGAAGTCGTACGGCTCCCTGGAGATCTTCACCGACGTCGACCTGGCCATCGACAAGGGCTCGCGCGTCGTGATCCTCGGTCTCAACGGTGCCGGCAAGACCACCCTGCTGCGTCTGCTCGGCGGGGTGGAGCAGCCCGACACCGGCGAGGTCCGCCCCGGCCACGGCCTCAAGATGGGCTACTACGCCCAGGAGCACGAGACGCTGGACCCCGACCGCACGGTCCTGGAGAACATGCGCTCGGCCGCCCCCGACATGGACCTCGTGGAGGTCCGCAAGGTGCTCGGCTCGTTCCTGTTCTCCGGCGACGACGTCGACAAGCCCGCCGGCGTCCTCTCCGGCGGCGAGAAGACCCGCCTCGCCCTCGCCACCCTGGTCGTCTCCTCCGCGAACGTGCTCCTCCTGGACGAGCCGACCAACAACCTCGACCCCGCCAGCCGCGAGGAGATCCTCGGCGCCCTGCGCACCTACAAGGGCGCGGTCGTCCTCGTCACCCACGACGAGGGCGCCGTCGAGGCGCTCCAGCCCGAGCGGATCATCCTGCTGCCCGACGGTGTCGAGGACCTGTGGGGCGCCGACTACGCGGATCTCGTGGCTCTCGCTTGATCCAAAGACTGATCCACTGTGTATGGATCATTCGGCCGATCCGTGATCCATCATCTGTGTGAGATCTCCTCGTATCGAGGTGTGTCGTACATCGATTTCGCGGCCGATCCCTTGGCTCTCAAGGGATCGGCCGCTTCGCGTCCCTGACCTGGCACTTCGTGAATCCACCCGTTCGGCCCCGTGGGCGATCCACTGTGGAATCCCAGATTCCGTATGTGGGGATGTGCTCCTGTCGTCACGACGATGTCTCACGGACCTTGCCGAATGGGTGGCCATCGCGCCCTGGAGGGGTGATCATGAGGAGACCAGAGCGCACTTCCCATGAGGAGGCACGGGTGGCCGAGACTCTGAAGAAGGGCAGCCGGGTGACCGGCGCCGCGCGCGACAAGCTCGCGGCAGACCTGAAGAAGAAGTACGACTCCGGTGCGAGCATCCGGGCGCTGGCCGAGGAGACCGGCCGCTCGTATGGCTTCGTACACCGGATGCTCAGCGAGTCGGGCGTCACGCTTCGTGGGCGTGGCGGAGCGACCCGGGGCAAGAAGGCCGCATCGTCCTGACTCCGGGCGGCCCATCGCCTTCGACGGTGGCCACCCGGTCGGTTGCCTGATCGGCCGGGTGGTTACTGTGCAGTCACTTAGCATGCCATTACGGCAATGCGTGATGACCGCACCCATCGGAGGCGCCCCATGGCTTCGCCCGACCAGGACCTCGCTCCTGTACTCGACAAGGACGGCGTACGGCTCACCGTCGACGACGCGCTCGCCACGGTGACGCTGACCAACCCGGACAAGCGCAACGCGCAGAGCCCCGCTCTGTGGCGGGCGCTCACCGAGGCCGGTCGGCTGCTGCCGGGCTCTGTCCGTGTCGTGGTGCTGCGTGGCGAGGGCAAGTCCTTCTCCGCCGGGCTGGACCGACAGATGTTCACCCCGGAAGGGATCCCGGGCGAGCCGACCTTCACCGATCTCGCGCGTCGTGACGACGCCGGGCTCGACGCGTCCATCGCCGAATTCCAGGAGGCGTTCACCTGGTGGCGGCGGAACGACATCGTGTCCATCGCCGCCGTCCAGGGGCACGCCATCGGTGCCGGGTTCCAGCTCGCGCTCGCCTGCGACCTGCGAGTCGTCGCGGACGACGTGCAGTTCGCCATGCGCGAGACCGCCCTCGGCATCGTTCCGGACCTGACCGGCACGCATCCGCTGGTCGGCCTGGTCGGGTACGCCCGCGCGCTCGAGATCTGTGTGACCGGGCGGTTCGTCGGGGCCGCGGAAGCGGTGGCGTCGGGGCTGGCCAACCTTGCCGTGCCCGCCGTCGAACTGGACGGTGCGGTAGGGGACTTGGCCGCTGCGATGACGGCTGCGCCGCGGGATGCCGTGGTGGAGACCAAGGCGTTGCTGCGCGGTGCTGCCGGTCGTACGTACGACGAGCAGCGTGCGGCCGAGCGGGCTGCCCAGGGGCGGCGGCTGCGGGACCTGGCCGGCGTCGGCGAATGAGCGAGGGCGGTGGTCAGCCGACTGCCGTGACCAGCACCGCCACGGTCGGGTGATCGTCCAGCGCGTCCCGTACCGCCACGCGTACCTGCCGGGCCACGTCCACGGCCCGGTGGTCCGTACCGGTCGCCAGCTCCACGCGTACGTGCCGGCCGGGCAGGGAGGTTCCGTCGGCGCGCCGTTCGACGTGCACCGCCCGGCCCAAGCCCGCGAGTGAGCCCGTCAGCCGGGTCACCCCGGGGACGGACAGCGCGGCTGCCGTCACCAGGGACTCGTCCGGGTTCGTGGTCTCGCGGGCAGGTGGCGGCTGCGGCGCGGCCACCGCTGCCTCCTGCCCGTCCGCTGCCTCGAGCAGGTCCGTCACCCGCAGGTCGACCTCCGTGGCCATGAGGCCCAGCCGGTCCGTCGCGGCCGTCGCCAGCGTCAGCCGCAGGCGGGACGCCGTCACCGGCAGGGGCTCGGCGGCCGTGGCCGCGAAGTCCGCCGTCACCCGGAGCGCGCCCGGGCCCAGGGCGCTCGGCGGAGACGGTACGACGGGCTCGTGGACGTCCTCCGGATCGGCGAGCGTGATCCGCAGCGCGCCGAGGCGCACGTCAGGAACCTCCGTCGCCGCAGCGCGCGCCAGCACCGCAGCGGCCGCCCCCTCGGCGATCCACGCCCCGTCGCGCGGGCCACCGAGCGGCAGCAGCCTGCCCAGCCCCAGCTGATGCCTGACTTCCTGCGCCCACCGGTCCGCCGTCATTCCTCCAGCCTGCCGCATCCCTGGCGCGCAACCGAGCATCCTTGCTTACGGTGGTCGCAGGACGACGACCGAAAGGGACGTACGGCGATGACCGAGATGACGACGACCCCAGACGGTGACGACGAGCCGCAGGTGTCGACCCGTAAGGCCACCAGGCGCGGCGGTGGGGACCCGGCGACCCGGGGACGCACCACCATCGCCGACGGTGTCGTGGAGAAGATCGCCGGACTGGCCGCCCGGGAGGTGCTCGGCGTCCATGCCATGGGCAGCGGCCTGGCCCGCACCTTCGGGGCCGTGCGCGACCGGGTCCCGGGCGGTGCGAAGTCGGTGACCCGGGGTGTGAAGGCCGAGGTCGGCGAGGTGCAGACGGCGCTCGACCTGGAGATCGTCGTGGACTACGGCGTGTCCATCATCGATGTCTCCCGCGCGGTACGGGAGAACGTGATCGCCTCCGTGGAACGGATGACCGGACTCGAGGTCGTCGAGGTCAACATCGCGGTGAGCGACGTCAAGCTCCCCGACGAAGAGGAAGAGGAGCCCGCGCCGCCCCGGATCCAGTGAGGCACCGGGCCCCGCACACCTGACGAGCTGAGGAGTGCTGCATGAGCATGGCCGTGGTCGGCATGATCGCCGGAATGGCGCTGGGGTTCGCCGGGTACTTCGGCGGGTTCGGAGCCTTCCTGCTGGTGGCGGCGCTGGGCGCCGTCGGGTTCATCGCCGGCCGGTTCCTGGAGGGTGACCTGGAGCTCGGCGACTTCTTCCGCACCCGCGGCGACCGGCGCGACCGCGGACGGTGAGCGCCATGAGCGCGGAGACGGGCACGGTGCGCGGGCCCCTGGACCTCGCGCCGCCCGGCGAGCGGGGTGCCACCCGGATCGCCGAACGGGTCGTCGCGAAGATCGCCGCCCAGGCCGCACGCGAGGCGCTCGGCCCGCTGCCCGAGGGCGCGGCGCCCCCGCACGCCACCGTCGTCGTCCTCCGCTCCCGGCTTCGCTCGAGCGGGGGGACCCCCGTGGAGACGGCCCGCGTCCGTGTCGTCCTCGAACTCTTCTACCCCTGCGACATCGGCGCCCGCTGTGCCGCCGTGCGTCGCCAAGTCATCGAGCGGGTAGGCGCGTTGGTGAGCATGCAGGTGCCGGAGGTCGCGGTCCAGGTCGAGCGGCTGCACCGGACACCGGCAGCCGGCGCACCCCACGGGAGGACGCGATGAGCGAGCCCCGGCCACCCGGGAGTCCCACCCGGCGACTGCCCGTCCTCGACAACGACAGGACCCCCGACGCCCCACCGGCCCTGCTCCCCGAAGGCAGCGGCCGCTTCTGGTCGGCCCGCCGCGTCCCGGCGGGCATCGTCGCCCTGTGCCTCCTGGCCGGCGCGGCCGTCTTCCTCTATGACATCGCCGCCGTCCGCGCCCACCGTCCGGCGATGCACTGGCGCGGGGCCCTGGCCCGGCAGCTCGCCGAGCGGCCCCTGGACAACACCTGGGTGCTGGCCGGAGCGGGGGTCACCGCCGCCCTCGGCCTCTGGCTGATCGTGCTCGCCCTCACGCCCGGCCTGCGGGACCTGCTGCCCATGCGGCGCCCGCACCCCGACGTCCGTGCCGGACTCCGGCGCGAGGCGGCCGCCCAGGTGCTGCGCGACCGGGCCATGGAGGTCTCGGGCGTGCGAGCGGTACGGGTGCGGATGCGGCGCAAGCGGGCCGACGTGCGCGTGGTCTCGCACTTCCGCGGCCTGGACGAGGTACAGGCCGACCTGGACGCCGTACTCACCGAAGCGGTCCGGGGACTCGGACTGTCCCGGCCACCCGCGCTGTCGGTGCACGTCCGACGCCCCGGACCGAAGGGGTGAGGCGGATGCGCAGGGGTACCGTCAACCGCGTCCTGCTCGGACTCGTGGGCCTGCTGCTGCTCGCCCTGGGCGGCGCGGTGCTGGCCGTGGGCCTGGGCGCACCACCACCGCACTGGTGGCTGCACACCGGCCCGCACGACGTCCTGCTCGGCAAGGCCGGGCGCACCCGCTGGCGGCAGGCCGGATGGTGGTGGCCGACGGTCATCGCCGCACTGGCCGTCCTCGTGCTGCTCGCCCTGTGGTGGCTCACCGCGATCCTGCGCCGGCGCCGTCTGACCGAGATCCTGGTCGACACCGGCGACGGCGAGGGCGCCCTGCTCCGCGGCAAGGCCGTGGAGTCGGCGCTGGCCGCCGACGCGGCCGGCCAACAGGGCGTGACCCACACCGAGACCCTGCTGACGGGCCGCCGTACCACGCCCGCGGTGCGCGCGTGGCTCCGGCTGGAACCGGACGTGGACCCCGGAACAGCACTGATCGACTTCACGGCCCGGGCGCTGACGAACGCACGCGAGTCGGCGGGCTTGGCCGCACTTCCGGCGGAAGTACAGCTGAGGGCGGTGAAGCACCGTGCGGAGAGGGTGACTTGATACCGCGAACCCTCAGAACCCGTGCCTCATGCCCCCGTCCACGGGCACCATGATCCCCGTCAGATAGGAGGCCGCCGGGGACAGCAGGAACGCGGACACCCGCCCGAATTCATCGGGCGTCCCGTACCGGCGCAACGGAATCCGGGACTCGTTCGCCGCCCGAGTGGCCTCGGGATCGGCGGACAACGCGTCGAGCTCACGCACCCGGTCCGTGTCGATCCGCGCCGGCAGCAACCCCACGACCCGGATCCCGCGCGGCCCCAACTCGTCCGCGATGGACTTGGCGAACCCGGCGAGCCCGGGCCGCAGCCCGTTGGAGATCGTCAGCGCGGGAATCGGCTCGTGCACCGACCCGGACAGCACGAACCCGATGACCCCGCCCGGCTCCAGCTCGGCCGCCGCCGCGCGGGCGAACCGGACCGCGCCGAGGAACACCGAATCGAACGAGTTCCGCCACTGCTCGTCCGTGTTGTCCGCGACGAAACCGGGCGGCGGCCCGCCGACGCTCACCAGGACGCCGTGGAAGCCGCCGAAGTGCTCCCGGGCGGCCGCGATCAGCCGCTCGGGCGCCCCCGCGTCGGAGTTGTCGACGGCCACGCCGACCGCGTTCCCGCCCAGTTCGGCGGCCGCGTCGGCCACCCGCTTGTCGTCACGGCCGGTGATGACCACCTTCGCCCCGTCGGCGACCAGCTCCCGCGCGGCGGCGTTGCCCAGCCCGCGGGTGGCGCCCGTGACGATGTACACCCGGTCCTTCAGTCCAAGATCCATGGCCCCTATCCTGCCCCGTGCCCCGCGTTCCGGTCCCCTCCGTGCCCGAACAGCGTGAGGGCGGTGTTCACCAGCGCGATGTGGCTGAACGCCTGCGGGTAGTTGCCCACCTGGCGGCGCAGCTCCGGGTCGTACTCCTCGGCCAGCAGCCCCACGTCGTTGGCGAGGCCGACCAGCCGCTCGAACAGCTCCCGTGCCTCGTCGGTGCGGCCCGTCATGTGCAGGGCGTCGGCGAGCCAGAACGAGCAGGCGAGGAAGGCGCCCTCGCCGCCCGGCATCCCGTCGACGCCGACGGCGTCCGTGTCGTAACGGCGCACGAAGCCGCCGTGGCCCAGGTCCTCGCGGATCGCGTCGACCGTGCCGATCACACGGGGGTCGTCGGGGGGCAGGAAACCGACCCGCGGGATCAGCAGCAGCGAGGCATCCAGCTCGCGCGAGCCGTAGTACTGGGTGAAGGTGCCCCGCCGGCGGTCGAAGCCCTGCTCGCACACCTCCCGGTGCACCGCGTCGCGCATCGCCCGCCAGCCGTCCAGATCGCCGTTCAGGTTCGGATACTTCTCCAGCGTCCGTACGGCGCGGTCGGCGGCCACCCACACCATCACCTTCGAGTGCACGAACTGCCGTCGGCCGCCGCGCACCTCCCACAGGCCCTCGTCGGGCTGGCGCCACGCCGACTCCAGGAACGTCATCAGCGCGCACTGCAGCGACCACATGTGGGGCTTGGTGCTCAGTCCTGTCTCGCGGGCCAGGTACAGCGAGTCCATGACCTCGCCGTACACGTCCAGCTGTAGCTGCTCGACGGCTTCGTTGCCGATCCGCACGGGTGCGGACTCGGCGAACCCGGACAGCCAGTGCGCCTCCCACTCCGTCAGCCGTCGCTCGCCCGCCAGGCCGTACATGATCTGCAGGTCCGCCGGGTCGCCGGCGACCGCGCGGAGCAGCCAGTCGCGCCAGGCCTCGGCCTCCCGGTGGTAGCCCGCGGAGAGCAGGGCGCCGAGGGTCAGGGTGGCGTCGCGCAGCCAGCAGTAGCGGTAGTCCCAGTTGCGCACACCGCCCAGTTCCTCGGGCAGCGAGGTGGTGGCCGCGGCGACGATCCCGCCCGTCGGCGCGTAGGTGAGGGCCTTGAGCGTGATCAGGGACCGTACGACGGCGTCCCGGTGCGGCCCCTCGTAGCGGCAGCGGGCCGTCCAGCGCCGCCAGTCCCGCACGCTGATGCTCAGCGCCTCGTACGGATCGACGAGCGCGGGCCGCGGCTGGTGCGAGGGGTGCCAGGTCAGCACGAAGGCGACCCGCTCGCCCTCGGCGACGGTGAACTCCGAGTGTGTCGCCATGCGCTCGCCCCAGGTGCGCACGGGCGGTTCGGTGCGCAGCCACGCCGAGTCCGGGCCGGCGACGGCCACCCGGTGGCCGTCCGCGCGGCGCACCCACGGCACGATCGAGCCGTAGTCGAAGCGCAGGCGGAGCGTGCTGTGCACGGTGACGCGCCCGCTGACGCCCTCCACGATGCGTACGACGTCGGGGGCGCGGTCGCGCTGCGGCATCAGGTCGGTGACGCGCACCGTGCCCTCGGGGGTCTCCCACTCGGTGTCCAGGACGAGGGTGTCGGGCCGGTAGGCGCGGCGGGTGCAGGTGTCCGCGCCGTTCGGCGCGATCCGCCAGTGGCCGTTGTCCTCGTCTCCCAGGATCCGGGCGAAACAGGCGCCGGAGTCGAAGCGGGGCAGGCACAGCCAGTCGATCGAGCCGTCCCTGCCGACCAGCGCCGCGGTCTGCTCGTCACCGATGAGGGCGTAGTCCTCGATGCGCGCGTTCACGGGATGCGGGTTCCCAGGGGACCCGGTGGCCAATCCGGGGGTGCGCCGGGGGAGTGACGGATCTCCGGGCGCCGGGGATCACACGGCGGCCGGTTCCGCCTCCTCGGGCGTCTCCTCGGCCGCGGCCTCCGCGCGGTCGCGGATCTCGCGCCGGACCAGGAACCACCAGCCCACCGGGACACCCGCGGCGAACAGCCACCACTGGAGCATGTACGCGTAGTTCAGCGGGGCGTCCTCGGTGCCGGGGTCGGAGATCTGCTCCGGGGAGTCGCCCCTGGGCTCGGGCGCCGTCTGCTCGACGTAGCCGCCGAGCACCTGTGCGCCGAGCCGTCGCGCCTCCTCGGCGCTGTTGATCAGCATGACCTGCCGGTCCGGCAGGCCCTTGACGTTCCTGATGCCGCTCGCCGCGGTGGTCTCGTCGGCCTTGAGCCGCCCGGTGATGGTGGTCCGGCCGGCGGGCGGCGCCGGAATCTCGGGGAACGCCGTCTGCACGCCGTTCGCGGGGATCCAGCCACGGTTGACCAGCAGCACCTTGCCGTCCGACAGGACGAACGGGGTCAGGACGTGGAAGCCGACCTCGTCGTCGGAGTTGGTCCGGCGGCGGACCACGACCTCCCGGGAGGGGTCGAAGGTGCCGGTCGCGGTGACCGTGCGGTACTTCTCGGTGCGGGTCACGGCGTGCCCGGGGGAGGTGAGCCGCTCCACGGGGACCGGCTCGGCGTGCAGAGCCCGGGAGACCAGGTCGTTGCGGGCGGTGCGCTCCTCGTACCGGTGCTGCTGCCAGAAGCCGAGCCTGATCATCGTCGGGATCAGCGCGATCGCGACGAGGGTGAGGATCACCCACTGGAGGGTCAGCAGAAAGCGGTAGCGGTGCACCCCACGACGGTACAACTCGGTCGTGGGGTGCGATCGGGCGGGTGCCGGGTCAGACGCGGTCGACGATGCCCACCTTTCCCTCGGCGCGGGCGCAGTGGGCGCCGCAGAAGAAGCTGCCGTCCGCCTCCACGCCCTGGCCGATGATCGAGACCTTGCAGTGCTCGCAGACCGGGGCCATGCGGTGGATCGCACAGGAGAAGCAGTCGAACACGTGCACAGCACCCTGTGCGTGGACCTCGAAGGTCATCCCGTAGTCATTGCCACAGACTTCGCAATTCGCCATGCGCCACAGGGTGAGCCGTCGCCCGCCTCGTGGGGCGGCGGGCGCCGGGCGAGTCGCGGCGAATCACCCATCCGTACGGGTCCGGCGTCCGCTCACCCGTCGGCGGGGTCGACGTCCCTCAGCAGCTGCCCGAACGCGGCCTCGTCGACGACCGGCGTGCCGAACTGGCGCGCCTTGACCACCTTCGAGGTGCCCGAGTCGGGGTCGTTGGTGACCAGCAGGCTGGTCAGCCGGGACAGGCTCGTCGCCACGTGCAGCCCGGCCTCGGTCGCCCGGTCCTCAAGCAGCTCACGCTCGGTGGAGGTGTCCCCGGAGAACGCCACCCGCATGCCCTGTTTGAGGTGTTTGCCGTCTTCGTACCGGCCCGGGTTGGGGTAGGGGCAGGCGGGCCGCTTCCGGGACGGGCGCCAGCCGGACTGCCGGTAACCGCCGTAGCCCCCGGTCGCCTGCCGGCCGATTCGAGGGGTGTCCGACCACTCCGTCAGCGGCCGGCACTCCAGCAGCGGCAGCCGTACGCCGCCCGCCGCCGCGGCCCGCAGACTGGGCCGGAACGCCTCGGCGAGCACGCGCGCGTCGTCCAGCGCGTGGTGTGCCCGCTGCTGTACGACACCGAAGTGTGCCGCCAGCGACTCCAGCTTGAAGTTGGGCAGCGGCAGCGCCAGCTCCTTGGACAGCGCGATGGTGCACAGCCGCTGCCGCACCGGCGCCTCGCGCTCCGCGCGCGCGTACTCGCGCGCGATCATCTGCCAGTCGAAGACCGCGTTGTGCGCGACCAGCACCCGGCCGTCCAGCCGGGCGGCGAACTCCTCGGCGACGTCCGCGAACAGCGGCGCCCCTTCGAGCACCTCGCTCGTCAGACCGTGTATCCACACGGGGCCCGGATCGCGCTCCGGGTTGACCAGGGTGTACCAGTGGTCCTCGACCTCGCCGCGCTCGTCCAGCCGGTAGACGGCGGCGGAGATGATCCGGTCGTCCCGGGCCAGGCCGGTGGTCTCCACGTCAACGACCGCGTATCCCTTCGGATACGCGGCCGGCCACTGGGTGGGGGAGGACACTGCGGTCGCACGGTCTTCGAGCATGGTCATTGAGGATACGGGCCGCGACCGACAGTGCTGTCCCGCAGGGGCCGGACCCGCCCCTCGCGCTCGCCCTCCCGCTCGGCCGCCGCACGCGCGTGCGGCGGCCGCAAGGCGGCGGACCAGCGGCACAGTTCGGGGCGGACGGCCCGCGTCAGCCCAGCGCGGCCACCAGGTCCCCGGCCGCCAGCGGCTCCAGACCGCAGCCGTCGGCCGGGCCGGGCAGCAGCCGGTACACCGCGCCGGTCGCGCCCTCCGGCGCCACCCCGCCGTGCACCAGCGCGAGCAACACATGCTTCTTCGCGGCGGCTTCACCCGCACGCGTGTCGGCGTCCGCCGCGTCCGTCGCGGGCTCCCGCCGCTCCGGCGGCTCCAGGGCCCGCACCCGGGCGGCGAACACGGTGTCCGGCTCCCCTTCGTGGCGCCGGTAGTGCCACAGTTCGTCGACGGCGCGCAGGTCGGGTGCCCGCCGGACGACCAGCACCTCGTCACCGCGGGCCGCCGCGTGCCACACCGCGAGGTCCCACAGCGTCGTACGGCCGGACGCGAAGTACTGGAACAGGTCCCGGCCGACGCGGCCCAGGTCCGCGCCGTGCCGGTACACGTTGTGGAAGCCGTCGTCCGACGGCAGGTGGAGGTCCGTCCACAGGAACGTGCGGTGGCGCAGGTCGACCAGCATCGGCACATGGATGCGTGAGTCGCCCGCCAGGTCGTAACGCTGGCGCACCGTGCGCGGGTGGTACCCGGCACCGCGCGCCTCCTCGGCCGCCGACGGCAGCGCCATGAAGCCCGCGAAGGCGTCGAGCAGCTCCTCGAACGGGATGTTGTTGAAGCTGAAGACGACCGGCACCGCGTACCGCACCCCCCGCTCGCCGAGCGCCGCGAGGTCCAGGTCGACGTACTCGGTCGCGCCGTCCGGCGCGGGTGCCGACGTCAGGTCACCGGAGTGCACGGCACTCCGCTCGCCGTACACCAGGTTCGTGTAGTCGCACAGGCCGGCGAACTCCCAGTCCTCGTCGTACAGGGCCACCGACAGGTCCAGGTCCACGCGTGTCTTCACCGGCTGCATCCAGTGCAGGAAGAGCCGCAGCACCGCGCCCTCGGGCAGCGGCTGGGTGCTGCCGCGCGGCACCGACACCAGCGCCTTGGCGGCGGTCCGCTCGGCGGCGGGCACCGCGAGCCCGGCGAGCGCCGAGTCGAGCACCGCCAGGTCGAACCGGGGCCGGTCGGCCAGCCGGCGCAGCGCCTCGGCCTCCAGCAGCGCGCACGCGCGCGCGGTGACCGACGCGGCGAGCGGCGCCCGTGTGTCGTCGACCGTGAACGCGTGCGTCACCTGCCCGCGCGGGAAGAACACCCGCCGCTCGCCGGGCAGATGACGGATCCGCATCCGGCCCAGCGCGGAGAGCAGCGGCCCGGGGCCCGCCTTGGGCAGGGCACGGCGCAGCACGTCCGTGAACTCCTCGGGCAGTGTGTCGAGTTCGCGCAGCCGCAGCAGGTGGTCGAGGCGGCGCAGCAGCTCGCCGGGGCGTTGTGCGAGGAGGGCCAGGGCGGCCCCTGCGTCCCGCTCGTGCAGCGACTGCTCCACCCGCGCGCCCCAGGTGGCCGCCCGGATGCGGTCGCCGGCGACCCGTACGGCCTCCGGGTGCTCGGCGGCCGTGCGCAGCAGCGCCTCGCCCAGGGCGGTGCCGGCGGTGTCGGTGCCGCGCAGGACGGCGAGGGCGAGGGCGGCCCGCGGGTGGCGGGCGTGGTGCTCGAAGGGGTGCAGGATCTCGGCGGCCCGCTTCCACGGGCCCGGGTGCCGCAGCACGTCCTCCACGAGCGACGGCACCGCCAGAGCGTCGAGCACGGCGAGCAGCCGGCCGCGCAGCGCGCGGGGCAGCGAGCACAGCCGCGGCGGCTCCAGCAGGTCCCCCTCGCCGCCCGACCACACGCACAGCAGGCGCAGGACGTCCGTCGCGGTGGTCAGATACGCGGAAAACAGCTCGGTGACGGCCGCGCGCGTGTGCCGGTCGGCCAGCAGCGTGCCCAGGACGAACGCCTTGGTCTCACGGACCGGGATCTCCTCGGGCAGCCAGCCGAGGTCCGCGGGGGCGTGGTCCAGCAGCACCTTCAGGGCGGCGCGGTCCTGCGGCGGCAGGGGCGTGCGGCGGGCCAGCAGGGTCCGCAGGGTGTGCACCGTGTCCGCCGCGCGGTCCGTGCCGAGCGCGAGCAGCTTCAGCGGACCGGCCGGCACATCGCGCGGGCGGCGCGGTTCGGCCGGCACCAGGAAGGGATCGGCGGGGTCGATCCGGCGGTGGCACAGCGGGCAGCCCGTGTAGTCCGCGCCGTCCCAGCAGGCGCGGCACACGAGGTGCGCGCAGGGGGCCACCGGGTGCACGCCGCCCACCGTGCCGCACAGCACGCAGGGCTGCGCGGGCCACTGCAGCAGCAGGGTGAAGACCCGGTCGACGTACAGCTGGAACGTGTCGTCCGGGACGGAGGCCGGGAAGCTGCGGAACAGGGGCATGTGGGTGCGGTCGGCGCCCAGCTCGGCGTCGATGTGCCGGATCAGCTGCCGGCCCGCGTCCGCGAGCCCCGTGGGCCCCAGCCAGGCCAGGGCCGCGCGCAGCTGTGCCGTCGGTGCGAATCCCCGGTCGAGCAGTTCGCCCTCCAGGGCGACGAGTCCCTCCGCCGTCGACGGATCGCCCGGGCGTGGTCCGGCCTGGTCGACGTAGACGGTACGGAGGCGGCGGAGCAGCACGGACGACAGTTCGGACAAGCGGAATCCCCCGACGGAAGGAAGGCGGCAGAAGGCCGAAAGGAGGTGGTCGAGGCGGAGGCGGAGAGTGAGCGCGCTGCGGTTTCCAGGAAAGGGAGAGAAGGAAGCACGCTTGCGGAGCCGCCCCCGCGATCAGGAACAGTAGGGGGAGCGGGAGTTCGGGCGCCAGTCATTTTCCGCGCGGTGCGAGCAGCGCCCCCACCAGCGCCCGTACGGCGGTGACGAACAGCCGCTCCGGGTCCACGGGGCGGGCCAGCGCACGGGCCAGGGCGGGGTCGTCACCGGCGGCCTCCGCGCTCCACAGCTCCTCCTCGCCGGGCCGCTGCACCGGGGCACGCTCGCGGTTGCGCTCGACCAGCACATGACCGACGACCTGGAACTGCACCGCGCGCACGAACTCGGCGGCCCGGGCGCCGCGCAGCCCCGCCGCGTGCGCCTCGCGCACCAGGGCCTGCTGCGCGGGCAGGAACATCCGCTCGGTCAGCCCGCGCTCGTGCACCAGGGCCACCAGGTGCGGATGGTCGCGCAGCTGCCGGCGCAGGGCGCGCGCCACGGAGACGACCCGCTGCTCGGGAGTGCGCCCGGCGGGCCGGATCTCGCCGAGACCGGCCACGGTCCGCTCCACCAGCGCCTCCAGCAGGGCCTCGCGGCCCCCGACGTGCCAGTAGATCGAGGTGACTGCGGTGCCCAGCTCGGCCGCCAGCTTGCGCATCGTGAGCGCGCCCGGGCCGTGCTGCCGCACCAGCCCGGCGGCGGCCTCCAGGACCTCCTCCCGGCTGAGCGCCCCTCTCACCATGATCCCCCCAACTCCGGTCGGTGCACGCGTATTTACCCTGCGCCCCGGCTGCTGTAACTGTGTTACAGATGACGGCCCGTCAGAAGAAGGGCGGTACGGTGTATGGCACGCGTACGGTACGGAGCACGGACCGAGGCGGAGATCGCCGCCACGCGCACCGCGAGCGCGCGGCTCCCCGACATCTGGTCCACCGGAGTGGCGGCCGTCTGGGAGACCGACCCGGACGCGGTCGCGGCGGTGCTGCCACCACCCCTGAAACCCACCGGCAGCCCGCTCGTCCGGGTGAACATCAGCAAGGTCGACCTGCCCGGATACCCGCTCGGCGCGGGCTCCTTCGCGGTCGCCGCCGCGCACGGCGGGGTCGAGGGCTGGTACCCGCTGGTGATGCCGATGACCCACGAACGCGCCCTCACCGGCGGCCGTGAGGTCTTCGGGGAGCCCAAGAAGCTCGGCGAGGTCACCGTCGAGCGCGACGGCCTCGTCGTACGGGCGTCACTCGCCCGGCACGGCATCGCCTTCGTGGAGGTGCGCGGCGCGGTGAGCGGCGAACTGCCCCTGCCGGAGCCCTCGCGCAAGACCGACTTCTACTTCAAGTACCTGCCCGCCGTGGACGGCTCGGGCTTCGACGGGGACCCCGTACTGGTGCACTGCGTACGGCACGAGAAGGTGCGCCGGCTGGAGCGCGTCACCGGGGACGTCGTGCTGCGCGAGTCCGGGCACGACCCCGTCGCCGACCTCCCGGTGCTGCGCCTGCGGGAGATCACCCTCGGCGAGAAGACCAGCGACCAGAGCGGCCGGGTGGCCGAACGGGTGGACGCGCAGGCCCTGTTGCCGTACGTCCACCAGCGCTACGACGACCCGCTCCAGGCCCACGACGGACCGCCGGAAGGGAGCCGGTGATGGACCTGCGAGCGGGACAGGTCGCCGTCGTCACCGGGGCGGCGAGCGGGATCGGGCTGGCGATGGCGCGGCGGTTCGCGGCCGAGGGCCTGAAGGTCGTCCTCGCCGACGTCGAGGAGACGGCGCTGGACAAGGCCGCCGCCGACCTGCGCGCACAGGGCGCCGACGTGCACGCGCGCGTGGTCGACGTCGGCGTACGCGAACAGGTCCTGGAGCTGGCCGAGTCGGCGTACGACACCTACGGCGCCGTACACGTCCTGTGCAACAACGCGGGGGTCGGCTCGGGCGCCGAGGGGCGCATGTGGGAACACGAGCCGAACGACTGGCAGTGGGCCTTCGCCGTCAATGTGTGGGGTGTCTTCCACGGCATCCAGGCGTTCGTGCCCCGGATGATCGAGTCCGGTCAACAAGGTCATGTCGTCAACACGTCCTCCGGCGACGGCGGCATCGCGCCCCTGCCGACCGCCTCCGTGTACGCGGTCACGAAGGCGGCCGTCGTCACCATGACCGAGTCGCTGTACGCGCACCTGAGGGCGGAGCACGCGCGCGTGGGCGCCTCCGTGCTCTTCCCCGGGCCGCACATGCTGCGCACCGGCCTGTGGGAGTCGCACCGCAACAGGCCCGCCCGCTACGCCAAACAGCGCCCCAGGAAGACGCCGTACCGCAGCCTCGACCAGTGGGAGTCGGCGATGCGCACGGCCGGCCGGGAGGTCCGTTTCACGCCCGTCGAGGAGGTCGCCGAGCTGGTCCTGGACGGCATCCGCGCCGACCGCTTCTGGCTGCTGCCGGCGAGCGAGCACAGCGACGCCCAGATCCGCGCGCGGGCGCACTCGATGCTGGACCGCGCGAACCCGTCGTACCTCGAACAATTCATCCTTGACTGACTGCTGCTGAGCCTCTCGGCCGACGGTTGCGCACGATCGGCTGGGGGTCCGGGGGTTGTCCCCCGGGAAATGCGGCATTCTCGATTGACCCGGGAGGCTGTTGTGACCAGCCAGGACCCGTACCTGATCATCTCCTCCGACTGCCACGCCGGGCTGCCCACCGAGCAGTACCGGCCCTACCTGGAGTCCCGGTTCCACCGGGACTTCGACGAGTTCCTCGCGGGCCGCGAACGGCGCCGCGAGGAGATGACCCGGCTCGGCGTCCGCAACGAGGCGTTCGCGGCCAAGTGGTTCCAGGACAACGAGGAGGGCCTGCGCGGGGGCTGGGACACCGCGCAGCGACTGAAGGAGCTCGACGGGGACGGGGTGGCGGCGGAGGTGGTCTTCCCGGACGCCGACGCCGTGGACAGCCAGACCGCCGCGCCCTTCGGCGTGGGCCTCGGCCTCTCCGGGGACCACGACCCCGAGCTGGGCATGGCGGGCGCCCGGGCGCACAACCGCTGGCTCGCGGACTTCGTGTCCGAGAACCCCGAACGGCACTGCGGCGTGGCCCTGTTGCCGGTCACGGCCGAGGTGCCGAAGGTGGTCGCCGAGATCCGCCGCGCCCGGGAGTCCGGGCTCGGCGCCCTGATGATCCCCGCCCTGTGGGGCGACAAGGAGCCGTACCACGACCGCCGGTACGACCCCGTGTGGGCGGCGGCCGCCGAGTGCGGGATGCCGGTGCTGACGCACTCCGGATCCGCGCCGCGCCACGAGTACGGCGACCACCTGGGGATCTTCGTGAGCGAGGTGACCTGGTGGCCGGCCCGGCCGCTGTGGTTCCTGCTCTGGTCCGGTGTCTTCGAACGCCACCCCGGACTGCGGTTCGGGGTCGCGGAGTCGGGCTGCTGGTGGCTGCCGAACCTGCTCTGGTTCATGGACCGCCTCTACCTCGGCGCCCACGGCGGCAAGAAGCTCTCCCCGTTCCAGGAGCTGAAACGCCCGCCGCACGAGTACCTCGACCGGCAGATCTTCGTCTGCGCCACCAACACCAAGCGCCGCGAACTGGCCCAGCGCTACGAGATCGGTGTCGACAACATCCTCTGGGGCAGCGACTTCCCGCATCCCGAGGGCACCTGGCCCGACACGCGCGCGTGGCTGCGGCGCACCTTCCACGACATCCCGGTGAGCGAGACGCGCCGGATGCTGGGCCTCGCGGCGGCCGAGGTCTTCGGCTTCGACGTGCGCGTGCTGACACCGCTCGCCGAGCGCATCGGCCCCACCCCGGCGGACCTCGGCCAGCCGGCCGACCAGGCGGCCGTGGAGGCGTCCTGGGCGCGCTCGCGCGAGGTGGGCCGGCACTGGCTGACCGACCACGACTTCCCGACGCTGGGGGTGACGCAGTGAGCGACCGGTACACGGTGATCTCCGCCGACTGCCATGCGGGAGCCGATCTCCTGGACTACAAGCCGTACCTGGACAAGCGCCACCACGACGACTTCGACGTCTGGGCGGCCACCTACGTCAACCCCTACGAGGACCTGCTCGCCGACTCGGCCGACCGGAACTGGAACTCCGGGCGGCGCCTCGCGGAGCTGGAGGCGGACGGGATCGTCGCGGAGGTGATCTTCCCGAACACCATCCCGCCGTTCTTCCCGTCCGGCTCCCTGATGGCCCCGCCCCCGAGCGCCGAGGACTTCGAGCGGCGCTGGGCCGGGCTGCGCGCCCACAACCGCTGGCTCGCGGACTTCTGCGCGGCCGCGCCCGGCCGCCGGGCCGGCGTCTTCCAGATCCTCCTGGGCGACGTCGAGGAGGCCGTCAAGGAGATCAGGTGGGCCGCCTCGGCGGGCCTCAAGGGCGGTCTGATGCTGCCCGGCACCCCGCCGGGCTCCGGCCTGCCGGAGCTGTACTCGCGCACGTACGACCCGATCTGGGCCGCCTGCTCGGAACTCGGTGTCCCCGTCAACCACCACGCGGGCTCCGCCTCCCCGCCGCTGGGCGACGAACCGGCCGCCCGCGCGGTCTTCATGGTCGAGACGACCTGGTTCTCCCACCGCGCGCTGTGGCACCTGGTCTTCGGCGGTGCCTTCCGCCGCCACCCCGGGCTGCGGCTGGTGCTGACCGAGCAGGGCTCCGGCTGGATCCCCGGAGTACTCGACATGCTGGACTACTACCACGGCCGCCTGGTCGCGGCCGCCACGAAGGCCGACACCGCCGAGGCCAAGTTCGGCGCCGGTCTCGCCGCGAGCATGGGCGAGGCACCGTCCCGGGTCTGGCACGACCACTGCTTCGTCGGCGCCAGCTTCATGCGCCCGCACGAGGTGCGGCTGCGCGACCGCATCGGCATCGACAAGATCATGTGGGGCAGCGACTACCCGCACGACGAGGGCACCTACCCGTACACCCGCGAGGGCCTGCGGTTCGCTTACCCGGGCGTCCCGCGCGCGGAGCTGGCGGCCATGCTCGGCGGCAACGCGGCCCGCGTCTACGGCTTCGACCTGGACCTCCTGGACCGCGTCGCGGCGAAGGTCGGCCCGACGGTGGCCGAGCTGGCCGAGCCGCTGCGGGAGCCGCCGGCGGACGCGACGAGCCCGGTGTTCGCGAGAGGAGCGTCGGTGCGGGTCTGGTGACGGCCGGGGTGCGATCCTCCCTGCTGTGACGGAACCAACCCATGACGAGGCTCACGGCGGCGCGCTGGGCACCCGTCTGAACTGGCTGCGGGCGGCCGTCCTCGGCGCGAACGACGGCATCGTGTCCACCGCCGGACTCGTCGTCGGCGTGGCCGGTGCCACGGACTCCCGCACGGCCCTGCTCACCGCCGGCCTGGCCGGCCTGCTCGCCGGGTCCATGTCGATGGCGGCGGGCGAGTACGTGTCGGTGTCGACGCAGCGCGACTCGGAGAAGGCCGCACTGGCCATGGAACGGCGGGAGCTGCGCGAACAGCCCGAGCTGGAGCTGGAGGAGCTGACCGGGCTCCTCCGGCAGCGCGGGCTGTCCCAGGAGGTGGCCCGCGAAGCCGCCGAGCAGCTCACCGCGCGGGACGCGCTGAGAGCGCACGCGCGCGTGGAGCTGGGCATCGACCCGGACCAGCTCACCAACCCCTGGCACGCGGCCTGGGCCAGCTTCCTGGCCTTCACCGTGGGCGCGCTGCTGCCGCTCCTGGCGATCGTGCTGCCGCCGGCCGCCTGGCGGCTCCTGGTCACCGTGGTCTGTGTGCTGGCGGCGCTCGTCCTCACCGGGTGGAGCAGCGCCCGGCTGGGAGCGGCCGACCCGAGGCGCGCGGTGCTGCGGAACGTGGCGGGCGGGGCGCTCGCCATGGGGGTGACGTACGTGGCGGGGACGCTGCTCGGCGCGGCGGGCGGGTAGCGGACCCGCACCCTGGTCGCGCGGCCCCCGGCGGCCACGGCGTACCGTGAAGTGCGCTCGACCACCCCCTGAGCGCCCTGCACGAAACCCGCACGAGAAGGACCCTCGCCATGCGCGCCACCACCATCCACGCCCCGTACGACATGCGCGTGGAGAACGTTCCCGAGCCCCTGGTACAGCTGCCCACCGACGCCGTGGTGCGGGTGCTGCGCGCCTGCATCTGCGGCAGCGACCTGTGGGCGTACCGGGGCGAGGCGGCCCGGCAGCCGGGGCAGCGCATCGGCCACGAGTTCCTCGGCATCGTCGAGGAGACCGGCTCCGAGGTGAGCACCGTCCGGCGCGGTGACCTGGTGGTCGCGCCCTTCATGTGGTCCGACGGCGTCTGCGACTACTGCCGCGAGGGCCTGACGACCTCCTGCGAGCACGGCGGCTTCTGGGGCTCCGTCGGCTACGACGGCGGCCAGGGCGAGGCGGTGCGCGTGCCGTTCGCCGACGGCACCCTCGTCCAGCTGCCCAAGGAGGCGGCCTCCGACGACCACCTGCTGTCCGCCCTGCTGACCCTCTCCGACGTCCTCGGCACCGGTCACCACGCCGCCCTCGGCGCGGGCGCCCGCCCGGGCGCCACGGTCGCCGTGGTCGGCGACGGCGCGGTCGGCCTGTGCGCGGTGCTGGCCGCCAAGCGGCTCGGCGCCGAGCGGATCATCGCGCTGGGCCGGCACGAGGTCCGCACCGACATCGCGCGCCGCTTCGGCGCCACCGACGTCGTCGCCGAGCGCGGGGACGCGGCCGTCGAGGCCGTCCGGGAACTCACCCGCGGTCAGGGCGCGCACGCCGTCGTCGAGGCCGTCGGCACCGAGCAGTCCATGCGGACGGCCGTGAACATCACCCGCGACGGCGGCGCGATCGGCTTCGTGGGCGTCCCCCACGGCAGCGGCACCGGCCTGGACCTCGGTGTCATGTTCGACCGGAACATCGCCCTGCGCGGCGGTGTCGCGCCGGTCCGCGCCTACATCCCCGACCTGCTGCCCGACGTCCTCGACGGCACGATCGACCCCTCGCCGGTCTTCGACATGACCGTCGGCATCGAGGGCGTGCCGGACGGCTACAAGGCGATGGACGAGCGCACCGCCCTCAAGGTGCTCGTCACCAACGACCTGTGACCCGCTAGGACCAGCGGATCGGCAGCGGCAGCGCCGTGAGCAGGCCCGAGACCACGACCACCACGCCCAGGACGGCCACCTCGGCCCGCGCGGGCACGCAGGCGGTCAGCGGGTCGGCCGCCCGGCTCAGCCGGATCCGCGCCCACAGGGCGAGCACGGCGACGACGGCGACCAGGACCACCTTGGCCAGCAGGGTGCGTCCGTACGCCGTCGTCGTCAGCTGGTCCAGGATCGTGGCCGCCGGCATGCGCCGCAGCGCACTGCACACGCCGGTCGCCGTGAGGGCCGCGAGCAGAGCGGCGGCCGCGCGCGCGTAGCGCCCCAGCAGCGCGGCCCCGGCCCCGGCCGCGTCGCCGCGCCACAGCCGGACCGTCCGCAGCGCGTGCGGCAGGCCGCCCGCCCACAGTGCCGCACAGGTCAGGTGCACCAGCGTCAGACCCGAGCCGGCCAGCGGGCCGTGCTCGGCCGTGGGGTGGGCGCGCAGCGCCTCCGCGACCACCACTGCGGCCAGCGGCCACACCTGGGCCGCCGGGCGGCGCGAGCGTGCGCACAGCGCCGCCAGCAGGAAGGCGTTGACCTCCAGCAGGGCCAGCCTGCCGTCGCGGGAGTCGTACAGCCCGCCGACATCGATCTGGCCGAGACTGTGCGGGACCAGATTGCCGGTGGACACCACCGAGGCGAGGGCCAGCGCGGCCAGGAACCCGGCGCCGTTCGCCGACAGCGCCCAGCTGCGCGGCCGTTCGGCCGGGGCATCGGGCAGGCGCCGGGCGAGCCGGAGCACGAGCAGCTCGCCCAGCGGGACGCACAGGGCGGCGAACAGCACCCCGCGCAGCAGCGCGATGCCGCCCACGCCGGGAGCCGCGGCCTCCCCGGTGCCGTGCAGCGCGGCGGACGGCCCGCACAGCGGGACCAGGGCGGCCAGGGCCACCAGGACCAGGGCGGCGACGGCCCGGCCGGTGCCGGACCGGCGCGCCGGTCCGTTCGCGCCGGCGGCGTCGGTACCCGGTCGTGTCAAGGTCACCCCGTGATCCTTGCCAGCCGTCACAGAACCGGGCAAGTCCCGGAAAACAACTGGGGCTACGGCATTCCACCCATCCATACGTTTCCGGCCGCCCGCGCGCTCACCGCCAGGCGGCCGGGTCCGAACCCCACGGCACCGGAGGCCGCGCCCAGTCGGCGGGGCCGCTCGCGAAGGACAGCGGCGGCAGGGCGTGCCGCAGCCGGCCGAGCGGGCCGTCCGTCTCGGCCAGCCAGGCGTCCGGTCCCTCGTACGCGAAGCCGTCCGTGGCCCGGTCGGGCCGGATCCCGTCCGTGAGCCAGCGCGCGGTCCTGGCGAGCGCCAGCCGGACGAGCCGACTGCCTCCGTCGTACGACTGCTCGGTCACCGCCCGCAGTACGGCCGCCGCCAGCAGATAGCCGGTGCCGTGGTCCAAAGCCTGCGCGGGCAGCGCGCCGGGCTGCCCGGCCGCGCCCTCGGTCAGCGCGATGCCGGTCGCGACCTGCACCAGGCTGTCGAAGCCGCGCCGCCCGCCCCAGGGTCCGTACGCGCCCCACGCCGACACCTGCGCCACGACCAGCCCGGGGCGCCGTTCGGCCAGGGCGCGCGGAGAGAGCCCGAACCGGTCCAGGGCACCCGGCCGGTAGCCGGTGACCACGACGTCCGCCGAGGCCAGCAGCTCCTCGAAGGTGTCGCGGTCGGCGGTGAGGTCGAGCGTCGCCGACCGCTTGCCGAAGCCCGTGTCGGCGTGCTGGTCGGCGAGTTCGGGCAGTTGCGGGGCGTCCACGCGCAGCACGTCCGCGCCGAGCAGGGCCAGCGTGCGGGTGGCGACCGGTCCGGCGAGCACCCGGGTCAGGTCGAGGACGCGGAGCCCGGCGGCGGGCAGCAGGGGAACGGCGGCCGCGTCGAGCGCGGGGAGCACGCGCGCGTGCACCGAGTCCAGCCGCTCCCGCTCGACCAGGGGCCGGGCGGCCACCTCGGCGGCCTGCTCGTGCGCCGCCCACTCCTCGGGGGTGCGCAGCGCCACGGCGAGACCGCCGGCGCCGAACACCGTCTCCTCCACCTCCAGCGCGGGAAGTCCGGCGAGCCGGGCGGCCACGTCGTCCGCCGAGGCCTCCGCCGGCAGACCCAGTGCGCCGAGCAACCGGGCGCGGTGGTGCGGGTAGTTGGCGTGGGTGCGCACCCAGCCGTCGGCCGTCCGCCAGAACCGTGACAACGGTGCGAAGGCGACCGGCGCCCGCCCGTCGACCTGCAGCAGCCGCTCACTGTGGAAGGCGGCGGCGACCGCACCGTCGTCCACCCGGACCTCCGGCACCTCGGCGAGCCCCGCCCGCCGCGCACCCAGCTCGGCGGCGGCCAGCGCACACGCCCCCACACAGGCACGCGCCAACTCCCGCACGGGCAGCCTCGCTTCGAGCACGTCCCGGCGTACGACGTCCGACACGCGCGAGCCGAGAGCGGGATCGCCGCCCACCGCGTCCCAGGCGTACTTGATTCCAGTCATGACTGCACTATGCAGCATTGATTCAATCAACTATTGCCTGCCTGACACGCACAGGTCCCGCAGGAGAGACTCCGGCGGGACCTGTCCGTCAGTGGTGGAGGACCGGTGGCGCGTCAGTCGACCGCGCGCAGCGCGTTGACGACACCGAAGCCGTAGAAGCCGTTGACGCGCTTGCCGCCGACGCAGGTCGCGTCCACGACGCCGTCGCCGTTCCCGTCGTACGGGTCGCTCGGGCAGCCGGGGTTGTCCGCCTCGGCCTTCAGGAGGGCCTGCAGCTGGGCGGGGGTGGCGTGCGGGTGCGCCGACTTCAGCAGCGCGGCCACGGCGGCCACGTGCGGGGAGGCCATCGACGTGCCCTGCAGGAAGCCGTACTGGTTGTTCGGCAGCGTGGACAGGATGCGGCCGTTCTTCGACGGCGTGTCCGGGATCTGGTACTTGTCGCCGCCCGGCCCCGCCACGTCGACGACACCCCGGCCGTAGCTGGAGTAGTACGACTTGGTGCCCTTGACGCCCACTGCGCTCACGGTGACCACACCGGGCAGCTGGGTCGGCACGTCGAAGCACTCGTGCGGGTCGACCGTCCGGTTCGTGGCGGTGGAGTCGTCGGGGCTGGAGGCGTCCGTGATCGCGTCCGAGTCGAGGTCGTCGTTGGAGTTGCCCGCCGACGCCACGTTGAGCGTGCCCTTGCGCTGTGCGTACAACTGGGCCCTGTTGACCGCGTCGACGATGGCACGCTGATCGGGGTCGTCCATGCAGTTGTACAGCCACGGGTCGACGTAGTAGCTGTTGTTGGTGATCTCGATGCCGTGGTCCGCCGCGAACACGAAGGCGCAGACCACGCTCTCGGGGTAGAACAGCGAGGTCGCGTCCGGCTGGGCCACGGTGATGCTCGCGACCTTCACGCCCGGCGCCACACCCGCCACGCCTATGCCGTTGCGGGCCGCGGCTATCTCGCCCGCCACATGCGTGCCGTGGTAGTGGTCGGCGTCCACCGGCCGCCAGGAGCCGTACGTCGTGTCCGCCTTGCCGCTCACACAGTTCGCCGACTGGGACGCGGAGAAGTTCGGGGCGATGTCCGGGTGGGTGTCGTCGACGCCGGTGTCGATCACACCTACGGTCACGTTCCTGCTGCCCGGGTCGATCGTCGCGGCCTTGTCGGCGCCGATCGCCCGCAGATCCCACTGGTCGGCCTCGAGGGGCTCCTGACCGGCCGCCGCACCCTCGGCGAGCTTCGCGGCCTCCGCCTTCGACAGGACCTGCACCGCGCCCTCGTCCGTGGTACCCGCCGCGGTCAGCGGAGCGGTCCGCGTGGCACCCGCCGACTGCACTCCGCGCACGGCGCGCATCTGCGGGCCGAAGTCGGGGTTCGCGGAGTGGGCGACGATCACGCCGATCCGGTCGTAACTCTCCACGATGGTGCCACCGTTACGGGTGATGGCCTGCTGCACCGACTCGATCGTGCGACGGTCCGTGCCGGTGTTGACCACGTAGGCGAGGCCGGGGCCGTCCGCCGCCCGCGCCGCCGTGGCCGCGGGGGCCGCCGCCGAGGCCGCCGTCGGCAGGAAACCGAGTGAGGCGGTCAGCGACAGAACGACCGGGACGGCGAGCGCGAGCCGGCGTCTGGAACGCAGATGAGCCATGGGATCTCCACATCATCAGGGTACAAAACCGCCCGAGACACAAGGTGGTGCTCGGGCAGGTACATGACGGGTGGTGCAGGGCGAAGCTATCTCCCGGAACTGATCTCCGAAAGGGTCGGGCGGACTTGAACCGCTCCGCGCGTGGCGCCGTGACCGTGGACGGAGGGCCCAGCAGGATCGTGCCCCCGCCGGGATCACTCAAGGGAGTCTGTCGGTGACTGCCTGTAATGTGATCCACGTCCCTGTGAGGTCGGAAAGCGCATGTCCGTGACGCGAGGAGACTCCGTGGCTACCGAGACCCCGCCCCCTGCGAAACCCCAAGCCCACCTTCCCTCCACCGAGGAGTTCGCCGAGGTGCAGCAGAGCGCGGAGTTCGGTGAACTGCGCCGCTCCCACCGCTCCTTCGCCTTCCCCCTGACCATCGGCTTCATCACCTGGTACCTGCTGTACGTCCTGCTCTCCAACTACGCGGGCGACTTCATGGGCACCAAGGTGGCCGGCAACGTCAACGTCGCCCTCGTCCTGGGCCTCGCCCAGTTCCTCACCACGTTCCTCATCGCCTGGTGGTACGCGCGGCACGCCGCGGCCCAGCTCGACCCCAAGGCCGAGGCCATCAAGTCCCGGATGGAGGGCGGCGCATGAGCCCCGCACAGCACACCCTGCTGGCCGCCGGCGAGGCGAGCGAGCACCGTTCGCTGATCATCACCCTGTTCGCGGTGTTCGTCGCCGCGACCCTCGTCATCACCGTCTGGGCCGGCCGGCAGACCAAGGACGCCGCCGACTTCTACGCCGGCGGCCGTCAGTTCACCGGATTCCAGAACGGCCTCGCCGTCTCGGGCGACTACATGTCCGCCGCGTCGTTCCTCGGCATTGCCGGCGCCATCGCCCTCTTCGGCTACGACGGCTTCCTCTACTCCATCGGCTTCCTCGTCGCCTGGCTCGTCGCCCTGCTCCTGGTCGCCGAACCGCTGCGCAACTCCGGCCGCTACACGATGGGCGACGTCCTGGCCTACCGGATGCGCCAGCGGCCCGTCCGTACCGCCGCCGGCACCTCCACGATCGTCGTCTCGATCTTCTACCTGCTCGCTCAGATGGCCGGCGCCGGCGTCCTGGTCTCGCTGCTCCTCGGCATCACCAGCGACGGCGGCAAGATCGGCATTGTCGCCCTGGTCGGCGTCCTGATGATCGTGTACGTCACCATCGGCGGCATGAAGGGCACCACCTGGGTCCAGATGGTCAAGGCGGTGCTGCTGATCGCGGGCGCCCTGCTGCTCACCTTCCTGGTGCTGCTGAAGTTCCACTTCAACGTCTCGGACCTGCTCGGCAAGGCCGCCGACAACAGCGGCAAGGGCTCCGCGTTCCTCGAGCCCGGCCTGAAGTACGGGGCCACCGGCACCACCAAGCTGGACTTCATCTCGCTCGGCATCGCCCTGGTCCTCGGCACCGCGGGCCTGCCGCACATCCTGATCCGCTTCTACACGGTCCCGACGGCGAAGGCCGCCCGCAAGTCCGTGATCTGGGCGATCGGCCTGATCGGCGCCTTCTACCTGATGACCCTCGCCCTCGGCTTCGGCGCCGCCGCGCTGATCAAACCGGACGAGATCATCGCCTCCAACAAGGCGGGCAACACCGCCGCACCCCTGCTCGCCCTCCACCTCGGGGGAGTGGACTCCAGCTGGGGCGCGATCCTGCTCGCCACCATCTCCGCGGTCGCCTTCGCCACGATCCTCGCGGTCGTCGCCGGTCTGACCCTGGCCTCGTCCTCCTCCTTCGCCCACGACATCTACGCCAACGTCATCAAGAAGGGGCAGGCCACCGAGAAGCAGGAGATCAACGCGGCCCGCTACGCGACCGTCGGCATCGGCGCCGTCTCGATCGTCCTGGGCGCCCTCTCCCGCGACCTGAACGTCGCCGGCCTGGTCGCCCTCGCCTTCGCGGTCGCCGCCTCCGCCAACCTGCCGACCATCCTCTACAGCCTGTTCTGGAAGCGGTTCACCACCTCGGGAGCCCTGTGGTCGATCTACGGCGGCCTGGTCACCGCGGTCGGCCTGGTGCTGTTCTCGCCGGTGGTGTCCGGCAAGCCGACCTCGATGTTCCCCGACGTGGACTTCCACTGGTTCCCGCTGGAGAACCCCGGCATCATCTCGATCCCGGTCGGCTTCCTGCTGGGCGCCGTGGGCACCCTGCTGTCGAAGGAGGCCCCCGACGCCGGCAAGTACGCGGAGCTGGAGGTGAGGTCCCTGACCGGGACCGGAGCGCACTGAGCTTCGCACGGACGGCCGCGTCGTCCAGGACTGTACGGTCCTACGACGCGGCCGCCTCGTACCTCGTAAGATCGGGCCGCTGTCGATGTCCGTCGTCTCACGTAGGCTCGCTAGTGACGGAAAATGAGTGCTCCGGACGAGGGAGGGGGCCCACGTGCTCATCGACACCTACGGCCGAGTGGCCACCGACCTGAGGGTCTCGCTCACCGATCGGTGCAATCTGCGCTGCACCTACTGCATGCCCGAGGAAGGCCTGCAGTGGCTCGCCAAGCCCGATCTGCTCACGGACGACGAGATCGTCCGGCTCATCGACATCGCGGTCCGCCTGCTCGGCATCGAGGAGGTCCGCTTCACCGGCGGCGAGCCCCTGCTGCGCCCCGGGCTGGTCGGCATCGTCGAGCGCGTCGCGGACCTCGCCCCCCGCCCCCAGATGTCCCTCACGACGAACGGCATCGGCCTCAGGCGCACCGCCGTCGCCCTGAAGGCGGCGGGCCTGGACCGGGTCAACGTCTCCCTGGACACCCTGCGCCCCGACGTCTTCAAGACCCTCACCCGCCGCGACCGGCACAAGGACGTCCTCGAGGGCCTCGAAGCCGCCCGCGACGCCGGCCTCACCCCGGTCAAGGTCAACACGGTCCTGATGCCGGGCCTGAACGAGGACGAGGCCCCGGGCCTGCTGGCCTGGGCGCTGGAGCACGAGTACGAGCTGCGCTTCATCGAGCAGATGCCGCTCGACGCCCAGCACGGCTGGAAGCGCGAGAGCATGGTCACCGCCGGGGACATCCTGGCCTCCCTGCGCACCCGCTTCGACCTCACCCCCGAGGGCGCGGACGAGCGCGGCGCGGCACCGGCGGAGCGCTGGCTGGTGGACGGCGGCCCCCAGCGGGTCGGCGTGATCGCCTCGGTCACCCGGCCGTTCTGCGCGGCCTGCGACCGCACCCGCCTCACCGCCGACGGACAGATACGCACCTGTCTGTTCGCCACGGAGGAGACCGATCTGCGAGCGGCCCTGCGCTCCGGCGCCCCCGACGAGGAGATCGCCCGCATCTGGCGACTGGCGATGTGGGGAAAGAAGGCGGGAGCGGGCCTGGACGACCCGACCTTCGTCCAGCCGGACCGGCCCATGTCCGCGATCGGCGGCTAGGACTCCTCGGGGGCTTCCCAGTCCTCGAACTTCACCACGTCCTTGAGGAACCCCCGGACCCCGAGGAACTGCGAAAGATGCTCGCGGTGTTCCTCGCAGGCGAGCCACGTCTTGCGTCGCTCCGGCGTGTGAATCTTCGGGTTGTTCCACGCCAGCACCCACACGGCATCGGCACGGCAGCCCTTGGCGGAGCAGATGGGGGTCTCGTCACTCACAGGTTCGTCACTGGTTCCGTATCACAGAGCCCCCGTAAACAAGGCGACGCCGAGCAGCCACGGGGGGAGCTGCCCGGCGTCGGTCCGTCGCTCCGACGGGGGATGCGGAGCGCGTACGCAGTATGTCACGGGTCACCCGTCGCCCGGCACTGGAACTACACGATTGATCTGAGCTTTTCTTGAGCTTGGCGTGCGTCCGCCGGCAGCAGCCGGCGCGTCCGCCGTGGTCACGCCCCTTCGGGCCGATCGGGCTCCGACCGTGCCGTCTCCTCCTGCGCACGCGGCGGCTCGATCATCGGCGGCATCGGTGCGGTGATGAAGGTCGACGGAAGGTTGGGCGGCCGCTCCCGGCCCGCGTTCGCGATCACCACGGCGACGTAGGGGAGCAGCGCACCGAGCACCAGCGCCACGACGGCGACGTACCGTTCGACGTTCCACAGCGAGACCGCGAGGATCACGGAGAGGGTGCGGATCGCCATCGAGATGACGTACCGCCGCTGCCGGCCCCGCACGTCCTCGGCCAGCCCGGTCCGGGCGCCGGTGATCCGGAACACCTGGACGCTGCCACCGTGCTGCTTGCGCATCACACTCCACCATCCGCCCGCAGACTCTCCCCGGCCCGCACCTGCGTCCACACCCGGCGGGGGACCGGACCAGGACACCTCCACGTTACGCCGCGGCCGCACGCCCGACGAGACCGGGTCGCCTCCCCGCCTGCGCGAACGCTCTCGGCCCCGCCGCCGACGGGTGAACCCGACGTGCGCCGTACGGCGCACCGACCGACACTGACCGTAGTGCTCACGTCGAGCTGTACGAGGAGGCAGCCATGGGCTGGTTGTGGGCGATCATCGTGGGATTCGTACTGGGCCTCATCGCGAAGGCGATCATCCCGGGCAAGCAGCACAGCCCCCTCTGGCTGACCACCATCTGCGGCATCCTGGGCGCCATCGCCGGCAACGCGATCGCCGCCGCGCTCGGCGTCGCGCAGACCCGCGGCATCGACTGGAGCCGGCATGCCTTCCAGCTCGTCGCCGCGATCATCATCGTCTTCGCCGTGGACAGGCTCTACATGGCGACTCTGGGCAAGAAGAAACAACAGACCGTCTGACGGCGGGCACAGCGAAGGGCGGCCCCTCTCCGAGGAGCCGCCCTCCGGTCCGTCCTAGGCGCCGGTGACCTCCACCGCGGCGAGGTTCTTCTTGCCCCGCCGCAGCACCAGCCACCGCCCGTGCAGCAGGTCCTCCTTGGCGGCCACGGCATCCTCCGCGGTGACCTTCGCGTTGTTCACGTAGGCCCCGCCCTCCTTCACGGTCCGCCGAGCGGCGGACTTGCTGGCCACCAGGCCGACCTCGGCGAACAGGTCGACCACCTGGCCCAGCTCGGAGACCTGGACGTGCGGCACCTCGGACAGCGCCGCCGCCAGCGTCCGCTCGTCCAGCTCCGCCAGCTCGCCCTGGCCGAACAGGGCCTTGGACGCGGCGATCACGGCGGCCGTCTGGTCGGCGCCGTGCACCAGCGTCGTCAGCTCCTCGGCGAGCGCGCGCTGCGCGGCACGCGCCTGCGGACGCTCCTCGGTCTGCTGCTCCAGCTCCTCCAGCTCCGCGCGGGACTTGAAGGACAGGATCCGCATGTACTTCGAGATGTCACGGTCGTCCACGTTCAGCCAGAACTGGTAGAACGCGTACGGCGTCGTCATCTCCGGGTCGAGCCAGACGGCGCCGCCCTCGGTCTTGCCGAACTTGGTGCCGTCCGCCTTGGTCATCAGCGGGGTGGCCAGCGCGTGCGCCTCGGCCTCCGGCTCCAGCCGGTGGATCAGGTCGAGACCGGCCGTGAGGTTGCCCCACTGGTCGCTGCCGCCCTGCTGGAGCGTGCAGCCGTACCGCCGGTACAGCTGCAGGAAGTCCATGCCCTGCAGGATCTGGTAGCTGAACTCGGTGTAGCTGATGCCCTGGTCGGACCCCAGACGGCGGGCCACCGAGTCCTTCGTCAGCATCTTGTTGACGCGGAAGTGCTTGCCGATGTCCCGCAGGAACTCGATCGCGGAGAGGTTCGCGGTCCAGTCGAGGTTGTTCACCATGACCGCCGCGTTCTCGCCCTCGAAGGACAGGAACGGCTCGATCTGGGCGCGCAGCTTGCCCACCCAGCCGGCCACCGTCTCCGGGTCGTTCAGCGTGCGCTCCGCGGTGGGGCGCGGGTCACCGATCAGGCCCGTCGCGCCGCCGACCAGCGCCAGCGGCCGGTGCCCGGCCTGCTGGAGCCGGCGCACGGTGAGCACCTGCACCAGATGCCCCACGTGCAGCGACGGCGCCGTCGGGTCGAAACCGCAATAGAACGTGACGGGACCGTCCGCGAGCGCCTTGCGCAAAGCGTCCTCGTCGGTGGACAGGGCGAACAGCCCACGCCACTTCAGCTCGTCGACGATGTCCGTCACGGTTCTCGTGTCTCCTCGGTGATCCAGGGGCGGTCGGGTGACAGCCGACTACGAGGTTATACGCCCTGGCTGACAGAGCTCATGTTGAAATCGGGGATCCGCAGCGCAGGCATCGCGGCCCGGGTGAAGTAGTCGCCCCACTCCCGCGGCAGCGTCTTCTCCGTACGCCCCGCCTCCGTGGCCCGGCCGAGCAGGTCCACCGGCGACTCGTTGAACCGGAAGTTGTTCACCTGCCCGGTCACCTCGCCGTTCTCCACGAGGTAGACGCCGTCCCGGGTCAGGCCGGTGAGCAGCAGCGTCGCCGGGTCGACCTCGCGGATGTACCACAGGCAGGTCAGCAGCAACCCGCGCTCGGTGGCCGCGACCATCTCGTCCGGGGAGCGGTCCTGCCCGCCGTCCAGGATCAGGTTCCCGATCGCCGGGGCGACCGGCAGCCCGGTCAGGCCCGCGCTGTGCCGGGTGGTGATCAGGTGCTTGAGCACGCCCCCGCCGATCCACTCGGTGGGGTGCACCGGCAGCCCGTTGTCGAACACGGACTGGTCGCCGCCGGAGGAGTGGGCGACCACGAAGGGCGCGCACTCCAGGCCCGGCTCGTTCGGGTCGCTGCGCAGGCTCAGCGGCAGCTCGCTCAGCTTCTCGTCGACACGGGTGCCGCCGCCCGGCTTCGAGAACACCGTCCGGCCCTCGGCCGCGTCCCGGCCCGAGGCCGACCAGAGCTGGTAGATCAGCAGGTCCGCGACCGCGGTCGGCGGCAGCAGCGTCTCGTACCGGCCCGCGGGCAGCTCCACCCGCCGCTCGGCCCAGCCGAGGCGTACGGCCAGCTCGGCGTCCAGGGCGCCCGGGTCGACGTCCTTGAAGTCCCGCGTGGAGCGGCCCGCCCACGCCGAGCGGGCCCGGTCCGGGGACTTGGCGTTCAGCTCCAGCGTGCCGTTCGGCTGGTCGTGCCGCAGCCGCAGTCCGGTGGAGGTGCCCAGGTACGTCGACACCATCTCGTGGTTGGCGAAGCCGTACAGCTCGCGGCCGCCGGCCCGCGCGCGTGCGAAGGCCTCGCCGAGCGCCGGCGCGAACTCCGCGAAGACGGCCGAGGAGGTCTCGGCGGGCGCGTCCGAGAAGTCCGGGGACTCCTGGACGCCGCTGATCAGCGGCTGGGCGTCCTCGGCGGGCCCGGCCCCGCGCGCCGCCGCCTCGGCGGCCCGCACCAGCGGCTCCAGCTCCTCGGCGGTCACCGCCGACCGCGACACGACACCGGAGGCCGTGCCCTCCTTGCCGTCCACGGAAGCGATCACCGTGAGGGTACGGCCGCGGGTCACCCCGTTGGTGGTGAGCGCGTTGCCTGCCCAGCGCAGGTTGGCGGTCGACTCCTCGTCGGCGATGACGACGCAGCCGTCGGCCCGGGACAGCGCGAGAGCCTGCTCGACGACCTCGTGCGGCTTGCTGGTACGGGCGCTCATCGACCGGCCTCCTGCGTGGTGTTCAGAATGTTGACGCCCTTGAAGAGGGCGGAGGGGCACCCGTGGGACACGGCGGCGACCTGGCCCGGCTGGGCCTTGCCGCAGTTGAAGGCGCCGCCCAGGACGTAGGTCTGCGGGCCGCCCACGGCCGTCATGGACCCCCAGAAGTCGGTGGTCGTGGCCTGGTAGGCGACGTCCTTCAGCTGCCCGGTGATCCGCCCGTTCTCGATCCTGAAGAAGCGCTGCCCCGTGAACTGGAAGTTGTACCGCTGCATGTCGATCGACCAGGACCGGTCGCCGACGACGTAGATGCCCCGGTCGACGCCGCCGATCAGGTCCTCGGTGGACAGCCCGGCAGGATCCGGCCGCAGGGACACGTTGGCCATGCGCTGTACCGGCACATGCCCGGGGGAGTCGGCGAACGCACAGCCGTTGGACCGCTCGAAACCGGTCAGCTTCGCGATCCTGCGGTCCAGCTGGTAGCCGACGAGCGTGCCGTCCTTCACCAGGTCCCAGGACTGCGCCTCGACGCCCTCGTCGTCGTACCCGACGGTCGCGAGGCCGTGCTCGGCGTTGCGGTCACCGGTGACGTTCATCAGCTCGGAGCCGTACCTCAGCTTGCCGAGCTGGTCGAAGGTGGCGAAGGAGGTGCCGGCGTAGGCGGCCTCGTAGCCGAGCGCGCGGTCCAGCTCGGTGGCGTGCCCGATGGACTCGTGGATGGTCAGCCACAGGTTGGACGGGTCGACCACGAGGTCGTACAGGCCCGACTCCACACTGGGGGCCCGCATCTTCTCGGCGAGCAGCTCGGGGATCTGCTCCAGCTCGGCGTCCCAGTCCCAGCCGGTCCCGGTCAGGTACTCCCAGCCGCGCCCGACGGGCGGCGCGATCGTCCGCATCGAGTCGAACTCACCGCTCGACTCGTCGACCGAGACGGCCGTCAGCTGCGGATGCAGCCGCACCCGCTGCTGGGTGGTCACGGTGCCCGCGGTGTCGGCATAGAACTTGTTCTCGTGCACGGTGAGCAGCGAGGCGTCCACGTGGTTCACGCCGCGGGCCGCCAGCAGCCGGCCGCTCCACTCCGCCAGCAGCGCCGCCTTCTCCTCGGCGGGCACGGAGAAGGGATCGATCTCGTACGAGGAGATCCACGTCTTCTCGGCATGGACCGGCTCGGCGGCCAGCTCCACCCGCTCGTCCGACCCGGCGGCCTTGATCACCTGCGCGGAGAGCTTCGCCATCGCCACCGCCTGCGAGGCGACCTTGGCGGCCGCGTCCAGGGTCAGGTCCACCCCGGAGGCGAAGCCCCACGTACCGCCGTGCACGACCCGGACCGCGTATCCGAGGTCGGTGGTGTCCGACGATCCCGCGGGCTTGGCGTCCCTGAGCCGCCAGGACGCGCTGCGCACCCGCTCGAACCGGAAGTCCGCATGCTCGGCCCCCAGCGCACGCGCGCGTGCCAGCGCGGCGTCGGCCAGAGCCCTTAGCGGAAGCGCCGTGAAGGCTTCGTCGATGGAATGAGGCACGGAGGTCTCCCTGCTGTCGTGGCCTGTCGGTTCCGATCATGTCGCGGGAGCGGCCCGGCGGACCACATGTTTCGGTCCGGGGCGGAGGCATTCTGTAGGGACCCGACAGCGTCGCACTCGAGCCACTGTCGGTGCCCGCTTCCCCGCGGGGGCGGGGCGACCGATAGGTTTCGGATGAAGCCGCCTGCCATCCAGCTGTTCGGGCGGGCTGTCCGACCGCATCAGACCGCAAACGAAAGGGTGATCCGTTGAGCCGCTCGGTTCTCGTCACCGGAGGCAACCGGGGCATCGGCCTCGCCATCGCCCGCGCTTTCGCCGACGCCGGCGACAAGGTCGCTATCACGTACCGCTCGGGTGAGCCGCCGGCCGGCTTCCTGGCCGTCAAGTGCGACATCACCGACGCCGAGCAGGTGGAGCAGGCCTACAAGGAGATCGAGGAGCAGCACGGCCCGGTCGAGGTCCTCGTCGCCAACGCCGGCGTCACCAAGGACCAGCTCCTGATGCGCATGTCCGAGGAGGACTTCACCTCGGTCATCGACACCAACCTCACGGGCACCTTCCGCGTCGTCAAGCGGGCCAACCGCGGCATGCTGCGCGCCAAGAAGGGCCGCGTCATACTGATCTCCTCCGTGGTCGGTCTGCTCGGCCAGGCGGGGCAGGCGAACTACGCCGCCTCCAAGGCCGCCATGGTCGGCTTCGCGCGTTCCCTCGCCCGTGAGCTGGGGTCGCGCAACATCACCTTCAACGTCGTCGCGCCCGGCTTCGTCCACACCGACATGACCAAGGCGCTCACCGAGCAGCAGCGCGAGAGCATCGTGACGCAGGTGCCGCTCGGCCGTTACGCGCAGCCGGAGGAGATCGCCGCGACGGTGCGGTTCCTCGCCTCGGACGACGCTTCGTACATCACTGGAGCCGTCATCCCGGTTGACGGCGGACTGGGAATGGGTCACTGATCACCATGAGCGGAATCCTCGAGGGCAAGCGCATCCTGATCACGGGTGTGCTGATGGAGTCCTCCATCGCCTTCCACGTCGCCAAGCTCGCCCAGGAGCAGGGCGCCGAGATCATCCTGACCGCCTTCCCGCGGCCCACGCTGACCGAGCGCATCGCCAAGAAGCTGCCGAAGCCGGCCAAGGTCATCGAGCTGGACGTCACCAACGACGAGCACCTCGCCCGCCTGGCCGACCTGGTCGGCGAGGAGCTGGGCGGCCTCGACGGCATCGTCCACTCCATCGGCTTCGCCCCGCAGGACGCGCTCGGCGGCAACTTCCTCAACACGCCGTTCGAGTCGGTCTCCACCGCCATGCACGTCTCGGCGTTCTCCCTGAAGTCGCTGACCATGGCCTGCCTGCCGCTGATGCAGAACGGCGGCTCGGTCGTCGGCCTCACCTTCGACGCCTCCTTCGCCTGGCCGCAGTACGACTGGATGGGCCCGGCCAAGGCCGCCCTGGAGGCCACCAGCCGCTACATGGCGCGCGACCTGGGCAAGCAGAACATCCGCTGCAACCTCGTCTCGGCGGGCCCGATCGGCTCCATGGCTGCCAAGTCCATCCCGGGCTTCGGCGAGCTGGCCTCCGTGTGGGACAGCCGCTCCCCGCTGGAGTGGGACCTCAAGGACCCGGAGCCGGCCGGCAAGGGCGTCGTCGCGCTGCTGAGCGACTGGTTCCCGAAGACCACTGGCGAGATCGTCCACGTGGACGGCGGTCTGCACGCCATCGGCGCGTGACCCCCGCCTGACGTCGACGCCCCGTTCTCCGCGGTCCGCGGGGGCGGGGCGTCACTCGTTCGGCGTACCCGGCCGGGCGGGACCCGGGGCCGATGGCGCACTCTGGATCACGGGTTCACCCCGCGCATCCTCCGCAGCCCGGCCGAGGAGGTCCCCTTGTGCGCCTGTCCCGCAGCCTGGCCCCGCTGACGGTGGCCGTAGCCCTCGTGCTCTCCCTGCCGTACGACGCGCTGCCCCACGCGCGCGCGGCCCACGGCGAGCCGCCCGCGCCGAACCTGTTCGGCGCCGCGTGCCGTACGGCCGTCACCGGCTCGCACGTGGTGGCGTACTGCCACAACCCCTACGTCGACACCGACCGGGTGCGGCTGCACATCGAATGCGCCCGCTGGTGGGACATCGACACCGACAGCGCCCCGGTGGACACCGCGGCCGCCATGACCGTGCGGCTGACCGGCCGGTGCTGGAAGGAAGTCGGTTCGGTGTGGATCAGCCACCAGAAGGCGCGCTGAACCTGCCCGGACGGCACAGGAACGGATAACTCGCGGCCTCGGCGGCGGCGGCCTCCGCGTCGCCCGTGCGGATCGCGTCCACCAGCCGGGTGTGGTCCATGTACGTCTCGGGCGTCAGCTCGGCGCCCACGTCCGCGCGCAGCCAGTCCCGCAGCACCTCTCCCAGGTCGGCGTACATGGCCGTCATGACGTCGTTGTGGGAGGCGGCCACCACGGCCAGGTGGAAGGTGGCGTCGGCGGTCACGAACGCCTCGGCCTCGCCGGTCTCCCAGGCCTCCTCGCGCCGGGCCAGGAGCGCGTCCAGCTGCTTGAGGTCCTTCTCGGTGCGCCGTTCGGCCGCCAGCTTGGCCGCCGCCGACTCCAGCGTGGAACGCAGCTCGGCGATGTGCCGGGGCTCGGCGTCCGCGAACCGGCGGTGCATCACGCCGGCCAGCTCACTGGTCGCCGCGACGTAGGTGCCCGAACCCTGCCGGATGTCCAGCAGGCCGTTGTGCGCGAGCGCGCGGACGGCCTCGCGGACGGTGTTGCGGGCGACGCCGAGCAGCTCGACCAGCTCGGGCTCGGTCGGGATGCGCGAGCCGACCGGCCACTCGCCGGACGCGATCTGGTTGCGCAGCTCGGCGATGACCTGCTCGGACAGCGCCGAACGACGCGGGTGGCTCAGGGGCATGGCACACCTTCGCACGCGAGGCCCGGGCGACAGCGTCCCGGGGATGGACAACCAATCATCCCATGATTCTATGATGGGGGACATGGCTAGTGAGGAAACCCGGACCGCGGACAACCCGACCGCGCAGACCCCGACCACGGCAACCCGTGCGCAACCGTCGTCGGCCGAACGCGGCACGACCACCGCGGCGGCCACCCGTCGCACGCCCCCCACGCGCGCGTGGGCGACACGGCTGGTCGTCGTCGGCATCGTGCTGTCCGCACTGAACCTCCGGCCGGCCATCACGAGCCTCGGCGCGCTCCTGGAGGAGGTCCGCGACGGCCTCGGCATGAGCGGCAGCGTGGCCGGGCTGCTCACCTCCGTGCCCCCGCTCTGCTTCGCCGCCTTCGGCGTCACCGCACCCCGGCTGGCCCGCCGCTTCGGACCGGCCGCCGTGGTGTGCGCGGGTATGGCCGCCATCACCGCGGGCCTGCTGATACGGCCGTACGCCGGCGGCACGGCCGGTTTCCTGGCCGCCAGCGCACTCACCCTCATGGGCATCGCCGTCAGCAACGTGCTGATGCCGGTCATCGTCAAGCGCTGGTTCCCCGACCGGGTCGGCTCCATGACCGGCCTGTACTCCATGGCCCTCGCCCTCGGCACCTCCGTCGCCGCCGCGGTGACCGTGCCCCTGACCGGCGCCCTCGGCGGCAGCTGGCAGTCCGGACTCGCCGTGTGGGCGGCGCTCGCGGCCGCCGCCGTACTGCCCTGGCTGCCGCTGGTGCGGCAGCGGGGCGCCGAGACCGCCACCGGCCGCGCCCACGAGCCGGTGCGCGCGGCGCAGGACCAGCAGGCCCCGCTGCGCATCACCCGCAGCCGAACCGCCTGGGCGCTCGCCGTCTTCTTCGGGCTCCAGGCCACCGCCGCCTACATCACGATGGGCTGGATGGCCCAGATCTTCCGCGACTCCGGCGTCCCCGCGGGCACGGCGGGACTGCTCCTCGCCGTCACCATGGTGATGGGCGTGCCCCTGGCCTTCGTCATCCCGCGGGTGGCCACCCGGCTGCCCCACCAGGGGCCGATCGTGCTGTTCCTGGGCGTCTGCGGCCTCGTCGGGTACGCCGGCCTGTACTTCGCGCCGGCCGCCGGCGCCTGGGCCTGGGCCGTGCTCCTCGGCATCTCCAACTGTGCCTTCCCGCTGGCGCTGACCATGGTCGGCATGCGGGCCAGGACCGGCCCGGGCGTGGTCCAGCTGTCCGCGTTCGCCCAGAGCACCGGATACCTGATCTCCATCCCCGGCCCGCTGCTGGTCGGCGTGCTCTACCAGCAGAGCGGCGGCTGGGGGGTGCCGATCGCCCTCATGGCGGCACTGATGCTCCCCCAGATGGCGGTGGGCTTCCTGGCAGGCCGCGACCGCATCGTGGAGGACGAGGCGGCGGCGCGCTGACGACCCCGGCGCACGGGATGCACACACCGGGTGCGAGACTGGCGGCATGCCAGTGCTCGACCCGAACCCGCAGAACGGCCAGAAGAAGATGCTGATCATCTTCGGCGCGTTCTTCGCCATCTTCGCGATCATCGCCGTCATCGCGACGATAGCCTCACCCTGATCCGGCACCCCGCCCGACCCGCGACGCGCCCCGATGGTGGGGCTGACCCCACCATCCCCTAGGGGGCCAGTGTCAGGGTCAAGTGGGTGGGTCACCGGATGGGTTGAGGGCCCCGGACTCCGTAGCTTCGAGATGTGACCGCACCAGGCGGCCAGGAGCGCTCGAGGACCCACGGAGGCGACCATGTCGGCCCGCACGCACACCCGGCCCCACCCGGCGACCACGGGCGGCGTCGACATCCGGCTGCCCTGGTGGGCCCTGGCCCTGCCCGCGCTCGCCTTCGTCGCGCTGCTGACGCTGATACTGAACCCGTCGGACGCCCACGCCGCGACCGGTGATCCGGCGATCACGCAGCTCCTCGCGCGCGTGCAGCAGCTCCTCGCCCACTGACGCGGAGCCTCCGTACCGGGTGAATCCGCATGTCAACTCCCTGCGCCACATGGCCTGTTTCATGCGAAGCTGGGTGCCATGAGCGTCGCAGAACCCCGCAGGATCGTCCTCTTCCGGCATGCGAAAGCCGACTGGCCCCAGGTGTCCGACCACGACCGCCCGCTCGCCGAGCGGGGCCGCATGGACGCCGCAGTCGCCGGGCGCAGGCTGGCCGACACCGGCATCACCTTCGACCTGGCCCTGTGCTCCACCGCGGTCCGGACCCGTGAGACCTGGAAGCTCGCCGTCCACGAACTCGCGCACCGGCCGAAAACCCACTACGAGGAGCGGGTCTACGAGGCCTCGCCCGGCGAGCTGATCGCCGTGCTCAACGAGATCCCGGACGACGTGCAGAACGTGATCCTGATCGGTCACAACCCGGGCGTGCACGGCTTGGCCGACATCCTCGCGGGCGACTCCGAGGGCGATGCCCGAGAGCGGATGAACCGCCGCGGCTTCCCCGCCGCGGGCTTCGCACTGCTCGCCTACGACGGCGCCTGGAAGGGCCTGGAGCCGGCCGCTGCCACGCTGACGGACTACTGGGCACCCACCGAGTGACGGCACCCACGGCAGGAGGGCCCGGCACCGTGGCGGTGCCGGGCCCTCCTCACATCCGGTGTTCGATCCGCCCGGTGCGGCTCACTCCTCGTCGTGGGTGTCGGCCGCCTCGACCTCTTCGCGGGTGACGCCCAGCAGATAGAGGACCGTGTCGAGGAAGGGGAAGTTCACCGCCGTGTGCGCGGCCTCGCGGACCACCGGCTTGGCGTTGAAGGCGACCCCGAGACCGGCCGCGTTCAGCATGTCCAGGTCGTTGGCACCGTCACCGATCGCCACCGTCTGCGACAGCGGCACCCCGGCCTCAGCGGCGAACCGGCGCAGCAGCCGCGCCTTGCCCGCGCGGTCCACGATCTCGCCGGTGACCCGGCCGGTCAGCTTGCCGTCGACGATCTCCAGCGTGTTGGCCTGCGCGAAGTCCAGCCCCAGCCGCTCCTTCAGATCGTCCGTGACCTGGGTGAACCCACCGGAGACGACCCCGACTTGGTAGCCGAGGCGCTTCAGGGTGCGGATGAGCGTGCGCGCGCCCGGCGTCAGCCGTACCTCGTTGCGCACCTTCTCCACCACCGAGGCGTCCAGCCCCTTCAGCAGGGCGACGCGCGCGTGCAGCGACTGCTCGAAGTCCAGCTCCCCGCGCATCGCGGCGGCCGTCACCTCGGCGACCTGGTCCTCGCAGCCGGCGTGCGCGGCGAACAGCTCGATGACCTCGTCCTGGATGAGGGTGGAGTCCACGTCCATGACCACCAGCCGCTGGGCGCGCCGGTGCAGGCCCGCCGAGACGACGGCGATGTCGACACCCAGTGCCGCCGCGTCGGACGCCAGGGCCGTGCGCAGCGGCTCGGTCTCCACACCGGAGACGGCGAACTCCACCGCGGTCACCGGGTACTTGGCGAGGCGGAAGATACGGTCGATGTTGCCGCCGGCCTTGGCGATCCGGGCGGCGATGGCGGCCGTCGACTCGGCGGTGAGGGGGTGACCGAGGACCGTCACCAGGGAGCGCCCGTGACCACGGGGACGGTTGTCGCCGTGCCCCGAGATGATCTCCGCCTGCATCTTCATCGACTCGGCCCAGCTGTGCACGGTGGCCCTCAGATCGCCTTCCAGGCTCGCCGGCGGCTGGGTGACCAGCACGCACAGCACCAAGCGGCCCCGGGTGACGACCTGCTCGATGTCGACCACGTCGACGAGGTAGGCGGCAAGGGTGTCGAAGAGGCCGGCCGTGATGCCCGGCCTGTCCTTGCCGAAGATCTTGACGAGGAGAGTGGGGACCTCGGAGGTCTGCGAAGCGCTCATGGTGTCACCACCGTATCCGGCACCCAGTGCCTTCTGCCCGTGAGGTCCGCCTGACGGACACGGAACAATGGGTGTCGGGCCGATGTAGAGGATCTTGCCGCCGGACGACGGCGCGCCCGCTGCGCCACCGGCCCACGGCCCGGGCTCTACCACGACTGTGACACGCCCGCGCTCGTCACGGGCAACGCGGAGGCGTCCGCTGCACGGGGCGGCCGCGGGCTCACCTCCTGGGTCTGCCCGGCGGAGGCGGCGGCAGCGGCCCAGGGGGCGGTGGCCCCTCGTCCTCAGGACCCGGCGCGCGATCGCGCGGGCGCGAGCCGGGACGGCCCCGGGGCGCGGGAGGAAGCGGGCCCAGGGGCCGGACCACGGTCGGGGCGCCGTACACGTCGTCCCCGCTCGACCGGGGCCGCCCGTCCCCGGGCTCCTTCCGGAACCGCTCCGGCACCTGGAGATAGGGGTTCGTGTCCGGGTTCGGGGGCCGGTACGGCCTGCCCGGCGCGTACGGTCCGGCCCCGTCGCCACGGTCGAACGCAGCGCGCCCGGACGCACCGCCGTACCCCGGATCCCCGACCCGCGCCCCACTGGGCACCGCACCCCGCCCCGGCCCCACCGCCCGAGCCCCCGCGGCCCCCGCCACCAGGGCGAGCAGTGCGCCGGCCGCCCCGGCCCCCGCACCCCACACAGCGCCCAGGAGCAGCGCCATGCCCAGGTGGCCGTGCAGCTCGATGCCCGCGCCGAAGGCGTCGAAGCCCAGCACGGACAGCGAGGCGTCCACCGAGACATCGGCCAGCCGGGCGAGGAGGGGCAGGGCGAGCGCGGTCGCGGTGCCGAGCCGCAGGGCGCAGCGGCCGGCGAACCCCGCCGCACCGACCGGTCGGGGCAGCGGCGTCCGTACCGCCGTCAGCACCCCGGCCAGCAGCATCATCAGCGCCGTCGCGACCACGAGCAGCCACACCCGCCCGTCCAGCCCGGCCAGCCGGCCCACCGTGACGGGCTGGTCGGAGTGCGCGCTCAGAAGCTGGTCGAGAGGGTGGGGCAGCACGGTGCGCAGTGCGCCGGTGGCCTTGCCGTCCCACGGGACGAACAGGCCGACCGGGACGCCCAGCCACACCCCGTTCGGGGCGCCCAGCAGGGCCGCGCCCGCGATCCGGCGCGGATGGTCGTCGCCGATCGCCGCGTACAACGCCGCCGCGAGCCCGGCGGCCACGGCCGTCAGCAGCACGGTGACGAGCGCCGACACGCCCGGCCGCACGACCCGGTGCACGGCGTCCCAGCCGGGCGGCAGGGGAGTGCGCCGGGAGGCGAGCAGGGCGATCAGCAGGACTCCGGCGGACCAGCAGAGGCCGCCGAGAAGGGTGGGCGCGGTGTCCACGGTGAAACCGACGGCGGCCTTCGCGTGGATCAGATCGCCGATCCGGTCGGGCAGCAGCCCGCCGACGTCCCCCAGACCGGGGATGCGCAGGCCGCCCCCCTTCCCGCCCCCGCCGGGCAGCCTGTCCAGACCGAGCGAGCCGCCGTCGATCGTGATGACGTCGTGCCCGGCCCACGCCAGCCCGCCCAGCGTGGCCACGAAGAGGGCGACCACCGCGCCGGCGCGCGCGAGGAGTTCGGACGGCGCGATCACAACTCCGGCCGTGCGCAGGGACCGTAGGAAGAACCACGACAGCAGCAGGGCGCCGACCAGGCTCACCCCCAGTGGCGTGATCTCGACGGCCGTGTGGGCCTCGGCACCCTTCAGCCCGAAAGCGGACACATCGCCCGACGGCGAGACCGAACCACCCGCCCCGAGCGCCACAACTGCCGCCGTCATAGGGCCCAGTGAGCCCGCCGCGTCCGCCTGCAGCAGATGCAGTCCGAGCGCGGCCGTGCCCGCCATCCCTATCAACGCCCAGCTGACGGTGGCGATCGCGGACAGCAGGATGTCCGTCCACGGCAGCGAGGTGCCGTGCCGTGCGGTCTCGACGCTCGTGGCAGCGCTCATGGCAGACCCCCCGATCCGCGGCGCGGCACCGGAGCCGCGCGTGTCCCCCTCGCGGGGGATTACCACTCTCCGGCCCGGTTTCAACCCCGTCAACGGGGCGAGTTGAAGCGCGTACGGGCGCCCTCCACAAGGCCCGACTTTCGGTCATGGGGCCCCGCCTGAAATAGTTCCCCACGATGTTCGACATCCCTAGACTCCCTGTGATGGGGGTAACTCGGGGGACAACTCAGTGGGGCATGGAGTGCCGGAACTCGTACTGGAAACAAACGGACAGACCTGGACGCTCGATCAGTCCAGGTCCTACACCCTCGGACGCGATCCGCAGGGTGACATCGTCTTCGACGACGCCAGGGTCTCCTGGCGTCACGCCACGGTCAGCTTCAACGGCCGCAGTTGGGTCATCGAGGACCACGGCAGCACCAACGGCACCTTCGTGCAGGGCCGGCGGATCGGCCAGACGGAGATCGGCCCGGGTTCGGCGGTGCACCTGGGCAACGCGACCGACGGACCGTGCCTGAACCTGTCCGGCGCCGCCGCGGCAGCTCAGCCTCAGCAGCAGGCCGCGCCGTACGCCGCCCAGGGGGCGGGGGCCGGCTGGGCGCAGCAGGCCCCGGAGCAGCAGCCGCAGCAGCAGGCCGCACAGGCCGGCTGGCAGCAGCCGCAGCAGGCCGCGCCGATCCCGCAGCAGCAGGGCGCACCGCCCGAGCAGTACGCACAGAAGGTGCCCGGTGGCGGCGCGGGGGTGCCGCCGGTCCACGGCGACCGCAGCCCCACGACGTTCCACCAGTTCGCCATCGGCAACGTGATGCGCATCGGTCGTGCACTGGAGAACGAGCTGGTCGTCTCCGACCTGCAGGTCTCCCGCCACCACGCCGAGTTCCACTCGATGCCCGGCGGCCGCTTCGAGATCCGTGACCTGGGCTCGCACAACGGCACCTACGTCAACGGCCAGCCGATAGCCAAGGGCGGCTCGGTACAGCTCGGCCCGAACGACATCGTCGGTGTCGGCCACTCGACCTTCCGCATCGTCGGCGACCGCCTCGAGGAGTTCGTCGACACCGGTGAGGTCTCCTTCTCCGCGCGCCACCTGACCGTCACGGTCGACGGCGGCAAGCAGATCCTGAAGGACGTCTCCTTCGGCGTCCCGGAGAAGTCGCTGATCGCGGTCATCGGCCCGTCCGGTTCCGGCAAGTCGACCCTGCTCAAGGCGCTGACCGGCTACCGGCCCGCCAACCAGGGTGAGGTGCTGTACGACAACCGCAACCTCTACAAGCAGTTCGCCGAGCTGCGCCAGCGCATCGGTCTGGTCCCGCAGGACGACATCCTGCACAAGGAGCTGACCGTCAAGAAGGCCCTCAAGTACGCGGCCAAGCTGCGCTTCCCCGCCGACACCACGGCCCAGGAGCGCGACGCCCGCATCGACGAGGTGCTGCGCGAGCTGAAGCTCGACATCCACAAGGACAAGAAGGTCACGTCCCTCTCCGGTGGCCAGCGCAAGCGTGTCTCGGTGGCCCTGGAGCTGCTCACCAAGCCGTCGCTGATCTTCCTGGACGAGCCGACCTCGGGCCTCGACCCGGGCATGGACCGCGACGTCATGCAGCTGCTGCGGGGCCTGGCCGACGACGGCCGCACGGTCCTCGTGGTCACCCACTCCGTGGCGGAGCTGGCGATCTGCGACAAGCTCCTGGTGATGGCGCCCGGCGGTTCGGTGGCCTACTTCGGTCCGCCGGAGGAGGCGCTGAACTTCTTCGGCTACGACACCTGGGCCGATGTCTTCTCCGCCTTCGAGAACTACCGCGACTACGACTGGGCGGGCCGCTGGAAGGGCTCGCAGCACTACCAGATGTACGCCGCGGACATCGACGCCGTGGCCCCGCAGTCCGTACACATGCCTCCGCCGCAGGCGATGAAGCCGCCCAAGCCGCAGGGCTGGGGTTCGCAGCTGATGACCCTGATCCGGCGGTACGTGGCGGTCATCGTCTCCGACAAGGGATTCCTGGCGCTGACGGTGATCCTGCCGGCGGTGCTCGGCGCGGTCAGCCTGCTGATCGACCACAACCGGGGCCTGCTGGTCAACGAGGCGGTCAACCCGCGCACCGGCGCGCACGTCCCGAACGGCACGGCCACCACGGTGCTGCTGATCCTCGCGGTCGGCGCGTGCTTCGCCGGTGCGGCCAACTCGGTGCGTGAGCTGATCAAGGAACGGGTCATCTACGAGCGGGAGCGCGCGACCGGCCTGTCCCGGTCGGCCTACCTGATGTCGAAGGTGGTCGTCCTGGGCGCGGTGACCGTGCTCCAGGGTCTGATGGTCGGCGTGATCGGCTTCTCCAGCCGCGAGATCCCGGACGAGGGGCTCGTCCTCGGCAAGTCGACCCTGTTGGAGCTGTGCCTGCCGATCATGGCGCTCGGCTTCACCTCGATGATGTTCGGCCTGGTGATCTCCTCGCTGGTGAAGACCGCCGAGAAGACCATGCCGCTGCTGGTGATGTTCGCGATCATCCAGGTCGTCTTCACCGGCTGCCTCTTCACCCTGCACGGCACCCTCGGCGTCAACGAGTTCTCGTACCTGATGCCGTCGCGCTGGGCGGTGGCCGCCGCGGGCGCCACGCTGGACTTCAACAACATCGCGCCGAACACCGACGACCCGAGCAGCACGGACCCGCTGTGGAACCACGAGGCCTCGGCCTGGGGTCTGGACATGTTCGCGCTGATCGTTCTCGGTGTGGTCTGCGGCTTCTTCGTCGCCCGCTTCCTGCGCCGGCACGAGCCGGAGGTCATGCGGAAGTAACCGAGCCCGTACGACGCGAAGGGCGGCACCCCGCATGGGGTGCCGCCCTTCGGCGTAGCGTCGTCAGAGGTCCGCGCTGCCTCAGTACGCGCTGTTGACGTTGTCGATCGAGCCGTACTTGTCGGCCGCGTAGTTGGCGGCGGCGGTGATGTTGGCGACCGGGTTGTAGATGTTCCACGAGGTGCCGGCGACGTGGTACGCGTTGAAGGTCGGCGGGATGACCTGCAGCAGGCCCTTCGACGGGATGCCGTTGATCGCGTTGACGTCCCAGTTGTTGATGGCCATGGGGTTGCCGGAGGACTCACGCATGATGTTCTTGTGCAGGCCGTTGTAGCTGCCCGGGATGCCCTTGGACTTCATGATGTCCAGGGCCTGGCGGATCCAGCCGTCGAGGTTGTTCGCGTAGGTCTTCGCGGCGACAAGCTGCATCTGGGGGCGCTGCGCGGAACGGCTCGCGGCCTCCTTGGCGACGCGCTCCTGGGCGGCCTTCTTGACGGCCTCGGCGGCGGCCTTCTGCTTCGCAGCGGTCTCGGCCTTCGCCTTGGCGGCGGCGTCGACCGCGGCCTTCTGCTTGGCGGCGAACGCGTCGAGCTTGACGGTGTCCGTGGCGAGCTGGCTGGTGAGCGTGCCCTTGACGACCTTGACCGGCTGGGCGGCCACCTGCGGCGCCTGGGCCGGGGCACCGGCGGTGATGGTCTCGGCGCTGCTGGGGACGGCCGAGAGGGCGAGAGCGGCGGCACCGAGGACGCCGACACCGGCGATGGCGAACTTGTGCTGCTTGGTCAGCGAGCGACTATGACCACGGGTGAGGATGTTCTTGGGCATGCTGATGGACCTCTTCGGATAGCGCGGAGGTCGCTCTGTGTCCGTCGGAAGAACCTGCTCCTCCTGCACGAGTGCTGTGGGGGGAACCCCGCAGCGCTGAGCGACGGGAGCAATTCTTAGCGGCCGCAAAATCCCGTGGCAAAGGTGTGACGTACGATCCCCGGTAGTGGATCGGGGAAGGGCAAAACGGGACAGACTGGAACGTCTGCCCCGTTCGTGCCGGGAGGCTATATCTCCTATGTCCGTTCGTACGTGATGTGTGCCCTATGTGCGGGCTCACATCGGAGGCGTAGCGGTCTCACCAGGAGTTGCCGTCGCAACGCTCTGTGTGAGGATCCTCCTCCGGGAGGATGAGGTGGACGTCCCCGAACTCGTGCCACAGGTAGAGCCCGCGCAGCGCCTCCTCGTAAGCGCGGTCGACCGCGGCCCGCCCGGCGACCGCCTCCAGCATCAGCAGATGCGAGGCCTCCGGCTCGTGCAGCCCGGTCAGCAGCCCGTCGACCACGCGTACCCCCCGCTCGGGCGTGACCACCAGATCGGTCCAGCCCCCGGCCGCCCGCACCACCCCGTCCGGCCCGGTCGCCGACTCCACGGCCCGCACGGCCGTCGTCCCCACCGCGATCACCCGCCGGCCACCGGCCCGCACCGCATTGATCAGCCGCGCCGACGCCGCAGGTACCGCGAACCGCTCCGGGTACGGCGGCTCGTGCGCCTCCGCCGACGCCACCCCCGTGTGCAGAGTGACCGGCGCGAACTGCACCCCACGGCTCACCAGCTCCGCCACCAGCCGCGCGGTGAAGGGCCGCGCCGCACTCGGCATCTCCGCGCTGCCCGTCCCGTCCGGCGAGGGCAGCGCGAACACCGTCTGATAGACGGACAGCGGCTGGTCCCGCTCCGTATAGGAGTAACGGATGGGCCGCCCGTGCTCCCGCAACACCCGGAGGACCTCCGCCCCGGACACCCGCGCCCACCACAGCCGCTCACCCCGCCCGCTCAGCGGCTCCTCCAGCACCAGCCGGGCCCCGCCCGGCAGCCGCACCTCTCTCCCCGCGGTCCCTGCCGCCCCCCTTTCTCCACGCGCGCGCGTACTGCCCCTCCCGTCCGGATCCCGCAGCTCGACCGCCCACCGCCCGTCGTCCCCGCGCGTGGAGAAGTGCACCACCACGTGTGTGTGCCCGATCCGCCCGTCCACCGCAGCGGCCAGCGTGGGCGAGGTGTTCACCACCAGCAGGTCACCCGCCCGCAGCAGCCGCGGCAGCTCGGCGAACACGTGGTGCGCCACCTCGGTGCCGCACGACACCAGCAGCCGTACGTCGTCCCGGTCCAGACCGGGCCCGCGCTGCTCGGCCGGCACCCGCGCCGACAGCTCCTCGGGCACCTTCACCGCGATGGTCATCGCCCCTCCGCCAGGGCCGGCGCCGCATAGCGCCCGCTCGCCGGCCGCTCGTCCAGCAGCCGCAGGAACGCCGGTACGACGCTGCCGGGCGCCGGACGCGGATCGCCGTCGTCCGGTACGGCCGCCGCGTACAGATCCGTCGCCATGTCCCCGGGGTCCACCGCCCACACCCGCAGCCCCGGCTCCTCCGCGCCGAGCACCGCGGCGAGCTGGTCCAGGGCCGCCTTGGAGGCGCCGTAGCCCCCCCACGTCTCGTACGCCTCCGCCGCCGCGTCCGAGCTGACCGCCACGACCGCGCCCGCCGGCGACTCCCGCAGCAGCGGCAGCGCCTCCTGGACCAGGCCCAGCGCCGCCACCACGTTCACCTCCAGCGCCCGCCGCAGCCCCGCGAGGGGCAGCTCCGCCAGCCGCACCAGCGGCTCGGCACCCAGCGCGGACGCGTTGCTCACCACCAGGTCGACACCGCCCAGCTTCCGCGCGGCGGCCACCAGCTCGGCCCGGTGCCCGGCGTCCGTGACGTCCCCGGGCAGCGCCTCCACCCGGGCACCGTGCCCGGCGGCCGCCTCGGCGGCCTGCTCCAGGGGCCCTGCGCCGCGGGCATCCAGCACCAGGTCCCAGCCCCGCGCGGCCAGCGCCTCGGCGAGTGCCCGCCCCAGACCCTTGGAGGCCCCCGTGATGATCGCTACCGGCATGACAACCGTCCCCTCGTCGCTTGCCGCCCTCGTCGGAGAGCGGTGACCACAACGTAGGAACGGCACCCCCGGCACCGCCTCGGACGCGGGCCGCAACATGGCGGGGTCCTTCGACGTACGCCGCACGTCGCGGGGCCGGAGACCTACCTCACCGGTCCTAGGTCCATCGGACCGGACCCGGCGGTCACCGGTCCGATCCGCGCTGTCACACCGCGCCGGTACCGTGAGGACATGAGTCAAGGCCCCCGGTCCGGCCTCGCCGCGGTGAGCTCCGCGCTGCTGGCCATGAGCAGGCACCTGGAGGTGCGCGACGTCCTCAAGACGATCGTCGCCTCAGCCCGCGAGCTGCTGGACGCGGAGTACGCCGCGCTCGGCGTCCCCGACGACCACGGCGGCTTCGCCCAGTTCGTCGTCGACGGCGTCAGCGACGCCCAGTGGAAGGCCATCGGCCCGCTGCCCCGCCAGCACGGCATCCTCGCCGCGATGCTGCAGGAGGCCCGGCCCGAGCGCCTCGCCGACGTGCGCAAGGACCCGCGCTTCGAGGGCTGGCCGTCCGCCCACCCGGAGATGTCCGACTTCCTGGGCCTGCCGATCAGGGACGGCGACGAGGTCATAGGCGCCCTGTTCCTCGCCAACAAGCTGCGCTCCGAGGGGGGACACCCCCCACACCCCCCGCGCCCAAAGCCTCTCGGCAGCTGCGGCTTCACCGAGGAGGACGAGGCACTGCTCTCCATCCTCGCCCAGCACGCCGCGATCGCCCTCTCCAACGCCCGCCTCTACGAGCGCAGCCGTGAGCTGACCATCGCCGAGGAGCGCTCCCGCCTGGCCCACGAGCTGCACGACGCGGTCAGCCAGAAGCTCTTCTCCCTGCGCCTGACCGCCCAGGCCGCGGCCGCGCTGATCGACCGCGACCCCGCCCGCGCCAAGGGCGAGCTGCACCAGGTAGCCGCGCTCGCCGCCGAGGCCGCCGACGAGCTGCGCGCCGCAGTGGTGGAGCTGCGCCCCGCCGCCCTGGACGAGGACGGCCTGATCGCCACCCTGCGCACCCAGATACAGGTCCTCGACCGCGCCCACAGCGCGCGCGTCACCTTCGGCAGCAACGGCTTCCGCGCCCTGCCGGCCGCCCAGGAGGAGGCCCTGCTCAGGGTCGCCCAGGAGGCCCTGCACAACGCCCTGCGGCACTCGGGCGCCGAGCACGTCGGCGTGCGCGTGGACCGGCGCGGCGGCGGAGCCGTGCTGCGCGTCAGCGACGACGGCAAAGGCTTCGACCCGCAGTCGGTCCGCAGCGCCGGCCGGCACCTGGGCCTGGTCTCGATGCGGGACCGGGCGAGCGGCGTCGGCGGCACGCTGACCGTGGAATCGGCGCCCGGCAAGGGCACCACGATCGAGCTGGAGGTCCCCGGTGGCTGACGCAATCAAGGTGCTGCTCGTCGACGACCACCAGGTCGTCCGCCGGGGCCTGCGCACGTTCCTTGAGGTGCAGGACGACATCGAGGTCGTCGGCGAGGCCGCCGACGGCGCCGAGGGAGTCGCCCGGGCCGAGGAACTGCGGCCCGACGTCGTCCTCATGGACGTCAAGATGCCGGGCATGGACGGCATCGACGCCCTGCGCAGACTCCGTGAACTGGACAACCCCGCGCGCGTTCTGATCGTCACCAGCTTCACCGAGCAGCGCACGGTCGTCCCGGCCCTGCGCGCGGGCGCCGCCGGGTACGTCTACAAGGACGTGGACCCGGACGCGCTGGCCGGCGCCATCCGCTCCGTGCACGCCGGGCACATCCTGCTGCAGCCCGAGGTCGCCGGCGCCCTGCTCTCCCAGGAGGAGACCAACTCGGGGCAGGGACGAGGGGGCTCGCTCACCGAACGGGAGCGCGAGGTGCTCGGCCTGATCGCCGACGGCCGCTCCAACCGGGAGATCGCCCGCGCCCTCGTGCTGTCCGAGAAGACCGTCAAGACGCACGTCTCGAACATCCTGATGAAGCTGGACCTCGCCGATCGCACCCAGGCCGCCCTGTGGGCCGTACGCCATGGCGTGACCGGCTGAAACGCCCTCCCCAACGCCTTGCGGACGGCGACTCGGAAGGTTCCGTTCCGGACTGAGATTCATACCGTCGTGGGAATGTCACCCGGATGGCGCATCCTCCGGTGATCTCCGCCGTTCTCCAGTGCGTGCCGCGGTGAACCGCCGCGGCGAACGCCAAGGAGGGCTCAGACAGTGAAGAACCTGAAGAAGGCAGCGGCCGTGACGATGGTGGCCGGTGGTCTGGTGGCCGCCGGTGCGGGGATGGCCTCCGCCACGGACGGGGCCTGGGCCGGCGGTGCGGCCCACGGCTCTCCGGGTGTCGGCTCGGGCAACGTCGTCCAGGCCCCGGTGCACGTCCCGGTGAACGTGACCGGCAACAGCGTGAACGTCATCGGTGTGCTGAACCCGGCCTTCGGCAACCTCGGCCTCAACAAGTGAGGCACGGCCACTGACGACCACAGGCCTCCCGGGCCCACCGGGAGGCCTGTCCGGTTTTCGTACAAGTGGCCTGAACGGGGGCTCGACGTGCGGACCCCGCACCCCGGAGACGGCTCCGACGTTGATCAGCGCACGACCCACGGCCGGGTCGGACCCGCACACGCAGGAGGAACCCGTTCCATGAACATCGCCAAGAAGGCCGCCCTCGCCCTGACCGTCGCCGGCATCGCCGCCGGAGCCTCCGCCGGAGCAGCCATGGCCGACTCGACCGCGAGTGGCGCGGCCACGACGTCCGCGGGCGTCGCCTCGGGCAATGTCGGCCAGGTCCCGGTCCACGTCCCGGTCAACGTCTCCGGCGTGACCGCCAACGTGATCGGCGCCCTGAACCCGGCCTTCGGCAACGCCGCGGTCAACGGCTGACGCGACAAGCAGCCGAGAGGGCTCCTCGATCGACCGACTCGGGGAGCCCCGGCCGGCTCAGCGGCCGCGCTCCCGCTCCTCCACGGCGGAGTTGTACGCCGCCACCTGCGCCCGCCGGGCCGTCCGCTCGACCGGCCGCAGCGCCGCGGACCGCGCCGCCATCTCGGCGGAGCTGACCGCACCCCCGTGCCCGTTGTCGTAGGCCAGGGACACCAGCATCTCCACCCGCCGTGCCAGCTCCAGCACCCGCACCGCACGAGGCGGGTACCCGGGCGCCAGCACCTCCCGCCCCCGCTCGGCCCGCGCCCGGTACGCGTCGATCGCCGCCTCCGCCGCCGGACCCGACCCGGCGACATCCAGCTTCGACAGCACCTGCGTCGCCTCCCGCAGGGCCTCCGCCAGCTCCCGCTCCGCCTCGCCCAGCGACGGCACATCGGCGGGCGGCGCCTCCCGCACCGGCAGCACATGCCAGATGACCTCGACATGCAGATCACCCTCGGGCCCGGCCACGTACACCTCCGGAACCAGCCCGAACGCGGCACCGAAGCAGACCACCGCCTCCTCGGCCTCCAGCGCCCGCGCATTGAACTCCGGCGGACCGCTCAGCCCCAGCGGATGACCGGACGCGGGGAGCGCGACCCGCAGGCCGGTCACCCCCAGCGTCCGCAGCCGCCCGAGCGCGAGCGTGAGCCCGACCGGCGCCGGTTCACCCGGCAGCCCCTCCACCCGGTGCACCGCGTCCTCGCCCACGATGGCGAGAGCGGCGTCATCCGGAGAGGCAAGTCCGGCCAAAAGGGCATTTCCCCAAGCGGCAAGGCGTCCTGAGCGCGGTTCCGAGAGCATGCCCCCACCCTAAGGACCGGACCGATGGAATGGAGCGGCGCACTCGTGGCGTAGATTTCATGGGGGGCTGCGCCCACCGGCGCGGCGGACCGAGCCCACAGGCGTACGCGACAGCCGAGACCGGCACACTGCAAGGGGAGACAACGCGCTCATGAGCGATGTTCTGGAGCTTCAGGACGTATCCGTGGTCCGCGAGGGCCGGGCTCTGGTGGACCAGGTCTCCTGGTCGGTCAAGGAGGGGGAGCGCTGGGTCATCCTCGGCCCCAACGGCGCCGGCAAGACCACCCTCCTGAACGTCGCCTCCAGCTACCTCTACCCCAGCAAGGGCACCGCCACCATCCTCGGCGACACCCTCGGCAAGGTCGACGTCTTCGACCTGCGCCCGCGCATCGGCGTGGCGGGCATCGCCATGGCCGACAAGCTCCCCAAGCGCCAGACCGTCCTGGAGACGGTACTGACGGCCGCGTACGGCATGACGGCCCACTGGCAGGAGGAGTACGACGAGGTCGACGAGCAGCGCGCCCGCGCCTTCCTCGACCGCCTCGGCATGAGCGACTACGTCGAGCGCCGCTTCGGCACCCTCTCCGAGGGCGAGCGCAAGCGCACCCTGATCGCCCGCGCCCTGATGACCGACCCCGAGCTGCTGCTGCTCGACGAGCCCGCCGCGGGTCTCGACCTCGGCGGCCGCGAGGACCTGGTCCGCCGCCTCGGCCGACTGGCCCGCGACCCCATCGCCCCCTCGATGATCATGGTCACCCACCACGTCGAGGAGATCGCCCCCGGCTTCACCCACGTCCTCATGATCCGTCAGGGCAAGGTCCTCGCCGCGGGCCCGATCGAACTGGAACTGACGTCCCGTAACCTCTCCCTCTGCTTCGGCCTGCCGCTCGTCGTCGAGCAGGTCGGCGACCGCTGGACCGCGCAGGGCCTGCCCCTGTCCTGACGCCGCCCCGCTCCCCGTTCGCGCCCTGTCCGCCGCCCGGCCGCGGTCCTACCATGACCATGTGAACGACATCTCCGCATGGGTGTGGTGGCTCGTCGGCGCGGCGGCGCTCGGAATCCCGCTCGTGGTCACCGCGATGCCGGAGTTCGGCATGCTCGCGGTGGGAGCCGTCGCGGCCGCGGTCGTCGCAGGCCTGGGCTTCGGCGCAGTGATCCAGGTACTCGCCTTCGTCATCGTCTCGGTCGCCCTCATCGCCGTGGTCCGCCCCATCGCGGCCCGGCACGGCAGACAGCGGCCCCAACTCGCCACCGGCATCGACGCCTTGAAAGGCAAGCAGGCCGTCGTCCTGGAGCGCGTCGACGGCTCCGACGGCCGGATCAAGCTCGCCGGAGAAGTCTGGTCGGCCCGCGCCCTGGACACCGGCCGCACCTATGAAGTCGGCCAGGAAGTGGACGTCGTGGACATCGAGGGGGCCACCGCGATCGTCATCTGAGCCATCTGACCCACGAGTTGCGCAACGGTCTGCCAGACTCGACGAACAAGATCTTCAACAACCACAGGATCTGCCACGGTGCCGAGGCGGAGAGGGGTACGGGGAACACGATGGGCTCGGTCATCATCGTCCTGATCATTCTGGTGGTGTTGGTCTTCATCGCCCTGATCAAGACCATCCAGGTCATCCCACAGGCCAGCGCCGCCATCGTCGAGCGCTTCGGCCGCTACACGCGGACACTCAACGCGGGCCTCAACATCGTGGTCCCGTTCATCGACACCATCCGCAACCGCATCGACCTGCGCGAGCAGGTCGTGCCGTTCCCGCCCCAGCCGGTGATCACCCAGGACAACCTGGTCGTGAACATCGACACGGTCATCTACTACCAGGTCACGGACGCGCGGGCGGCCACCTACGAGGTCGCCAGCTACATCCAGGCCATCGAGCAGCTCACGGTCACCACGCTCCGCAACATCATCGGCGGCATGGACCTCGAACGCACCCTGACCTCCCGCGAGGAGATCAACGCGGCCCTGCGCGGCGTCCTCGACGAGGCCACCGGCAAGTGGGGCATCCGCGTCAACCGCGTCGAGCTGAAGGCCATCGAACCGCCCACCTCCATCCAGGACTCGATGGAGAAGCAGATGCGCGCCGACCGTGACAAGCGCGCGGCGATCCTCACCGCGGAAGGTACGCGCCAGGCGGCCATCCTCACCGCCGAGGGTGAGAAGCAGTCCCAGATCCTGCGCGCCGAGGGTGAGGCCAAGGCCGCCGCCCTGCGCGCCGAGGGCGAGGCCCAGGCCGTCCGTACGGTCTTCGAGGCGATCCACGCCGGCGACCCGGACCAGAAGCTGCTCAGCTACCAGTACCTGCAGATGCTCCCGAAGATCGCCGAGGGCGACGCCAACAAGCTCTGGATCGTCCCCAGCGAGATCGGCGACGCCCTCAAGGGTCTCTCCGGCGCCATGGGCAACTTCGGCTCCCTGGGCGGCGGCGCCTCCGTCCCGCCCCAGAACAACGGGCCCAGCACGGAACGCCGCGAAAAGCCGAGCATCGACTGACAGGTCCTCACCGCGCAGGGTTCACCCCGCGCCCCTGAAGGGGTGCGGGGCCGTGCGGGTCAGGCCGCGTCCAGGGCCAACCAGTCGGGCAGCGCCGCAAGATCCTCCTGCCCCAGAGCCAGGAGCATCGCATCCGCGGGAGTCGGCTCGAACGGCTCCCGAAGCATGGCCATCCCGGCCTCCTCCGGAGTCCGGTTGGCCTTCCGGTGGTTGTCCTCCGCACACGCGGCGACCGTATTCAGCCACGTGTCCTGCCCACCCTGCGACCGCGGCAGCACGTGGTCCACGGTCGTCGCCCTGCGCCCGCAGTACGCGCACCGGTGCTGGTCCCGGACCAGCACACCCCGCCTCGACCACGGAGCTTGTCTTCGGAACGGCACCCGTACATACCTGCACAGCCTGATCACCCGGGGCGCGGGTATGTCCACATCGGCACCGCGCATCCGCAGTTCGGGATGGGCCTGCTCGACGACGGCCTTGTCCTGCAGGACCAGCACGACCGCCCGGTTCAGAGTCACCGTCGACAGCGGCTCGAAGCTCGCGTTCAGGACCAACGTGTCACGCATCCAGCCCACCTCCCGTGTGCACCTGCCCACCCCCCGGCGGGCTTGGATCAACTCTGGACGGGCGCGCCGAGATGGACAACGCAATAAAAAATGCCCGCCTCCGATCACTTCCAAGACCGGAGGCGGGCAAACGTTCAATGAACGCTTGGCTGAATCAGCGCGCTGTGTCAGCCCTGGGCGGGGTTCTCGTACTCGCCGATGAGCTGGGCGCGCGCGAGCGCGTGGAACCGAAGATTGAAGCCGACGACGGCCGGAGAGACGTCCGCGTCCGGGCCGAGCTTCTCCTGGTCCACCGCGTACACCGTGAAGACGTACCGGTGCGGGCCGTCCCCGGGCGGCGGAGCGGCACCGCCGAAGTCCTTCGACCCGTAGTCGTTGCGCACGTGCACCGCGCCCTCGGGCAGGCCCACGAACTTGCCGCCGCCCGCACCGGCCGGCAGCTCCGTCACCGAGGCGGGGATGTCGAACAGGACCCAGTGCCAGAACCCGCTGCCGGTCGGCGCGTCGGGGTCGTAGCAGGTCACGGCGAAGCTCTTGGTCTCCGCGGGGAATCCCTCCCACCGCAGCTGCGGCGAGGTGTTCCCCTCGGCATGGACCTGAGCGCTCCCCAGCGTCGCGCCCTCCTCGATGTCCTCACTCGTCACCGTGAACGACGGCACGGGCGGATGGAAGTCGTGGGGGAGCGGCCGCCGCTTGAGCTCGGTCACCTCGGTACCTCCTGATCGATCTTGTTCAGTAGGTCAGAGCCTAGAACCAGTTGCGCTTGCTGCCGACCTCGGACAGCCACTGGTTGAGGTAAGCCGCCCAGTCGGTCCCGTGGAAGTCGTTCAGACCCACCTGGAAGGAGCGGAAGGTGTCCGAGCCCTCGCTGAACAGACCCGGCTTCTTGTCCATCTCCAGGACGACATCCATGGCGTGCTCGTCGGCCACGAAGCTCAGCTCGACCTGGTTCAGGCCCCGGTACTGCGACGGCGGGTAGAACTCGATCTCCTGGTAGAACGGCAGCCGCTGCCGGGTACCCCGGATGTGACCGCGCTCCATGTCCGCGTTCTTGAAGCGGAAGCCCAGCTGGATGAAGGCGTCCAGGATCGCCTTCTGCGCCGGCAGCGGGTGCACGTTGATCGGGTCCAGGTCGGAGGAGTCCACGGCACGGGCGATCGCCAGTTCGGTGGTCACCCCGATGTGCATCCCGCGCAGCGCCTGCCCGTCGATCATCGTGACCGGCGTCTCCCAGGGGATCTCCAGGCCGAACGGCACCGCGTGCACGGCCCCCGCCTGCAGCTCGAAGGCGCCACCGAGCCGCACCTTGGTGAACTCGATGTCCTGCTTGTACTCCTGGTCGCCGCTCTCGACCTCGACCCGCGCCTGCAGGCCGACGGACAGACCTTCGATGTCCTGGTTCACGGACCCGCCCTGGATCCGTACCTCGCCCTGGACCACGCCGCCCGGTACGGCATTGGTCTCGGTCAGCACCGTCTCGACCGAGGCCCCGCCGGCCCCCAGGCTCGCGAGCAGCTTCTTGAACGCCATGACTCTCCCTTTACGAATGGACCCTCGACCCGTACAAACGCGATCCCGTCGCGACCGGTTCCGGGCCACACCCTGGCAAGGAGAGCGAACCTTGACCACCCCTTGGCCCGGAACCCTCTGGACTACGCTCGGACGGCATGATCGCGCCCCCGGACCGTACGCCACTGCGCCGAGAGTTCTTCGACCGCCCCGTCCTGGACGTCGCCCCCGACCTCCTCGGCCGCATCCTGGTCCGCACCACCCCCGACGGTCCGATCGCCGTGCGCCTCACGGAGGTGGAGGCGTACGACGGCCCGAACGACCCCGGCTCACACGCCTACCGTGGCCGCACCGCCCGCAACGAAGTGATGTTCGGTCCGCCCGGACACGTGTACGTCTACTTCACCTACGGCATGTGGCACTGCATGAACCTGGTCTGCGGACCCGAGGGCAGGGCGAGCGCCGTGCTGCTGCGAGCGGGTGAAGTCGTCGAGGGCGCCGAGCTGGCTCGCAAACGTCGACTTTCGGCCCGGAGTGACAAGGAACTGGCCAAGGGCCCGGCACGCCTGGCAACGGCCCTCGAGGTCGACCGCGCCCTGGACGGCACGGACGCGTGCGCCCCGGGCGAGACACCACTGAGGATGCTGACCGGTACCCCTGTACCTGCTGACCAGGTACGCAGCGGTCCACGCACCGGAGTCGCCGGCGAAGGGGGCAACGGCGACATCCATCCCTGGCGCTTCTGGGTGGCCAACGACCCGACGGTGAGCCCCTATAGGGCCCATGCGCCGCGGCGCCGCTCAAGTTGACGCGCCCTGGCAAGGTGCGTAATGTAGCCCGAGCCGCTGAACCGGGTACGGCGATCGCCTGCAGCCGGAGCGGCCAACCCACTACCTAGCTACAACCCCTCACCGGGGTCGATTCCGGCGCGCCCGCGTGCCTGAATTCGAACCCGAGAGACTCGATTATGAGTCGCCGCGGGAATCGGCTAACGTAGTGAATGTCGAAAGGCCGACGAGCGAAAGCCCGAAAAGCCCAAGACAATCCCGCCGACCGGGAATCGGACGCCGAAAGGATCTGATAGAGTCGGAACCGCCGGAAAGGGAAGCGCGAGAGCGAGAACCTGGAAAGCACCGAGGAAATCGGATCGAGAAAAGATCTGATAGAGTCGGAAACACCGAAGGGAAGCCCGGAGGAAAGCCCGAGAGGGTGAGTA
>NZ_JBWKFN010000020.1:0-171160 GCF_056434245.1 Streptomyces sp. NPDC044064
CCCCCCCCCCCCCCCCCCCCCCCCCCCCCCCCCCCCCCCCCCCCCCCCCCCCCCCCCCCCCCCCCCCCCCCCCCCCCCCCCCCCCCCCCCCACGCTCGGAGGCGTTCCCCCTAGTCGCGGACCGCCACGCGCTCCGCTTCCGCCTCCCGCGCGGTGGATCCGGCGACCACGATCGACGGCTGGGCGGGACGGCCGCGCAGCCCGGTGAGCGTGATCAGCAGGCCCGCCGCGGCGATGCCCGTGACGACCATGAAGCCCGGGCGGTAGCTGTCGAGGACGGCCTGCGGGGTGGCGTCGGCCGGCGCGGCCGCGGTCATCACGGCCGTCACGACGGCCAGGAAGATCGCCCCGCCCACCTGCACCGAGGTGTTGAGCAGCCCGGAGACCATGCCCTGCTCGTGGTCCTCCACCCCGTTGGTGGCCTGGATGTTGAGCGAGGGGAAGACCAGCGCGCAGGCCGCGCCGATCAGCAGCATCGACGGCAGGATGACGGCCGCGTACACCGGGTCCAGGTCGACGCGCAGGAACAGCGCGTACCCGACGACCATCAGCGCGAAGCCGGTCGCGATCAGCCGCGGGGTGCCGAACCGGTCGACGATCGCACCGACCTTCGTCGAGGACACCGCCACCAGCGCACCCGCCGGCAGGAAGGCGAGCGCCGTGTGCAGTGCGGACCAGCCGAGCAGGGACTGCATGTACAGGGTCGTCAGGAACTGGAACCCGACGTACGAACCGAAGAAGGCCACCGCGCCGAGCTGGGCCCGGACCTGGCTGCCCGAGCGCAGCACCCCGAGCCGGACGAGCGGGCTCGGAGAGCGCCGCTCGACCAGGACGAACGCGGTCAGCAGGACGGCGACGGCCAGGAAGGACAGCAGCGTCCGTGCGGAGGCCCAGCCCGCCTCGGGCGCCTGGACGACCGTGAAGACCAGCAGCAGCATCGACGCGGTGCCGATGACGGCGCCCGGGATGTCGTAGCCGGCGTGGGTCTTCTCGCGTGCGCTGCGCGGCAGCAGCTTGAGGCCGGCGGCGAGCGCGATCAGCGCGATGGGCGCGGGCAGCAGCATGGTGAAGCGCCAGCTGGCCTCGGTGAGCAGGCCGGAGAGGACCAGGCCCATCGAGAAGCCGGTGGCGGCGCAGGTGGTGTAGATGGAGAGCGCGCGGTTGCGCAGCGGGCCCTCCGGGAACGTCGTGGTGATGATCGACAGGCCCGCCGGCGCCGTGAACGCGGCGCTCAGGCCCTTGATGAAGCGGCTGGCGATCAGCAGCGGGCCCGAGTCCACGAGTCCGCCGAGCAGCGAGGCGAGCGCGAAGATGCCGAGGGCGACCAGGAACACCTGGCGCCGGCCGAGCAGGTCGGCGGTGCGGCCGCCGAGGAGGAGCAGGCCGCCGTAGCCCAGGATGTAGCCGCTGACGATCCATTGCAGCGTCGACGTGGACAGATGGAGATCGGAGGCGATGGACGGCAGCGCGACGCCGACCATGGACACGTCGAGCGCGTCCAGGAACATCGCGGCGCACAGCACCAGCAGGGTGCCCCACAGCCGGGGAGTCCAGCGAACCGTCGGGGACGGAGCCGCAGGGGTGGTGAGCGGAGAGGTCATGCCGACGACACTACATGCGCATGCATCGAATGCAAATGCATTTAATTCCGATGCAACAATCTTGTTTCTCTGCTACGGTGCGCGCATGGTGGCGAACAGGGCTGAGCGGGAGCTCGTGGAGCAGTGGCGGGGCATCCTCGCGCTGCATGCCCGCACCCAGTGCGAGCTGGACCGGACCCTGCACGGACACGGCCTGTGCGCCAGCGACTTCGAGGTGCTCGACCTGCTCGCCGAGTGCGGGGCGGCGGACGGCAGCTGCGTCTACCGCGTCCAGGAGATCTCGGAGCGGGTCCATCTGAGCCAGAGCGCGCTGTCCCGGCTGATCGGCCGCCTGGAGAAGGACGGCCTCGTCGAGCGGGCCATGTGTCCGGAGGACCGGCGCGGGGTGCGCGTGGCGCTCACGGTCAAGGGGCGCGCGCTGCACGGCGAGGTGCGGCCGATGCAGCGCGCGGTGCTGGCCCGGATGCTGGCGGACGTCGACTGACGGGGCCTCAGATCCCGGACTTCTCCCGCCACAGCGCGACGAGAGCGGGATCACCCGTCACGCCCGGTACGGGTGTCCGGTTCCACAGAGCCAGGTACAACTGATCGGCAGGGCCCACCAGTTCGGCCTCCGCCTCCCCGGATCCGTCCCGCGAGGTCACGGGCGGCTCCGCCGACAGCCGCACGGTCCACACCGCGTCCGCACCCGCGTCCACCGCCCGCACCCGCAGTACGCGCGGCTGCTCCGTGCGGACCCGACTGCGAGGGCGGGCGTGGAAGCCGCGCAGCAGCTCGTCGATGCCGTCGGCCGCGAACCGAGTGGCGATCGGCGACGCCGTACCGCCCCGTGCGGCCTCGGCGTCGTAACGGTGGACGGCCGTCTCGTGCGCCTGCCGCCGGGTCCAGAACGCCAGCGGTGAGGGGGAGGGTGCCGGGTGGAAGGTCCAGCACTCCAGGTCGTCCGGCGCGGCGGCCAGGGTCTCCACCAGCCGGCGGTGGCTGTCCCGGTACCAGGCCACCAGTTCGGCGCCGTTCAGGTCCGGGCCGTCGGTGAGGGGACGCGGCGCGGTGTGTGCGTCGGCGACGAACGCCGTGGCCCAGCGGTGCACAGCGCCCGTGTGCCGCAGCAGGTCCTTGACCTGCCACTCCGGGCAGGTCGGCACCTTGGCGTCCGTACCCGCAAGCTCGGCCGCGGCAGCCAGCAGCCGGCCCTCCCGGTCCAGGGTCTCGAGGAATTCGGCAGTCTCCATGGGGGCGAGTGTGCCGGATGGAGCATGCCCGAAGGTGCCTGCGGTCTCTTTAAAGCGCTTTGAACGCCGGTCCTCTCGAACCGGTCTCGCCGACATGCCAGGGGTGTCGCAGCAGGAGGATCAGTGGCCGACGCAGGTTCCCGCCCCCGGCTGGAGGACGTGGCGGCGCGGGTGGGCCTGTCCACCGCCTCGGTGTCCCTGGTCCTGCGCGGTGTGCCCGGCCCGAGCGAGCGCACCCGGCAGCGGGTTCTGAAGGCCGCCGTCGACCTCGGCTACCAGGCCGACCGCACGGCCGGCCTGCTGGCCAGCAGACGCAGCCGGCTGCTCGGCGTCATGGCCGACGTCCACAGCCCCTTTCACGCCGAACTCGTCGAGCATCTGCACACCGCGGCGGAGGAGTTCGGCTACGACCTGGTGCTGAGCACCCAGACCCGTACGCGCGACGAGCGGACCGCCGTCGGGACCCTGCTCGCCTTCCGCAGCGAGGCGCTCATCCTGCTCGGCCCGGTCGCCCCCGCCGCCACCCTCGCCGCCCTGCACCGCAAGGTGCCGGTGATCGCCGTGGGCCGTCGTATCCCCGGCGCACAGCTCGATGTCGTTCGCACCGCGGACGACGACGGAGTGGGCCAGGTCGTCGGCCATCTGGTCGCCCTCGGGCACCGCTCCATCGCCCACGTCGACGGCGGCAAGGGCGTCATCGCCACCGACCGCCACCGCGGCTACCGGGACGCCATGCGCCGGCACGGCCTGGCCGAGCACATCCGGATCCTGTCCGGCGACCGCACCGAGCGGTCCGGGGAGCGCGCGGCCCGGCAGCTGCTCGACGAGGGCCGACTCCCCACCGCCGTCGTGGCCTACAACGACCAGTGCGCCATCGGCGTCCTCGCCGCCCTGTCCCACGCGGGCGTGGCCGTCCCCGGCCGGGTCTCGGTCGCCGGCTACGGCGACGACGCGCTCTCCCGCCTGAGCCTCGTAGACCTCACGACGGTCAGCCAGAGCGCGGAGGACCAGGCACGGCACGCGGTCCGGGCGGCGGTGGAGCGGCTCGACGAGGGGCGCGAGGAGCCGCGCGAGGTCGTGCTGGCGCCGCGCCTCGTGGTCAGGGGGAGCACGGGAGAGGCGATCTGACGCGGATGCGGGTCGGCTGCCCGGCGGGTTTGCCTGTGCTGGTCGGCTGACCCACGGCGGCAGGGTGTCCGGCCGCGAGATGTCAGCCGCTGAGCCAGATCTCCCAGACGTACTGGTCCCCGGGAAACGTCAGAGCCACTGAGCCGATGCCTGCCGCGACGAGGACGACGAGGGCCGTGGCCGGTCCCCAGGCACGGGACGGGACAGGTTTCCGGGACCGGACCGCTGTGTCCGCATCGCGTCGGGTGGAGGTGCGGCTCCGCGCGATTGCCCTTGCGCCGACTCCCAGCAGGGTTGCGGGAATCACGGCGAGCAGTCCGCGCAGGGCGATGGTCCGCAGGTCCCCCGCGAGGACCTCGGGGACGAACGGGACGGAACACCGGTGGGCCGCCGGCCCGAAGAGGCCGGTGCAGTCGGCCACCGCGAAGGCCGACGCGCGGCCGAGAGCCGCCGCCAGCGCGGTCACTGCCGTGCCGGCCAGGACGAGCGCGGGCCGGTGCCTCGGGACGACTGCCGCGATCACCAGGGCCACGGCACCCTGGGCGAGGCACGCGAGGGCGATGTAGGTGTGCCAGTAGACGGTCGGGAACCCCGTGTCGTACTGCGTTCCGGAATAGTGCAGGACAGCGGGCGGCAGTGCGGTCCGCGCGAGGAACGGCATGGCCGCGCCCGCGCCGATGACCGAGATCCCTCCGGCCAGGCCCACGAGCAGAGCCGCCCTGATCCGTGGCCGGACGTCCGCGCCGGTTCCGCTCGCGTTGCCCGGGACCAGGAACAGGACGAGCGGTACGAGCCAGAGCAGCATCAGGCCCACCAGCGCGGACGGGAGGTGCCCCTGCACGGTGAGCGGCTGCCACGTGAAGCCCGTCCAGCGGCTGAGAGCCGTGTACCAGCCGATCGAGGAGCCGATGTCCGGGGCGTCCCCCAGGACCGGCTGGAATCCGTCGCTTTCGCCGATGCGCCGGACGGAGTACCAGACGGCGAACCACGGGGCGAAGGAGACGACGGACGTGGCCACCACCGAGTAAAGGGCTCGCCGGCCGCGAGTCCGAGGGAGCAGGGCGCGCGCCGCAGAGACGAGCCAGACCGCGACGCACACGGCCCCGGCCAGCAGCACCGGTCCCGTTCTCAGCAGCCATGCAAAGCCCTGGACCTCTAGCGTGGTGGCAGGTAACTCGCTTCCGTCCGTGATCAGAGGCAGGCTGGCTCCGGCGAGAAACCCTCCGACGACCCCGGCGGGAAGCACCGGCCATGTGGCCCAGGGGGAGCGGGGTGCCTGGCCGGACGCCGCGACGGTGCGCCACACGGCCGCGGCGAGCACTCCCGTGAGTCCGGCGCCGATGGCGCAGCCGACCGTCAGATCACCCGCAATGGTGTTGAGCTTGCCCCAGAGCAGGCGGAACAGTGTGCCCACCAGGTCATCGGCACTGGCTGTGAAGACGCCTGCCACGACTCCGGCGCCCAGCATCTCCCACACCGTCGGGCGGGTGAGCAGGGCCGGTTCGCGCAGGACGCGATCCCGCAAATCGGGCGTCGGCCAGTACCCGAGCCGGCCCGTGAGCCGGGCAACGGCGCCGCGTGCGGAGCTTCGGCCGGAGGCGGGCCGGTCCTGTAGCGCCCGGCGGATCGCCGCTGCCCCCTCGTGCCCGATCTGCGCCGCGGCCGTGGCGTCGGCATGCACCTCGCGGGCTCGCAGGACCGAGTTCCGCACGAGGTGGACGAGCAGGGTGAGAGCGGCCGCCAGCCCCAGGGCGTGCGGCATGTCCGCGAGATACCGCACGGCGCCCTGAGGGACCACGGGTGACCCGCCGGACATCGCACTGTGCAGGGACAGGGCCCCGAAGGGCAGCACCGCGACGATCAGGAAGGCCCACCCGATTCCGAAAGCCAGATAGGTCTTGTCCACGTCGCGACTGCGCAGGTGCGCCAGCTCGTGCAGGATCACGGCGCGGAACGTGTCGCGATCGCTGCGGAAAAGCTTCACCAGACCTCTGTCGATGATGACGCGTCGTCGCCACGGCACTCCGAAGGCGAGCCCGTTCCGCGAATCCGCCCGGGCGTCCAGCAGCCAGACGGGCGCAGGTCGGACGCCGACCGTGCGGCACAACTGGTCGAGATACTCCGCGATCTCCCGCTCGTCGGGTTCGTCCTTCGACGGGAACTGCCACAGCTCGCGCGAGCGCAGGCTCGGCAGCACCGGAAACCTCTCGCACCTGTCGCGGGTCACCCACCAGGGGTGCGACAGGTAACAGGCCGACGCCACTCCGCACAGCAGCAGGAACCCGATGCCGACCCACTGCGCCTGGTCGACGAAGGCGGGCTGCTGACAGACCGCCAACAGGCGCCGCGACTCCTGGTAGCCGTGGTCGGTCTGCTCCGGGAGCGCGATCCGCGGGTCCCCGAAGCACCGGCTGAATGTGCCGAAGAAGAATTCCGCGTTCTGCGGGACGAGGAAGTAGGCCTGAAGGAAGACATACAGCCCGCCCGCGGTCACGGCCGCGATCAGGAGGACGAACCGGCTGGTCGTGCCGCCGGGGACCCCTGACGCCCGCTGTCCGTCGCGCCGCCCGGTGAAGGCTTTCCCGGCCGTGGTCATGGCGCTTCCGCGGTGCTAGGCGGCCGGCCGTGGAGCACGGCACCGGCCGATGATCGCGTCGGCTATGAGACGGGAGGTCTCCGGAGCGGTCCCACAGTCGTGGAGGGTGCTTTCCACCACGTGCCTGAGCCGTTCGATGTCCTCCTGCCGCAGTTCGACGGCGACGGCGATGGCGACGGTTTCGGCTTCGACGTCGGCTTCGGAGGATCCGGAGGAAGTGCACTCGGCGGAGTCATCCGGTCCAGGCCCGTCCGGGGAGCGCTGTCCGACACGGAACATCCGCCGCAGGGCCGCGGTGGTGCCTTCCCCCGTGGTGCGCTTGAGCAAGATCTCGGCCAGGCACTCGACGGCCTTGGCCGTGGCGGCCAGGACGACGGGCGTCAGGACGAGTTCGACCGCCTCGGATCCGAACCCGAGAGGCGACTTCCGCGACCCCTTCCCGGACACCGCCCGTCGGGGATCGGCGAAGTACGCCCGGCTGAGCACCGAGAACAGCGGCACTTCGTCCGGGGCCATCTCCTCGATCACGTCCCTGGCGACCTCCGTGATCACTGCTCGATGGGGTACGCCTTCGAGTGCCCTTCTGCGCGCCACAGTTCCTCCCCCGTCCGTGACCCACGCATGGCGTCACGGTCATTATCGAGTCCGGCGCCGCCGACCGAAACAGATCGCCTCACAGCGCTGGGCGCGCACGGTGGTACTCGGGGGCGCATGGCGCGCACTACTCGACAGCCGGATCCTCCTGTGCCTGCCGCACCGCACACTTCACCGCCTGTTCCACCTCGTACCGGCTCGCCTCGGTCGCTTCGGCGTGCGCGGTGATCGCCGCTTGTACGGCCTGCGATGCCGTGCGCCAGCGGCGCCACTGCTCGTCGTACTCGTCGCCGGTCAGGCCGGCCAGTCTGGCCCGCTCCTCTTCGGCGAAACATTCCAGCCTGATCAATTCGTCCGAGATGTCTGCCATGACCGGATACTAAGCGCGCTTCGCGGTGTGTTCGCGCTGGGCGTCCAGGTTTTGTTCGTTCGCGACATAAACGCAGGTGGGTGGGGGTGCCGGTCCATGGCCGGGAGGAGGGCCCGGCACCCCTCGTCACAGCGGCCGGGCCGGCGCGGCACGGCCGGCCTCGAAGGCGATCTTCACGTCGCACCGCATGCCCGCCTCCGCGGCCGACGTCAGGAGCTGGTGAGGACGACGAGTCGCTGGGTCGCCCGGGTCATCGCGACATAGCGGTCCACCGCTCCTTCCACGCCCTGGCCGAAGTTCCCGGGATCGACGAGGACGACCAGGTCGAACTCGAGGCCCTTCGACAGCTCCGGGGTGAGCGACCGGACCCGGGACGTCTCCCGGAACGCGGGATCGCCGATGACGCAGGCGACCCCGTCGGCGTGCTCGGCGAGCCAGGCACCGAGGACCGAGTCCAGGTCCGCGACGGATCCATGGGCGACGGGAACGCCGCTGCTGCGCACGGAGACCGGCACGTTGGCGTCCGGGAGCGCGGCCCGGACGACCGGCTCGGCCTCGGCCATGACCTCCTCCGGTGTGCGGTAGTTGATGCTCAGGGATGCCACGTCGATCCGGTCGAGTCCGATGCGTTCGAGCCGTTCCCGCCACGACTCCGTGAACCCGTTCCTGGCCTGCGCGCGGTCCCCGACGACGGTGAAGCTCCGGGACGGGCAGCGCAGCAGCAGCATCTGCCACTCCGCGTCGGTCAGTTCCTGGGCCTCGTCCACGACGATGTGCGCGAACGGTCCCGCGAGCAGGTCCGGATCGTGGGCGGGCAGTTCGGACTCGTCGACCAGATTGCGCCGGAAGTCCTCCCGGCGCAGCTGGGTCATGAGGCCTTCGCCGTCGTCATCGGCCGCGATCAGGTTGTCGACGACCTGGGCCATGCGCTCGCCCTGGGCGGCGAGAGCGGCTTCCTGCCGACGCTTGCGCCGCGCCGCCTCCGGGTCCCCGAGCCGCTGCCGTGCGGCGTCCAGGAGCGGCAGGTCGGACACCGTCCAGGCCTGGGGTGCGTCCTTGCGCTGCAGCTTGCGCACGTCGTCGGGGCCGAGCCGGGGCGCGCACATGCGCAGGTAGGCGGGCACCGACCACAAGTCCCCGACCAGGTCGGCCGCTTCGAGCAGCGGCCAGGCCCGGTGAAGGGTGGTGACCAGTTCCTTGTCGCGCCGCAGCACCGTGCGGAGCTGGTCGGGCGTGACGTCCTCGCGGCCGAGCCTGTCGAGCAGGATCGAGACCAGCTCGTCGAAGATCTGGTCACGTGCCTCGTTGTGCGCGGTACCCGCTCCGCCTGTTTCGAACGCCTCGGCCCAGTCGTCCGCGCTCAGCCGGACGTCGGCCCAGTCGGTGGTGACCGTCATCCCCTCGCCGGGTGGTTCCTCGTAGAACCTGACGGCCGTCTCGACGGCCTTCACCATGTCCGCGGACGACTTCAGCCGTGCCACGTCCGGGTCGGTCTCGACCGCAGCTCCGGCTCCCTCGGTGACCAGGTCCCGCAGGGTGCAGGTCTGCACACCCTCCTCACCGAGGCTGGGCAGAACGTCGGCGACGTAGTTCAGATACGGCTGGTGCGGACCGACGAAGAGCACACCGCCGCGACGGTGACCGAGGCGAGGGTCGGAGTAGAGGAGGTGTGCGGTGCGGTGCAGAGCGACCACGGTCTTCCCCGTACCCGGACCGCCGTCGACGACCAGGGCGCCGCGGGAGCCCGCCCGGATGATCGCGTCCTGGTCGGCCTGGATGGTGGCGAGCACGTCCCGCATCCGGGCCGACCGGGTGCTGCCCAGGCTCGCGATGAAGGCCGACTGGTCGTCGAGCGCGGCATGCCCTTCGAGCCCGTCGGCGGCGAACACCTCGTCCCAGTAGTCGCCGACCCGGCCGTCGGTCCAGCGATACCTGCGGCGGCTCGCCAGCCCCATCGGGTCGGCGTGGGTCGCCGCGAAGAACGGCTCGGCCGCGGGGGAGCGCCAGTCGAGCAGCAGCCGACGGCCCGCGCTGTCGGTGAGCCCGAGTCGTCCGATGTACACGGGCTCGGGGGTGTCCGCGCTGACGATGCGTCCGAGGCACAGGTCCAGCCCGAAGCGGCGCAGGGTGCGCAGACGCGCGGTCAGCCGGTGGATCTCCAGATCCCGGTCCAGCGCCTGCCGGCCCTTGCCGCCGGGTGCCCTGCGCAAGTCGTCGAGCTGGTCGGACAGTTCGGCGATGGCCCGCTCGAGACTCTCCGCGATGGCCGCGAAGTGCTGTTCGTCGCCGGCGATCAGTGTCGGGTCGGCCTTGGGGGCGAGCCGGTCGGGAAGGTCGAAAGCGCTGGTGGTCAGGGGGGTCATGGCACTAGCTCCGACCTCGGCGCCAGCTCCGGTCTCGGCAAAAGCACGCATACTCTGTGAATCTCCCGTTTCCGCAGGTTGTGGCCTCGGCCAGCGATTCTGCGCCACGACCGGGGCCTTGCCGCAAGCCCCCCGGTGCGCTATACGTTGAGAGTGGCAAGGAGTGGGTGTTCCTCCCTGCCTTCCTCGCCCGCCGCGGATGGACAGGCCCGGCCGCGAGACGAAGAGCCCCCGCCTTGCCGCCCTCACCGTGCCGGAGATGCGAACGCGTCGCTGGCGTTCGACCCTGGAGAGACGGGGCGTGCAGTGGCGCCCGGTCACCCCTGGAAGGTGAACGCCACCATGAAGACACCTCCGATCGTCTCGCCGGAAGAGTGGGAGGTCGCGCGCCGGCAGCTGCTGGTGGAGGAGAAGCAGCTGACCCGTGCCCGTGACGCACTGGCCGCCAGGCGCCGGCGGATGCCGTGGACGGCCGTGGAGAAGAAGTACGAGTTCGACGGACCCGACGGCTCGGCGGGTCTGCTCGACCTGTTCGCCGGCCGCCGTCAGCTGATCGTCTACCGTGCCTTCTTCGAGCCCGGCGTGTTCGGCTGGCCGGAGCACGCCTGCCGTGGCTGCTCCATGGTGGCCGACCACGTGGGCAACCTGGCTCATCTGAACGCCCGCGGCACCACTCTTGTCTTCGTCTCGCGCGCACCCCAGCCGGACATCGCGCGGGTCAAGGAGCGGATGGGCTGGACGATTCCCTGGTACTCGCTGACCGACGGCTTCGACGCCGACTTCGGTGTGGACGAGTGGCACGGCACGAACGCCTTCATCCACGCCGACGACAACGTGTTCCGCACCTACTTCATCAACTCCCGCGGTGACGAGGCGATGGGGAGCACCTGGAGCTATCTCGACATGACCGCGCTCGGCCGGCAGGAGACCTGGGAGGACTCGCCCGAGGGCTATCCCCAGACCCCGCCGTACGAATGGTGGAACTGGCACGACAACTACGGCGCCCCCGAGCAGGCGCCGGAGTGGCTGGCCATCACCCGCCGAGGTTCCGAAGAATGAGAACAGGCGCACGGGTTTGTCACACGTGAGGCTGTTCGTCATACCGAATCCGATAGGTGGAGTCTGCCCAGGAAGCGCCTCTGACCAGGGATGATTTCCGGCTCCGCGTGCGGTCTGACGGGGTCAACCAGGTGTCCGGAAGGCCCTGTTCGCGATGCGGGCACGTCCGGGAGTGTCCGAAGCGGTCATGGAAACAGGTCGGTTAATGCTTGCTCACGAGCTGGTTGCGGGCGGGTGAGCAGGCCATGATGGGCCCATGACGTTGGCCTCGCGCGCGCTCGCGCAACTGGCGACCTGGCCGGACCTGAGACCGGCCGTCCCGAGCTGCGGTCTGGGACAGGCCGTGTGTTCGGCCCAGGGCGAGATCGCCCACTTCCACTCCGACCGTGATGTCGATCTACGGCTGACCGCCCGGGCCATCCGGCGGTTCGCCCGGGACCTGAAACACACGGGCGCCATCCGGATCGTGCCGGGCTCGCAGTGGGTGACCCTCAGGCTCGACGCCGCGAGCGACGTCGACCTGCTGCTGACCCTCGTGAGCATGGCGCTCCGGGCCCAGGAGGCCTGGCCCGACCCGGTCGACCGGGCGGCGGCCGGCTGCAACGACCAGCGCGGCGCGGGTTTCGTGAGCGCCGACCGCAGCGGCTTCTGACTCACACCGCGAGGACGCGGATGCCCGCCTCCTCGAAGCGGCGCACGGTGTCCTGCCCCACCGCCGTGTCGGTGACGAGCGTGTCCACCAGTTCCGCCGCGCAGATGCGGGCGAACGCCCGCTGGCCGAGCTTGCTGGAGTCCGCGGCCACGATCACCCGCTCGGCGCGCTCGCACAGCAGCCGGTTGATCGCCGCCTCCGCCTCGTCGTGTGCCGCCGCGCCGTGCGTGACGTCGAACGCGACCACACCGAGGACGGCGACGTCGAGCGTGATCTGACCGAGCACGCCGTCCGCGAGCGGGCCGATGAGTTCGTACGACTGCGGGCGCGCGACCCCACCGGTCACCACGATCTTGAACTGCGGTCGTACCGCGAGCTCGTTGGCGATGTTGAGGGCGTTCGTGACGATGGTCAGCGCCGGTGAACCGGTGCCGAGGTCGCCACGGACGGCCAGCGCGCGGGCCACCTCCGTGGTGGTCGTGCCGCCGGTCAGCCCCACCGCCTCGCCCGGCGTCACGAGATCCGCCACCGCCTTGGCGATCCGCTGCTTCTCGGAGGCGCGGCGGGCCGTCTTGTAGCGCAGGGGCAGTTCGTACGACACCCCGTGCACCACCGCCCCGCCCCGGGTGCGCACCAGCATCTGCTGCTCGGCGAGCTGGTCGAAGTCCCGGCGGATCGTCGCCGCCGACACCTCCAGTTCGGCAGCCGCCTCCTCGACCTCCAGCCGGCCGCGCTCGACGAGCAGTTCCAGCAGCGCCTTCCAGCGGGCGTCCCGGGACATCCGCAGCCTCCGTTCTCTGTCTCTCCGGCGACCCTAGCGCACCTCCGCCTGCGCTCGAATGCTTGATTGTGCTCGAAAGCTCGCTATATCTTGCAGGAACAATCAGCAAGGGGAGGGTGTGGCATGAGCCATGTCGAGGACGAGCTGAACAGCCAGCCCGAGTGCTGGATACGGGCGGCCGAGGAGGCGGGGCGGCACGCCGGAGCGCTGCCGGGCGCGGGGGAGCGGGTCGCCGTCGTCGGGTGCGGGACGTCGTACTTCATGGCGCAGGCGGTGGCCGCCCTGCGCGAGGCCGCGGGGCAGGGGGAGACGGACGCGTTCGCCGCCTCCGAGTTCCCGCTCGGGCGGTCGTACGACCGGGTCGTCGCCCTCACCCGCTCCGGCACCACCACCGAAGTCCTTGAGCTGCTCGGGCGGTTGAGGGGCCGCACGCGGACAACGGCCCTCACCGCCGACCCCGCCACCCCCGTGATGACGGCCGCGGACGACCTCGTCGTGCTGGACTTCGCCGACGAACGCTCCGTCGTCCAGACCCGGTTCGCCACCACCGCCCTCACCCTCCTGCGCGTCCACCTGGGCCTGCACACCGGCGCCGTCGTCGCCGACGCCCGTACCGCCCTCACCTCTTCCTTGCCCGAAGGGCTCGTGGACTGCACCCAGTTCACCTTCCTGGGTCGCGGCTGGACCGTCGGGCTCGCGAACGAGGCCGGCCTGAAGATGCGGGAGGCCTCCCTGTCCTGGACCGAGGCCTACCCGGCGATGGAGTACCGGCACGGCCCGATCAGCGTCACCACCGAGGGCACCGCGACCTGGATGCTCGACGAAGCCCCCGCCGGACTCGCCGAGCAGGTGCGTGGCACGGGAGCCCTCTGGGTCGAGGCAGCGCTCGACCCGCTCGCCGAACTCGTCCGCGTCCAGCGCCTCGCGGTGGCCGTCGCCGCCCACCGCGGCCTCGACCCCGACCGGCCGCGCCACCTCACCCGCTCGGTGATCCTCGCCGACTGACCCGCGCCCCGGAAGGGAGTCAAGCCGTGCCCCTAGCGACCACCGGCGAGCTGGTCAGCCGTGCCGCCGAAGCCCGCTCCGCCGTCGCCGCCTTCAACATCATCACTCTGGAACACGTCGAAGCCGTCATCGCGGGCGCCGAGTCCGCCGGCGCACCCGTGGTCCTCCAAGTCAGCGAGAACGCCGTCAAGTTCCGCTACGGACGGCTCCTGCCACTCGCCCGCGCCGCCGTCGCCGCTGCCGAACGCGCCGACATTCCCGTCGCGTTGCACCTCGACCACGTGCAGAGCGACGACCTGCTGCGCCAGGCGCCCGACGCCGGGTTCAGCTCGGTGATGTACGACGCCGCCCGCCTGCCCTACGCCGGGAACCTCGCCGCGACCCGGGCCGCCGCCGACTGGGCGCACACCCAGGGGCTGTGGATCGAGGCCGAGCTGGGGCAGGTCGGCGGCAAGGACGGCCGGCCTCCGCTGGACGCCCACGCGCCCGGTGCCCGTACCGATCCCGACCAGGCGGGCGACTTCGTCAACGGCACCGAGGTCGACGCCCTCGCCGTGGCCGTCGGCAGTGTGCACGCCATGACCACCCGCACCGCCGCCCTCGACCACGGCCTCCTGCAACGGCTCTCCGCCGCGCTGACCGTCCCGCTGGTCCTGCACGGGTCCTCGGGCGTGCCCGACGAGGGCCTGGTCGCCGCCGTCGCGGGCGGCATCGCCAAGGTCAACGTCGGCACCGCCCTCAACGCGGCCATGACCGGCGCCATCCGGGCCTTTCTCGCCGCCCACCCGGAGGCCGTCGACTCACGCAAGTACCTCAGCGTGGGCAGGGAGGCGATGGCCCGGGAGGTCGCCCGCATCATCGGCGTCCTGGGCCGAGTCCGGCGCTAGCCCCGCTTGACGGCCTTCAGCACCACGAACTTCGGGTCGCTCGCCACCAGCCGGCTGTTCCCGAACAGCCGCTTCAGCGTGACGTGGTAGCCCAGGTGCCGGTTGCCGATCACCCACAGCTCACCGCCGGGGCGCAGCGCCCGCTTCGCCCCGGCGAACATCCGCCACGCCGTCGCGTCGGTCGTCGCCTGGTGCGAGTGGAACGGCGGGTTGTTCAGCACGAGGTCCACGCTGCCGGGCGCCACACCGGCCAGCCCGTCCCCGACCCGGAACTCGGCGTGCCCGGGCACCCCGTTGGCCTTGTACGTCGCCTCCGCCGAGGCCACGGCCTGGAACGACTCGTCCACGAACAGCACTTCGGCCTGCGGATCGGCCACCGCCACCGCCGTACCGACCACGCCGTTGCCGCAGCCGAGGTCCACCACGCGCCCGCCGCCCGTCCCGGCCGGCAGATGCTCCAGGAAGAACCGCGTGCCGATGTCGAGCCGGTCGGCGCAGAAGACACCCGCGTGGTTGACGACCGTCCGCCCGGAGACCGTGCCGACACCCTCCGGGAGCGCGTAGCTGTACGGCCAGCGGTTCGCGGGCCGCTCCAGGGCCGGGTCCGGGGTGCAGAAGATCAGCCGGGCCTTCTGCCGCGCGAGAGAGGTACGGGTCGGCCCGAGGATCCGCTCGAACAGCTGCAGCGTGGAAGTGTGGATCTCCTTCACCATCCCGGTGCCGACGACCACCGTCCCCGCGTGCACCGCGGGAGCCAGCCGCAGCAGCTGGTCCTCCAGCAGCGCCAGGCTCTTCGGCACGCGCACCAGCAGCACGTCCACCCGCTCCGGTGGCGGGTCCTGCGTGGTGAGCAGGCCCACGGCACCGGGCTCGGCCCCGGCCCGGGCCAGGTTCGCCCGGGTCGCCTCCTGGCTCAGGAAGGAGTCGGTGATCTGCGTCGGCCGGTGCCGCGCGAGCGCCGTCACGAGTGCGCCCCAGCGGTCGCCGACCACCACGACCGTGCCCGTGAGCGGCACTCCCTCCTCGGCAAGGTGCCGCAGGAGGTACGCGTCGGAGGCGTCCCAGGCTCGCAGCCGGTCGCGGGGGTCCTCGGGGAAGCGGGACAGCTCGAACTCGCCCCACGGAGTCGTCATACGGTCGTTCATCGCTCCCCAGGCTAGCCGAGCCGCAGCTCAGGGCAGGTCGGACGGGGCTCAGGCAGGATGGAGCGCATGGACGTGGAACTGTTTCCCCGGGAGCGGGCCGAGGTCGCACCGGGCGCCGTGCACGTCCCGCACTGGCTCGACGCCGAGCGGCAGCGCGCGCTGCTGACCGCCTGCCGTGACTGGGCGCGCCCCCCGGCCGGGCTGCGCACGGTCCGCACGCCCGGCGGCGGCACGATGACCGCCCGGCAGGTCTGCCTGGGCCGGCACTGGTACCCGTACGCCTACGCCCGCACGGTCGTCGACGGCGACGGCGCCCCCGTGAAGCCGTTCCCGGCCTGGCTGGACGAGCTGGGCCGCCACGCGGTGGCCGACGCGCTCGGCCCGCAGGCGGTCCCGGCCGAGCCGTACGACATCGCGCTGATCAACTTCTACGACGGCACCGCCCGCATGGGCATGCACCGTGACGCCGACGAGAGGTCCGACGCGCCGGTGGTGTCGCTGAGCCTCGGCGACACCTGCGTCTTCCGCTTCGGCAACACGCAGACCCGTACGAAGCCGTACACCGACGTGGAGCTGCGCAGCGGCGACCTGTTCGTCTTCGGCGGACCCGCCCGGCTCGCCCACCACGGCGTGCCCCGCGTGCACCCCGGCTCGGCGCCGCCGGAACTGGGTCTCGCCGGGCGGCTGAACATCACCCTGCGGGTGAGCGGGCTGTAGATCGCCGCACCGGCCCCCACAGCTGCGGATCATGGGAGACTCACCCCCATGAGCGGCAAGGCGGACCCCCGGACGGCGGGGGAAGGGACCACCTCGAGGGTGCGGCTGGACCGGGGGCGCGGAGCGCTCGGACCCGCGCTGGAGCTCGTGCACACAGGGCGGGCACCGACCCGGGCCGTGCTGACCGCCGAACTCGGTGTCACCCGGGCGACGGCCGGAGCCGTGGCCGCGGAGCTGGAGGCGCTCGGGCTGATCCGGGTCGACGCCCGGCCGGGCGCGGCTGCCGGTGGCCAGGGCCGCCCCTCGCACCGGCTGGAGGTCGCCGAGGACGGCCCGGTCGCACTGGCCGCGCAGGTCCACGCCGACGGGTTCCGGGCCGCGCTGGTCGGCATCGGCGGACGGATCGTGGCGACCGCGCCGGGCTGCGAGACCGTCGACGCCGACCCGGCGAAGGTGCTGGGCTCCGTGGTGGAGGCCGGCGCGGAACTCCTCCGCACGACGGGCCGCCGCTGCGTCGGCGCCGGACTCGCGGTCCCCTCCGCTGTTGCCGAACCCGATGGCCTGGCCCTCAACCCCCTCCACCTGGCCTGGCCGGTGGGCGCACCGGTCCGCCGGATCTTCGACGAGTGCGTCCGCGCCGCGGGCATCACCGGCCCTGCCTTCGCGGGCAACGACGTCAACCTCGCCGCGCTCGCCGAACACCGGCACGGCGCGGGCCGGGGCGCGCGGGACCTGCTGTGCGTGGCCACCGGGCACCGGGGCGTCGGCGGGGCACTGGTCCTCGACGGCCGCCTCCACACGGGCAGTTCGGGCCTGGCCCTGGAGGTCGGTCACCTCACGGTCAATCCGGAGGGCCGCCCCTGCCACTGCGGCGGCCGGGGCTGCCTGGACGTCGAGGCGGACCCGCTGGCCTTCCTGCTGGAGGCGGGCCGCGATCCGGGTCCCGAGGTCTCCCTGCTCCAGCAGGCCAACGACCTGCTCCGCACCCAGTACGCCGACCCGACCGTCCGCATCGCGGCCGAGGCCCTGATCGACCGCCTGGGTCTGGGGCTCGCCGGCCTGGTCAACATCCTCAACCCCGACCGCATCATCCTCGGCGGCCTGCACCGCACCCTGCTCGACGCCGACCCCGAACGGCTGCGCGCGGTCGTCGCCGACCGCAGCCTGTGGGGCCAGAGCGGCGGCGTCCCCATCCTGCCCTGCACCCTGGACCACAACAGCCTGGTCGGCGCGGCGGAGTTGGCCTGGCAGCCGGTGCTGGACGATCCGCTGGGGGCACTGGCCGGGGGCGCCTAGAAGCAAGGGCCGTGACGGCACCGGCCCTCGCCGTCACCCGCGACACCGACGAGCGGTGCAACGCCGTCGAGCGCTCCCTGGGCCGGCTCAGACAGTGGGCGGTGGCCCCGGGTTGGGGCCGTAGGGCGGTGCGCCCCACTGCGGCGGCGGGGCCCACATCGTGGTGAGTCGTCGACGGTGGCGGCTGCGCCGGACGGCGGTGACGACGACGATGGTCACGGAGGTGGCGAACGCGGCGAGGAAGCAGACGACCCCCGCGGCGATGCCGCCGATGGTGGCGCCCACCCGGGGCTTGTCTCCCAGCGCGAACTCGGCCGGCTGGTCCGAGGTGCACGTGACCGTGTACTTGCCGCTGCTCGTGGGATTCACCTCGAAGGCGAGCTCCCAGGTGCGGGACCCGATGGTGACGTGGAAGGTGCTGTCCGGCTGGGTCATCGCCCCGGACTCCATGCCCGGGATCCGGCACTGGACGTGACCCTGCCCGGACTGGGAGACGTAGATCGCCTCGGTCTTCCCGTGGACGAAGTCGAAGCTCCGGGAGTCTCCGCCGGAGAAGCTCCGGGCGGCGTTGACCGAGTCCACCGTGTTCTTCACCGTCACCACGATGAAGGCGACGCCGACACCGGCCAGTACCAGCCCGAGCAGTGCAGCCACCACGTACCAGATGCGCCGCGGGCGCAAGTCCTTTGCCGGGATGTTCGGCGGCGGCTGCGGGCTGCCGTACGGTGCTCCCCAGGGATTCTGTATTGCCACGACAGCGCATCGTACGGGATGTGCCGTGACCCGGGACCGGTGAAACTCGCCCGCGCCGATAACATGTTCGAACTTATGGTGATCGCCCTTGTCGCCTGCTTAACCAGAACCTCACAAAACGGCCAAGTAATTGATATCTAGACAAAACTCCAGAATTGAGTCCGCCGCGTGGCGTCGACCACGGGCGATGCTGTGGGCCGCGGCGGGTGTGGCAGTCCTCGGATTCCTCATCACCCTGGAAATCGCGGCCCGCCACTACGGCCTGCCCGGGCCGATCACCAGCCAGGTGCAAGAGGTGGTGTTCCGCCCCAAGTCGGGGCCGCTGCTGTACGCCAGCATGGCATTGATGATGGTGGTGCTCACCCGGCGGGAGAGGCTCATCGCTGCCGGTGCCGCGATCGGCATCGACGTCGGCTTCCTTCTGGTGCGGTGGGCGATCGGCGACGAGGCGACCGACGGCCACCCCTTCGGCAACGGCGCGTTGTGGGTGATTCTGGGCTGTGCGGTCATCGCCGTCACCCGCCGCACCGGCCGCGAGCGTGCCCTGCTGCTCAAGGGCGTCGGGCTGGCCCTGCTGTTGGTCGCCGGCCGCAAGACCGGCGACACCTGGCTGCTCATCACGTCGAAGACCCGCCCGACGGTGCTCGACCAGTACGTGGCGACGGCCGACCACGCGCTGGGCGACCCGTCGTGGCTCGCGGGCCGGATCGTCAGGGCCATCGGCCCGATCGGCGCCCATGTCCTCGACTTCGTCTACATCCAGCTCGCGGTGGCCGCGGTCGTCGTCACGCTGTACCAGCTGCGCCATGTGGCGGCCGAGCGCCGCTTCCCGCGCCACCATCTGGTGCGCACCTTCCTGGCGATCGGCCTCGTCGGGCCGGCCATCTACATGATCTTCCCGGTGGTCGGGCCGGTCTTCGCCTACGGCCCCGGCGCCTTCGGCACGGGCGGCCTGCACTGGGCGGTGGCCGACCTGTGGCCGGACACGCCGCCGGTCAACGCGCCGCACCCGATGTCGTTCGACCAGCTCACCCCCCGCAACTGCATGCCCAGCCTGCACACGGCGTGGGCCACCGCGATCTTCATCCATTCCCGCAAGGGCCCGCGCATTCTGCGCTTCGCGGGAGCGTTCTGGCTGATCGCCACGCTCAGTGCGACGCTGGGCTTCGGCTACCACTACGGCGCGGATCTCATCGCCGGCGTGGTGTTCACGCTCACGATCGAGGCAGCTCTGCGCGCGCACGACCGTGGCTGGGAGCGGTCCGGAATCCGGCTGGTCGCGCACGGCGCGACGGTCTTCGTCGCGCTCCTGGTGTCGTACCGCTTTCTGCCGACGGAAATGGCCGGCCTTCCGTGGGTGTTCGGACCGCTTCTCGTTCTGGCGATGCTCTCCGTGGTCTACGCCTACGTACGCACCACCAGACTGTGGGAACCGAAAGCCGAAGCGGCGCCGCGACCGGAACCGCAGCCCGAACTGGTGTGAGAAGCGCGGCTCGGAGCCGCCGGGCGACGGCCACCCGCCGGGGCCTCGCCACCGGTTCCCCGCCGCAGTCGGGACAGACCTGGAATCGACATGGTCGGGCCACGCCCGGTCACTTCCAGTCGACCGCGAACGCCTGCCCCGGGTGCTCGCCGAGGATGCGGTGCACCAGCTCCGCGCCCAGCGCCTCCGCCAGCCGCGGCCGCACCCGGCGCAGCAGGTACGGCATCCCGGGCCCGCCGTCCACCGACCGTGCCCCGGCGACCACCGTGTCACCGCCGAGCAGCAGCCGGTCCCCGTACCCGGCCTCGGCGAGGGCCAGGACCGCCTCGGGCATCCGCCAGTCCATGGCGTGATGGGCACGGGAGGGCCCGTCGAAGGCCAGCCAGCAGCCCGACTCGGCGGCCTGCCGCTGCACCACCGGGTCGGGGGAGCGGTTCAGGTGCCCGAGGATCACCCGGTGCCCGGGCACGCCCGACTCGCCGCACAGCAGGTCGAGCACGTCCAGCGCGCCGGTGCCCAGCTCCAGGTGGACGGCGATCGGCGCACCGGTGGCGTGATGGGCCTCGGCCGCCGCGGTCATCGTCCGGCGGGCGTGCGCGTCGAGGCCGTGGAACCCGCCCGCCACCTTGATCAGCCCGGCCCGGACCCCCGAACCGCCGATGCCCTCCGTCAACTCGGTGACGAACAGCTCGGCCAGTGGGCCGTTCAGCCTGCCGAGCGATTCCGGGGCGTAGTGCGCGGCCTGGTGCAGTCCCGTCGCGCAGACCAGGTGCACACCCGTGGCCCGGGACAGCCCCGGCAGGTCCGCGGTCCGCCGGCCCATGCCGTACGGCGTCCACTGCACGACCGCGTCTCCGCCCGCCGCCCGGAACGCCGTCAGCTCGGCCCGTGCGGAGGAGAGATCGTCCAGCTCCTGGCCCGGCAACTGCGGGCTGCGCAGGAAGAGATGGTCGTGCGCGTCGCACACGCCCAGCTCCCCGGGGCGGATGTCGCCGAGGACCGTACGGACGGTACTCGTCACACTCACCACTGCCGCCCGCGCGGCAGGTCGCCCCGCCCGGGCGCCGACAGGTGCAGCACCTCGAACACCTCGCCCTCGGCCCTGGGCGCGTCATGCGCCCAGAGCGAGAAATGGACCACCTCCCATGCGCGCGTGTCCACGGCGGCAGCCGCCAGTACCGCGCCGTCCGCCGCGGCCAGCCGCCCGGTCTCGCCGGCCGCGTCCGCCATGAACGCGGCCAGCTCCACTCCGTCCGGTACCGGCCCGCGCCGCCGCACGGCGAACGCGGCGGGGGAGCCGGAGGCTGAGCCCTCCTCGAAGGCCAGGCCCGTCCACTGCCGTGTCTTTGGCCGCCCGAAGTCGTCGACCGGTCCCTGGAACGCGCCGCCCCAGAGGAAGCGGTTCATGCCCTCCATCGTGTTCCAGAGGTAGAAAGGCCCGTACTGGTTCACCGGTGATCCGTGCACCCCGCGCTCGCGCAGCAGGTACGTCTTGATGCCGAGGCCGTCCCAGTCGTCCAGCCGACGCGCGACACGGGCCACGCGGGAGCGGATGATGCCCATGTCGTAGTCCGCGGGCAGGGTGAACTCGTACTGCATGGCGTGCATGTCGCGGTTCCCTTCTCGGGCGGGGGAGTCGGTCGCCTCGTTCAGGCGGGGTAGTCGCTCACGTGCTCGTGCCACTCGGTCGTCGTGCCGTCCAGCGCGGCCTCCACGACCGCGAGATGGCTCATGAAGGTGCGCGGCGCGGCACCGTGCCAGTGCCACTCGCCGGGCTCGATCCACACCGTGTCGCCCGCCCGGATCTCCTCCATCGATCCGCCCCTGCGCTGCACCAGCCCCTCGCCCTCCAGGACGTGCAGCACCTGGCCGTGCGGATGCCGGTGCCAGGCGGTGTGCGCACCGGGCGCGAAGTGGACGTTGAACATGCGCAGCCGTGAGGGGGCGGCCGGGGCGGCCACCTCGTCCAGCCACACCGAGCCGGTGAAGTTGTCCGACGGACCCCGCAGGCTCTCCGGACGGCGTCTGGTGATGTGCACGGAAATCGCTTCTCCAGTCAGGGGGTTCGGGGTGCGAGCAGGGAGAGCAGGCCGCGGACACCGGCGTCGAACGCGGCGGGGGAGCCGGAGGCGCGGGCGAGCACGTAGCCGCCCTGCACGGTCGCGAGGACGGCCGCGCCGATCTCCTCACCGTCCAGTGAGGGCGCGAACTGCCCCTGCCGCTTGCCCTCTTCGACGATCCCGGCGATCCGCCCGCGGATCCACGCGATCGTCTCGTCCACCGGTGCACGCAGCTCGTCGCTCGCGATCACGTCCGGATCCATGGTCAGCCGGCCGATCGGACAGCCGCGCAGCACGTCACGCTCGCGCAGCAGGTACGCCTCGATGCGCTCGTACGGAGTGCCCGGCCCGTCGAGTACGCCCCCGGCGGTGGCCCGCAGTTCCTCGGCGGTCCGCCGGATCGCCGCCAGGGCCAGGTCCGGCTTGCCCTTGAAGTGGTGGTACATGCTGCCCTGGCCGGCACCGGCGTGCTCCAGGATCGCCTTGGGGCTCGTGCCCACGTAGCCGCGCTCCCACAGCAGCTCGCGGGTGGACTCGATCAGTCGCTCCGAGGTGCTCATGAGAGCACTGTACATACTAGTAGTTACAATTCGCGAGTCCTCATGGAGCAGTCGCGTCCCACCGCCGTACTCCCGCGGAGGTACGTGCACTGCCGCCGGCCGCACGACGACCCGGACCCCCTGCCGGAGGGAGTCTCGTGGCATCACCCCGAGACCCTGCCGACAAGGGAGTTGAACCGACATGCAGACGCTGGCGAACTGGGACGGCGGACCCGGCCCATGGATCCTGTTCTTCCCGCTGATCTGGGCGGTCGTCGTGATCGGCGCCGTCACCTTGCTGCGCCGCACCGTCCGGCGCGGCCGCGGCGGCCCCTGGCGGCCCATGGACGGCGCACGCCCGGCGGGCGACTCACCGCTCGCGGTCCTCGGCCGCCGCTTCGCCTCCGGCGAGATCGACGAGGACGAGTACTGGCGCCGGCTCTCCGTCCTGGAGGAGCAGTTCGGCCGCATCGGCAAGGGCGGTGCGGCATGACCACCACCGCCCTGCGTACGGCGGCCCGCGTGGTGGGCGCGGTGAAGGTGTACGGCAGCGGCGACACCGCGGTACACGCCCTGGACGGCGTGGACGTCGACTTCCCCGCCGGCCGCTTCACCGCGATCATGGGCCCTTCGGGCTCCGGCAAGTCCACCCTGATGCACTGCGCGGCCGGCCTCGACACGCTCACCTCGGGCACCGCCCACATCGGCGACACCGAACTGGGCGCGCTGGACGACCGCCGGCTGACCCTGCTGCGCCGCGACCGGATCGGCTTCGTCTTCCAGGCGTTCAACCTGGTGCCGACGCTGACCGTCGCCGAGAACATCACCCTGCCCCTGGACCTCGCCGGGAAGCGGGGCGACCGGGAGTGGATCGACGCCCTCGTGGACGTCGTCGGGCTGCGCGACCGGCTGCACCACCGGCCGTCCGAGCTGTCCGGCGGACAGCAGCAACGCGTGGCGGTGGCGCGGGCGTTCGCGGCCCGCCCGGACATCGTCTTCGCCGACGAGCCGACCGGCAACCTCGACTCCCGCTCCGGCGGCGAGGTCCTCGCCCTCCTGGGCCGCGCCGTACGGCACATGGACCGCACGGTCGTCATGGTCACCCATGACCCGGTCGCCGCAGCCCACGCCGACGAGGTCCTCTTCCTCGCCGACGGCCGGCTGGCCGACCGGATGGCGTCGCCGACCGCCGACAAGGTCCTGGACCGGATGAAGGCCTTCGAGGTGCGGTCATGAACGCCTCGCTCCGGCTCAGTCTCACCTCGCTGCACGCGCACCGGCGGCGCTTCGCCGGCACGTTCCTCGCGGTGTTCCTCGGTGTCGCCTTCCTGGCCGGCACCCTGGTCATGGGCGACACACTGCGCGCAGGATTCGGCTCCATGTTCGGCGAGGCCACCAGCGGCACGGACGCCGTCGTGCGCGGCGCCGACGCCATCACCACGCCCGGCGAGGCCCAGGGCGTACGGCGGCCCGTCGACATCTCGCTGGTCAGGACCGTCGAGCGGGTCCCCGGGGTGGCGGCCGCCGCACCGAACATCCAGGGCGCCGGTCAACTCGTCGGCGCCGACGGCAAACCCGTCGGAGGCCAGGGCCCGCCGACCCTCGCCGGCAACTGGATCACCGACCCGGAACTCAACCCCTACCAGCTGGCCGAGGGCCGCCTCCCGGCGCGCAGCGGCGAGGTCGTGATCAACCGGGGAGCCGCGAAGAAGGGCGGCCTGAAGATCGGTGACACCACCGTCCTGCGTACCCCGGACCCGGTCAGGGTGACCGTCGTCGGCCTCGCGACCTTCGGCGGCCAGGACGGCATGGCCCAGGTGACCTTCACCGGTATGACCCAGGCCGACGCCGAGAAGTACCTCACCGCGCGGCCCGGCCGGGCGGCGAGCATCCAGGTGCGGGCCGGTCCCGGAGTGAGCGGGCGGGAACTGGTGCGGCGGCTGACTCCCGTACTGCCCGAGGGAGTCGAGGCCATCACCGGCCAGGACTCGGCCCGGGAGAACAACGACATGATCTCCAGCCAGTTCCTGACGATCTTCACGACGTTCCTGCTCGTCTTCTCCGGCGTCGCCCTGCTCGTCGCCACGTTCTCCATCCACAACACCTTCGCGATCGTGGTCGCCCAACGCACCCGTGAGAACGCCCTGCTGCGCGCCCTCGGCGCCTCCCGCCGACAGGTGTCCGCCGCGGCGCTCGCCGAGGCCTCGGTCGTCGCCGTCACGGCCTCCGCCGCCGGGCTCGCGGGCGGGATCGGCATCGCCGCAGGCCTCCAGGCGCTGTTCCCGGCGATCGGATTCCCGTTCCCCGACGGCGACCTGGTGATCAAGGCGCTGTCGATGGTCCTGCCGCTCGCCGTCGGCATCGTGGTCTGCCTGGGCTCCGCGCTGCTGCCCGCACTGCGCGCCGGCCGCACCGCCCCGCTGGCCGCGCTGCGCGAGAGTGCCGTCGGCTCCTCCGGCGCCTCCCGCTTCCGCGCGGTCGCCGGAACGGCCCTCGCCGCCGCGGCGCTCGCGGCTTCCCTGACCGGTGTCCTCGTCTCACCGTCCGTCTGGCCGGCCGGACTCGGCGCGCTGCTGGCCCTGGTCTCCTTCGTGGTCCTGGGGCCCGTGGCCGCCGGCACGGCCGTACGGCTCCTCGGCGCACCCCTGGACCGGGTCCGTGGTGTCACCGGAGCCCTCGCCCGGCGCAACGCCCTGCGCACCCCGAAGCGGACCGCCGCCACCGCGAGCGCCCTGATGATCGGTGTGGCCGTCGTGTCCCTGTTCACCGTGTTCGGCGCCTCGCTGAAGGCCACCATGGACCAGACCGTGTCCCGGTCCTTCGCGGGGGACGTCGCGGTCAGCACGCCCTCGTTCGGCGCGGGCGGCAGCGGGCTCAGCCCCCGGCTCGCCCCGGCCCTGCAACTGCTGCCCGAGGTGGACACCGCCGTGGGACTCGGCCGCGGGGTTGCCGAAGTGGACGGCAAGGGGCGGGCGTTGACCGTCACCGACCCGGTCGCGCTCGCCCGCACCTTCGACCTCGGCACGGTCACCGGATCCCTGCGCGGCCTCGGCACCGACGGCATCGCGCTGACCCGTGCGGAGGCCGACCGCCGAGGCCTGCACACCGGCGACACGGCCCGGCTCACCTTCACCGACGGCAGGACGCGGAACTTCACCGTCCGCGCCGTCTACGGCCATTCCGAACTCGTCGGCGACTACGTCATCACCCGCGCCGCCTGGGCACCGCACCGCACCCAGGACGCCGACACGCTGATCGCCGTGGCCTTCCGGCACGGCGTGAGCGCCGACACGGGCAAGGCGGCCGTGCAGAGGGTGGCCGCCCGGTACGGCAACCCCGAGGTGCAGACCCGGGACGAGTACGCACAGTCGTCCGCCCGCGGCATCGACATGATGCTCACGCTCGTCTACGCCCTGCTCGCCCTCGCGGTGCTCATCGCGCTGCTGGGCATCGCCAACACACTGACCCTCGCGCTCCACGAGCGCACCCGGGAACTGGGCCTGCTGCGGGCCGTCGGCCAGACCCGGGCCCAGTTGCGGGCCATGGTCCGCTGGGAGTCGGTCCTGGTCGCCGCCTTCGGCACGGCCGGCGGACTCGCCCTCGGCAGCTTCCTGGGCTGGGTCCTGGTCAAGGCCTCCGACGGCGCGAGCGACACCGCGTTCGCCTTCGCCCTGCCACCCGCCCGGCTCGCCGTGGTCGTCCTGGTCGGCCTGGCGGCAGGCGCTCTCGCGGGCCTGCGCCCGGCCCGCCGAGCCGCCCGCCTGGACGTACTGCGGGCGATCGCCACCGAGTGAGACGCCGTGCGGCGCCTCCCCGCGGAGCTGCGGAGCAAGCCACCGCGGCGGGTGACCGACTCGCCGCCCGGTCAGCCGGGAACGGCCGTCCGGGCGGGAGCGGGTGCCGCGGCCGAGGCGTGGGCCACCACGGGGGTCGGAGCGGCGCCGACCGGGGCCGGTGCCGGCTGCACCTCGGTGAGCCGCGGTACCGGCTGCGGCTCGGCCACGGGGCGGGGCGAGCGGGCCGGCTGCCGCTGGGCCGTGGACGGCGCGGGCAGCGTGAACCACACGACCTTGCCGTCGTCGCCGTCCGGACGTGCCCCCCAGCTCTCGCTCATCGCGGCCACCATCGCAAGGCCCCGCCCGCAGGTGGCCAGGGGAGCGACGTCCGTCGCGTCGGCCACCACCGGGAGGCGTGGATCGTGGTCGCGCACCGAGACCGTGAGCCGGTCGACCAGGAGTTCCAGCTCGACGATGCACGACTTGTCGGGCCGGGCATGCCGGTGGACGTTGCTGAGCAACTCGGTCACACCGAGCGCGGCCCGGTCTATCAACGGGTCCAAATGCCAGTAGCGCAACTGTGCAGATACGATTCTGCGGACCTGGCCGATCCGCGACGGCAGGGCTTGGAGCTCCACCGTGCAGTGCCTGCTTGGATGACTGATCACGGCTGCGACTCCCCGATGTGAGGTCCGGAGGAACCGGAGGAACACGGAGAACAACGGATCCAGCAGGGTGCTTGCGTCCAAACGTCCGCCTGCTGTCGTGGCCGGCGGGCTGGTTCGCAGCGTTATCGCCGGTAAACCCAGAGTGACGTGAGATCAGCGTGACGCAGCGAGTGCGGTCCCGCAACTCGCAGCGACCGGGCGCAGGTCAGGGGCAGGTCGGACCGGGCTCAGGTGCCGCGTCCGGCCGCCCGGCGCACCGCCTCGATGAACCGTCGAGCCGCCGGTGGCCCCGGTTCGCCCGGTGCGGGGTCCTGCTCGCCCAGCGTCAGCAGGTACCGGTTGCCGTTGAGGTCCGCCATTGCCCGGTCCTCCGGCGCGAACCACGGCTTGGAGGCGCGCACCGCCTGCACGGGTGCGCTGTCGATCTCGCTGCCGTAGCTGTTGAGCAACTCCACCCTGCCGTCGCTGATCCGGACCTTTCCGGCCCGGGTGAGCGAACGCATCCGCTTGCCTATCCGCACGCCCGTGGCCGTGAACTCCGGCTCCGCCATCCTCCGCCGCCCCCTTGCGCGTCGCTCGCCGGACCCCGGCCCGCGTGGGTCCGGATCCGGCCCGTGTCCGGCTCGTACCGCCCGAGGCCGTACCGGGTCTGCCGATCCGGTGTCCGCCCCTGTTCGGGACGATCGTCCCGTCCGGTGCAGTCTGCCCCGATGCGGCCTGGAGCACCAGTACGCGGGTGGCGTGTGCGACGGGTGTCGGAGCACTCGCGCCAATGCGCCCCCGAACGGCGCGCACAGGTGTGCCCCAGCCTGTCTTTGGGTGGCTCAAAGATGCGTTTATGCAGGTGGGAAGCGGTGTGGAAGGTGCCTATGATCGAGGTGCCGGCCGCGCGAAGCGCTGTCGGTGCCCAGCCTAAGGAGCCCCGCCGTGAGCACCACCCCACAGACCCGGACCGGCGCCACCCTCGACGTCGACCGCAGCGACGCCGCCTACCGCGACTGGCTCAAAGAAGCCGTCCGCAAGGTCCAGGCCGACAATCAGCGCTCGGCCGACACACATCTCCTCAAGTTCCCGCTCCCCGAGCACTGGGGCATCGACCTGTACCTCAAGGACGAGTCGACGCACCCCACCGGCAGCCTCAAGCACCGGCTGGCCCGTTCGCTGTTCCTCTACGGGCTGTGCAATGGCTGGATCCGCCCCGGCCGCCCGGTGATCGAGGCGTCCAGCGGCTCGACGGCCGTCTCCGAGGCCTACTTCGCCAAGCTGATCGGCGTGCCCTTCATCGCGGTCATGCCGCGCACGACCAGCGCCGAGAAGTGCCGTCTGATCGAGTTCCACGGCGGACAGTGCCACTTCGTCGACGACTCCCGGAAGATGTACGAGGAGTCCGCCCGCCTCGCGGTGGAGACCGGCGGCCACTACATGGACCAGTTCACCTACGCCGAGCGGGCGACCGACTGGCGCGGCAACAACAACATCGCCGAATCCATCTTCCGCCAGCTGGAGTTGGAGCGGTTCCCGGAGCCGGCCTGGATCGTGGCCACGGCCGGCACCGGCGGCACCTCGGCGACCCTCGCGCGCTACGTCCACTACATGCAGTACGACACCCGTATCTGCGTCGCGGACCCGGACAACTCCTGTTTCTTCGAGGGCTGGACCACCGGTGACCCGGACGTCACCTGCGACTGCGGCTCCCGGATCGAGGGCATCGGCCGGCCGCGCATGGAGCCGAGCTTCGTGCCCGGCGCCGTCGACCGGATGATGAAGGTCCCGGACGCGGCCAGCGTGGCCGCCGTCCGCGCCCTGGAACGGGCCATCGGCCGCAAGGCGGGCGGTTCGACGGGCACGGGCCTGTGGAGCGCCCTGAAGATCGTCTCCGAGATGGTGGCCGAGGGCCGCACGGGCAGTGTGGTCACCCTGCTGTGCGACCCGGGGGACCGCTACCTCGACAAGTACTACTCGGACACCTGGCTCGAGGAGCAGGGCCTGGACATCGCCCCGTACGCGGAGGTGATCGAGTCCCTGCTGGCGACGGGTGTCTGGCCGGACTGAGCCGGTCTCCGGGGCAGGCGCGCTACGGCTCGTTCGTGCCGAGGGCCGTGCGCAGCACCGCGATCGCCTGGGCCACGGCCGCGCGGGTGGCGTGCGTGCTGCTGAGCGGGTTCAGCATCATGAAGTCGTGCGTGATCCCGGCGTAGCGGACCGTCGTGACCGGCACGCCCGCGGCCCGGAGCCTGGCCGCGTAGGCCTCGCCCTCGTCGCGCAGTACGTCGGCCTCGTCGACGACCACGTACGCGGGCGGCAGCCCGGCCAGCTGCTCCAGGCTCGCCCGCAGCGGCGAGACCGTGATCGCCGAACGCTGGGACGGCTCCGGCAGGTAGGCGTCCCAGAACCACTCCATCGCCTTGGCGGTGAGGAAGTAACCCTGGGCGAACTGCCGGTAGGAGGGCGTGTCCATCCCGGCGTCGGTGACGGGGTAGTAGAGCGACTGGTGGACGAAGGAGAAGTCGCGGCGCTCCTTGGCCAGCAGGGCCAGAGCCGCGGTCAGGTTCCCGCCGACCGAGTCGCCCGCCACCGCCAGCCGGGAGGCGTCGAGCCCGCGCGGGGCGCCGTGGTGGACGATCCACTGGGCGGTCGCGTATCCCTGTTCCAGGGCCACGGGGTACTGCGCCTCGGGAGAACGCGTGTACTCGACGAAGACGACGGCTGCCCGGGCCCCGACCGCGAGTTCGCGCACCAGCCGGTCATGGGTGTCCGCGTTGCCGAGGATCCACCCGCCCCCGTGCATGTAAAGCACCACCGGCAGCGGCTCCGCCACGCCCGGCGGCCGTACGATGCGCGCCCGTACGCCGTCGACGTCGAAGGGCACGGTGACCCACTCCTCGTCGACGGGGAGCTTCTCGATCGGTTGCGCCTGGATGTCGTCCAGGACCTTACGGGCCTTCTCCACGCCGATCTCGTACAGGAACGGCGGCCGGGAGGTGGCGTCGGCCAGTTCCCGGGAGGCGGGCTCCAGAACGACGTCGCCGATGGCGGGCTGGGCAGTCATGGCGGAATCCCTCGCGTTTGTCCGGATTGCGCGGCCCTCTCCAGCATGGGTGCGGCGCGCGGCGGCCGCATCCGTGGACTGCCGGACCGGGGCGCGGCGAACCGCTCACCCTGTGTGCCGATCACGGGAAGCGGGGGAGGTCAGGGGTGCGGGTCACCCGCCCGGCCGGTCCAGCCGCCGGTCCAGTGCCGTGACGGCGTCCCGGAACGCGCGGCCCACGCCCGGGCGGGCGAGGCGGCACACGAGGCGGAACGCGGCCGTACCGTCCAGCGCGAAGGTCATCCGGACCCGGGTCCCGGTGCCGGCCGGGGTGAGCCGCCACTCCTCGATCCAGGCGCGGGCACCCGGGGTGTTGGTCACGTCGACGCGGTAGGCGTACACCTCGGGCGCCCTCGCCGCCAGCACCGTCTCCTCGAAGCGGATACCGCCGCGGAGTCGCACCTGGCGCCCGCCCTCGGTCGGCCGGGCCGAGGACACCGCCGAGAACCACTCCGGCCAGCCGGGCACGTCCTCGGCGAGCGCGTGGAAGACCGCGTCGGGAGCGGCCGCGACGTCCCGGGTGAACACCAGCCGCACGGGGGCGGTCTCTGCGAAGTCGAACTCCACCGGGCGCAGACGGTGAGCCATGGTGACGAACCCCCTCGTGAAGTCCTTCGGCAGGGCGGGGTGTTGCACCGGGCAGCCTAGCTGACGCCCTGTCAGATGTCCTCGGCCTCTTCGGGCTCGCCCGCCACCACCAGCCGCCTCAGGTGCTCGGAGATCTCCGCCCGCGCGTCGGTGGGCAGGCCCGCGTCCGTGACCAGCGTGTCCACCTGCTCCAGCGCGGCGAACGAACTCAGGCCCACCGTGCCCCACTTGGTGTGGTCGGCCACCACCACGACCCGGCGCGCCGACTGCACCAGCCGGCGGTTGGTCTCGGCCTCGGCGAGGTTGGGCGTGGACAGTCCCGCCTCGACCGATATCCCGTGCACCCCGAGGAAGAGCAGGTCGAAGTGGAGGGCGGCGATCGCCTGGTCGGCCACCGGGCCCACCAGTGAGTCGGACGGGGTGCGCACCCCGCCGGTCAGCACCACCGTGGCCGCGCCCTGCCGCTGTCCCGAGGTGCGCTGCGCCGCGTGGAAGACGTCCGCGACCCGCACCGAGTTCGTGACCACGGTCAGATCGGGCACCTCCAGCAGATGCTGCGCGAGCGCGTAGGTCGTCGTACCGCCGGACAGGGCGATCGCCGTACCCGGGGTGACCAGCCGGGCGGCGGCCCGCGCGATGTCCTCCTTGGCCGACAGCTCAAGGCCCGACTTGGCCTCGAAGCCCGGCTCATGAGTGCTCGCCTCCACCACCGGGACCGCGCCGCCGTGCACCTTCTCCAGCACGCCCTGGCGGGCCAGCGCGTCGAGATCGCGGCGCACGGTCATGTCCGACACGCCGAGCTTGCGGGTCAGTTCGTTGACCCGCACACCGCCCCGGCGCCGGACCTCGTCCACGATCAGGGCGCGGCGCTGCTCCGCGAGGAGGTTCTGATTCTCACTCACGTACGCTCCGGTCCTTTCGCCGCAATCCGTCCGACACACCCGCCGCACCTGCTCCGACCTGGATGTTCCATCCGTCTTCGGTGCGCGGCGGTCCCATCTTTTCACGGGAGGCCGCCGGTTGCGCCACTACCTGTTACGACGCGCTCATGTCATTCGGGTCCAACCGGGCCCCGCGTCTCCCGCCCGTGGTCACACGGATCGGGGAGATTTCGTGGCGAGAGGTGTACGACGCCCCCGAAACGGAGATCCTGATGCGCGCACGGACACATGCCGTCAGGCGCGTCACGGGGGAAGTGCGAGAACAGTGGAACGTGCGAAAGAACGCATTGCCGCGCGGGAGACGGACCGTCCCACCGCGCAGGTCACGGAGGCGGAGCCCGAGCTGGAACTCCTGGTGCACGGAGTCGGCGGCATCACCCCGGAGAAGATGCTCGGCGACCCGCGCACCGTCCGGATCACCGGCGACGACACCGCCGCGGTCTTCCGGCGCGCCGATCACACCGCGGACGCCCCGGCCGGGGGAGGGCCGGACCGTGAGCCGGTGCAGGAGGCGTACGTCTGGTGCAATCTGACCTCCGGCGACGGCTGCCGCGCCCTATGGCTCCTGTTACTGCCGTTCATGGTGGTCAACCTTGCCCACTGGATGCGCCCCGCCGCCTCCGGCCGCGGACGCACCGTCCGGTTCTACGGCCTCCTGGTGCGCCTGGCCGCCCTCACCCTCACGGTGCTGCTGGTGGCCGCCGCCTGCGAGGTCGCCCTCGACCTGGTGGCCTGGCAGTGCGCGGGCGTCGCCGCCTGCGCCCGGCGCCACTCCTGGCTGGGTTTCCTCTCGCCTGCCGTCTCCGACGACGGCTGGTGGAGCCTGCCCGGCCGCCGGCTCGCCCTGGCCGCCTCGGTCCCGGCCGCGCTCACGGCCCTGCTCTGGTACCTCTCGCACCGCACCTGGAGCGCCTACGAGTCCCACCGTCCGATGTCCCGCGCCCCCGAGCCGGAGACCGGCGGCAGCGCCCTGGCCCGGCCCGGCTTCTGGTACGGCCGGCGCCTGGTGGCCCGGCTGCGCGCGGCCCACACCGCGGCCGGCCTGCTCACCGTCGCCGCCGCCCTCCTCACACCCGCGGCCCGCTTCGACCACCACTCCGGCGGCCCCGCGGCCCTGGACGCCCTCAGCTGGATCCTCGCCGCGACCCTGCTCGGATGCGCGGCCGCCGTGGTGGGCGTGGTCTGCCGCCGGGGCCGCAGCGAGAACCGCCTCGACCAGCAGCTCGACCGTCACCTCGTACGCCGCCTGCCGCTCGGCGCCCTCGGCCTGCTGCTGCTCACCGTGCTGTACACCGGCTGGTCCCGCCCCGGCTGGCAATCGGCCGGGCGGCTGCCCGGGGACCGGGCCTTCGACGCCCTCATGCCGGCCCAGGGCCTGCTCGTCGTCGCCCTCGCGGTCGTCGCCCACGACCTGTACCGCCGCCGCCCCGACGCGCGCGCCGGGATGCGCGGCCTCGGCGGCCCGGCGGTCGTGCTGCTCGCCTGCGCACTGGGCGGTGTGATGTCGGGCGGCGTCGCGCAACGGGTCGCCGACTGGCTGGACGGCACCCGGGCCCTGCTCGACGGGCCCCCGGTGCTGCTGACCTGGCAGGCGTCCGCGATCCCGCCGATCCTCGCGGTGCTGCTCGCCGTCGCCGCCCACCTTGCCCTGCGCACCGCACGGCTCGCCCGCGCCGAACGCGACCGCGTACGCGACGAGCACCCCGGCGAGCCCGAGGACCCGTCCCGCACCCGCGCCATCGCCCAGGCCCGCGCCATGGCCACCCTCACCGACCGGGCACCGCTGGTCGTCGCCGTACTCGCCGCCACCACCCTGCTCATCGGCGCCGCGGCGCTGGCCGGCGCCCTGGCCACCGGAGAGCCCCCCGAGGGCGCGGCACGGCGGACCTACGACGTCGTCCAGGCCGTGGCCGAGACCTCGCAGACGCTCGGCTCCTGGCTCGTCGGAGTGGGCTTCGTCCTGTTCGTCACCTGGGCCCGGCGCGCCTACCGGGACGCCTCCGCCCGCCGCACCATCGGCATCCTGTGGGACGTCGGCACCTTCTGGCCGCGCGCCGCCCACCCCTTCGCCCCACCCTGCTACGCCGAGCGCGCGGTGCCGGACCTGACCTGGCGGATGGCGACCTGGACCCGGCACACCGGTGGCCGGCTGGTCCTCTCCGGCCACTCCCAGGGCAGTGTCCTGGCGGCAGCCGCGGCCTGGCAGCTGACCCCGTCCGCGCGCAAGCGGGTGGCCCTGCTGACCTACGGCTCCCCGCTGGAGCGCCTGTACGGCCGCTGGTTCCCGGCCCACTTCGGCCCCAGGGCCCTGGCCGCCCTGCACGGCGACGTCGCCTGCTGGCGCAATCTCCACCGCCGTACCGACCCCATCGGCGGCCCGGTCCGCCTCCCCGGCGACTGCGGCCCGGAGGTCGACCACCAGCCCCTGAAGGACCCGCTCGCCTACGGCCGGACTTCCCGGCAACCGCTGCCGGCCCCGATCCTCGGCCACTCCGACTACCAGGCGGACCCGGCCTTCGCGCGGGAGAGGGCCCGGCTGCTGGCCCGGCTGCACCCGGACCTGCCGGGGCAGCGCCCGGTGCCTGAGGCTCCGGAGTGAGCCCTCAGGGCAGCTCCGGCAGGTCCTCGCCGTAGAGCAGGGTCAGGTCGTCGGTGCTGGGGTCCTCCAGCTGCGCGACACGGCTCGCGTGCCGTTCCACCATCGCCTCGAAGGTCTGGCGCGCGGTCCGGCCGTTGCCGAAGGCGGGGCCCTTCGGGATCGCCGTGAAGTACTTCAGCAGGGCCTCCGAAGCGCCCGGCGCCAGCCGGTACTCGTGCTCGTCGGCCTGCTGCTCCACGATCCTGAGCAGCTCGTCGGGGCCGTAGTCGCTGAAGGTGATGGTCCGGGAGAAGCGGGAGGCGACACCGGGGTTGACGGAAAGGAAGCGCTCCATCTCGGCCGTGTAGCCGGCGACGATCACCACCACCGCGTCCCGGTGGTCCTCCATCAGCTTCACCAGCGTGTCGATGGCCTCCTTGCCGAAGTCCCGTCCGGCGTCCTCCGGGGACAGTGCGTAGGCCTCGTCGATGAACAGCACACCGCCGCGCGCCCGTTCGAAGGCCTCCTGGGTGCGGATCGCGGTGGAGCCGATGTGCTCGCCGACCAGGTCGACCCGGGACACCTCGACCAGATGGCCCTTCTCCAGCACCCCGAGGGAGGCGAGGATCTCGCCGTACAGCCGGGCGACCGTCGTCTTGCCGGTGCCGGGGGAGCCGGTGAAGACCAGGTGCCGCTTGACCGAGGCCGCCTTCAGCCCCGCCTGCTGCCGGCGCCGGCCCACCTCGATCATGTCGGTCAGCGCCCGCACCTCGCGCTTGACGCTCTCCAGGCCCACCAGCGCGTCCAGTTCACCGAGCACGGCCTTCGACGTCCGGGCCGACTTCTCCGGCTCGGCCGCGGCGACGAGCGGCTCCTGCTCCGTGGCGCGCTGCCCGGGGATCGCGCCGAGCAGCCCGGGCGAGGGAGAGGAGGTCTGTACGACGGTCTCGCGGGCCGCCGGCGGCCTGAGGCTGCCGCTCTCGTCGCTGGTGCAGTCCTCCACGACCGGGCCCGTCCCGGCCCCCGCGTCCGGCCCCGCGTCGGCGAACTCGTAACCACCGCGCGAACACCGCTCCGTACGGCACTTCCGAAGTGTCGTACGGCAGCCGTCGATCACGTGGAAGCCGTAGCCGCCGCTGCCGCTGACCCGGCAGTTCAGGAAGCTGCCCCGGCCGCCGGCGGACACGTAGAAACCGGCCTCGGCAGGCGAGTCGACCGTGCACCGCTCGATCGTCGGGTCGGCGCCCTTGGTGACGATCACACCGGTCTGGGTGCCGTCCAGGGTGCAGTTGTTGAGCGTTCCGCCGCTGCCGTGGTCGCGGAACCAGGCGCCGGTGGCCGCTTCCCGGATCCGGCAGTCGTCGAGCTGTGCGGTCGCGCCGTCGCTCACCGACACGGCCGTGTTGCGGACCTGGGACAGGTCGCTGTCCACGACGTCCGCACGCGAGCCGCGGTCCAGTACGAACAGCGCGTCCGGCACGTCGTGCACCCGGCAGGACTCGAGCACCGCGGTGGCGCCGTCGCTCACCCACACCGCCGGATAGTCGCCGGTGCTGTCGAAGATCTCGCACTGGTTGGCGTCCACCCGGGTGCCCGGGTCCCACACCGACAGGCCGTTGCGCCCGAACTGACGCACCGTTGTCCGGGTCAGCGTGAGCACCGAACGGGAGCGCAGATCGACCGCGTTCTCCGGGATGTCGTGGATCCGGCAGTCCGCGAGCGTGAGCACCGCGTCCGTGTCGAGCGTGACACCGTCGGCCGTGGTGCGGTGCACGTCGCAGTCGGTCAGGTGCGCCGTGGCCCGCTGGGTGACCTGCACCCCGGAGCCCCGGACCTCGTACACCTCGCAGCCGACGGCCTCCAGGGCGGAGTTCTCCCCGGTCGCGCTCAGGCCGGTGCCGGAGGCGTGGTGCACCCGGCACCGCTCCAGGCGGGGATGGCCGCCGCCACGGACCGCCACGCCCGCCTGCCCGGCCGCGACCACCTCGCACTCCTCGAACACCCCACCGCCGCCGTCGAGAACGGCGATGCCGATACCCGCAGGGTTGTCGACGGTGCAGCGCCGCACGGTCGGACGCGCCCCGCCCCGCACCTCGATGCCCGCGGCTGACCGCGTGACGATCCGCAGGTCCATCAGCTCGGGCGTGCCCTCCTCGACCAACAGGGCGGGCGCTGCCGAGTCCTGACCCTCCACGTGCAGGTCCTGCACCACCGCGGAGGCCCGCACGGTCAGCGGCACCCCGTCCACGGGCGCGATCCGCACCGAACCCGGCGAACCCTCCGGCCCGCGCAGGGTCACCGACCGCTGGACGACGAGGTTCTCCCGGTAGGTGCCGGGCGCGATGGTGAGGACGTCGCCGTCGGCGGCGGCCTCCAGGGCGGCGGCGAGCGAAGCGTACTCACCCGTGCGGCGCCGCCACCGCGATGTACCGGTGTGCGTCACCTGGACCGTGCCCTGTGCCATGGCGTTGCTGTGCCCCCACCTCGTAGTACGCGGGTTTGATGCCGAAAGCGAGTCGGCCGGTCCACCGTAGCGTGCGCGCGGGTGGTGGGTTGACCAGAGCCGGAAAGGCCGTCAGCTGCCGGTGCCCGCCTTGCCCCAGTCCGGGCCCGCCCGGTCCCAGGCCTGGTCCCAACGCGCATACCGGCGGCGGACCATGCGCCAGACGATCAGCCGCCGGCCGCTCTCGACCAGGCCCACGGCCAGCAGAGCCGCGCCGAATCCGGCGAGCACCGCGTGCGTCGTCGCCGTGGGGGAGTCCAGCGGGCGGGTCGTTATTCGGCCGTGCGGATCCGTCCAGAGCCTGAAGTGGTCACCCGCGTGCGGTGACTTGAGGTTCGCCAGCGCCGGTCCGTGCTGCCGGGTGCCGTCCGGTGCCGTCCAGTCGGCGAGGACACGGCTGCGGGCGTCGTGTGCGGTTCCGGTGTCGGGGTCGGTCTCCATCGGGGCGCTGCCCAGCCCGCGCACCACGGTGGCCGTGACGAGGTGACGGTCGTGCTGCTGCTCCCGCACGGAGTGCTGCAGGGAGTCCTGCGCCGCCACGCCGACCAGGGCGCCGATCAGGGGCGCGGCCACCGCGACCAGCACCAGGGCCGCGACGGCCACCCAGGCCTCGGCCAGGTCGGTCGCGCGGCGCAGCGGATTGTGCCTCCAGCGCCACAGGCCGCGGATTGCTCGCACGTCCCCCCCCACCCCCTTCCGCTCCGTGACACCCCCCACGGAGCCGCTCACCCCCGGCCCGGACCCGGAGGGAGCGACATCACTCCCGGCCCGGGGCCTCTCATGCAATTCTCACGTCGTCTCAACGACCGGGCCCCGCCCCTGGGTTCCCCGCCCGCCGGCCCGATTCGCTAGCCGAGCACCCGCACCGGGTCCCCTACCCGGATCGTGCCGGGCGTGAGCGCCACCAGGTTCTGGCCGAAGAGCAGCCGCGTGCCGACCCTGCGGTGCCGTGCGAGCGTGCGCAGGGGCTCACGGCCGCGTACGGCGGTGTCCTGGTCGGTCGTGGTCACGACGCAGCGCCCGGAGGCCTTGGCGACCCGGAAGACCACCTCGCCGATGGCGATCTTCGCCCAGTCGTCCTCGGCCCAGGCCTCGGTGCCCGCGACGACCACGTTGGGCCGGAACCGGTTCATGGGCAGCGGGCCCTCGGCGGCGTCATCGCCCCGGGCTATGAGGGAGTTCAGGGCGTCGAGGGAGGCGACGGTGGTGACCAGGAGGGGGTAGCCGTCGGCGAAGCTCACCGTCTCGCCCGGCAGCGCGTACTCGGGGTCGACCGGACGCCGGGTGGCCGGATCGTCCATGTGGACCAGACGGACATCGGCGCCGAGATACGCGGAGCACCAGTCGTGAGCCCTGTCGGAGGCGAGGACCGCCTCCACCTTCGTGCCGAAGACGTGCGTCGGCACCGTCGCCCCCGGCTCCGGGACGAGGACCGTGAGCGGCTCCTGGCCGGGCGCGGACAGACGAACGCCGCCGCCGGGCATCGGCTCGGCGGCGGCCAGTGCGAGGCGCGGCTCCTCGCGTTGTGTGACGACCTTTCCCCCGTCGTCGATCAGAGTCCAGCGCCGGTCTCCGGCCAGCCCCCAGGGCTCCACCAAGGCTGCCCGGGGTGCGACACCCCGGAACGCCTTGACCGGATGGACGTGGATCGACTGCAGTTCGGCGTTCCCCATGACGCCATCGTGCCAGGTGGCACCGACAGCCGGGGACGTGCCGGTCAGTAGCCGCGGTACTGCTGGTTGTTGTACGGATCCTGGTACGGAGCCGGTGCGGGCCGCGGCGCGGCGGGGCGCATGGCCTCGTAGCCCGTGCCGGCCGCCATCGGGCGCGGCGGCTGCTGGGCCTGCGGGCCGGGATAGCCGCGGGGAGCGCTCGCCTGCTGCGGGATGTACGCCGTGGGCGCCTGCTGCAGCGGGGCGGGCTGGAACTGCGGGTAACCGTAGGCGGGGATCTGCGGGGAGGGAGCCGCCGGGAGGGCGGGCAGCGCCGACGGGAGCGCGGGAAGGTGGCTGCCCGTGTCGTACGCGGCGGGGACCCGGATCGGGGCGATCTGCGGGGTGCCCCGCTCGGCCACGAGCGAGTCGTAGATCGGGGTGTCCGGGAAGGAGGCGGAGTAGTAGCCGCCGCCATAGGTGGAGCGGGGGGAGGTCATGGCACATAAGTTAAGCCCACGATGTGCTGGTTGGGGAGACCGATAAGAGGGTTGTTTTCCGTGTCCGCAGTGACGCGGGATCCCCAATCCGAGCGAACTTGGCAAAAATGGACGCCGTTCAACGTTGGGATCGTGTAAATGCCGAGCTGCTGTCGGGTTACCGGCGGTTGACCGGCGATCTTCCGGCGCAGCTCATGGGAGTTCCCCGCCCCTGGGAATAGGTTGGGCGGGTAGAGATGATCTCGGGAGCCCGGGCACGTCCGGGACACCGACACGCGATGGGGGCGGACATGACAATGCCGAAAGGATCGAATGCGCCGGTGCCCACCACGGCCCTGCGCGTCGAATTGGGCTGGCGCTCCGGACCCGGCGTACCCGACGCGGACGCCTCGGCACTGTTGCTCGCGGCCGGGAAGGTCCGCTCCGACGGTGACTTCGTCTTCTACAACCAGCCCGCGCACCCCTCCGGCGCGGTCCGTCACGAGGGCAAGCGGACCGCCGGCGGGCTCGTCACCGACACCCTCCTCGTGGACCTCGCGCGCGTGGAGAGCGGGATCGAGCGGGTCGTCCTCGCGGCCTCCGCGGACGGCGGGACGTTCGGGCAGGTCCCGGACCTCTACATCGAAGTGACCGACACGGCCGGTGGCGCGGTCGCCCGCTTCGACAGCCCCGGCGCGACGGTGGAGACCGCCTTCGTGCTCGGCGAGTTCTACCGCCGTCAGGGCGGCTGGAAGTTCCGCGCCGTCGGCCAGGGGTACAGCAGCGGACTCGAGGGTCTGGCCACGGACTTCGGTATCACCGTCGACGAGCCGCAGCACACCGCGCCGCCTCGCACGGCCGCCGCACCGCCTCCCGCACCCCCGGCCGCGCCGCCGCTCCCGCCCACGGCGACCCTGTCACCGCCGACCACCGCTCCCGTGCCCCTGCCGCCACCTCCGGCAACCCCTCCGGCCGCGCCGGTCCGCCTCTCCAAGGTCACCCTCACCAAGGCGGCCCCGTCCGTCTCCCTGGCCAAGCAGGGCGGCACCTCCGGCGCCATGCGGGTCAACCTCAACTGGCAGGTGCGCAAGCATTTCCCGGGCCGGGGCGGCCGGTGGGGCGGCAGCCAGGGCAACCTCGACCTCGACCTGTGCGCCCTGTACGAACTCGCCGACGGCCGCAAGGGCGTCGTGCAGGCACTCGGCAACGCCTTCGGGTCCCTGAGCCGGCCGCCGTACATCCACCTCGACGGCGACGACCGTACGGGCGCCGTGGCGAGCGGCGAGAACCTCACCGTCAACCTCGACCGCAAACAGGACTTCCGGCGCATCCTGGTCTTCGTCACGATCTATGAAGGCGCGGCCTCCTTCGCCGACCTGCATGCCACGGTCACCCTCCAGCCCCAGCACGGCGCCGCGATCGACTTCTCGCTGGACGAGTGCACGGTCCCCTCCACGGTGTGCGCACTCGCGCTGATCACCAACACCGGCGGCGACCTCGTCGTCCAGCGCGAGGCGCGCTACCTGGTACCGGAGCGCGGAGTGAGCCCGCAGCGGACCATGGACCACGCCTACGGGTGGGGCATGAACTGGACACCGGGGCGCAAGTAGCCACGTATCAGCTCTCGTCGGGCACGGCGTCCGGGCGCGCATACGTGCGGCCCTTCCAGGCCGCCCCGCGCCCCCGGTAGTGCTGTACGGCGGAGTCGGCCGTCATGAGGAGGTAGAGGAACGCGGTGAAAGGCAGCAGCGCCGCCAGCCACGGCGGCTGCCGGTAGTAACGGAGCATCGGCACGTACGTCCCCGTCATCACCGCCCAGGCGGCCGCGCCCACGACCGCCGTCGCCGCGCTGCCCGTGACCGTACCGGCCACCACGGCCGCGGGCGGCACCAGGTACACCAGGGCGAGCCCGGCGACCGTGCCCAGCAGCAGAAGCGGGTTGTGCCGGAGCTGGGCGTACGCGCTGCGCGAGACCATCCGCCACAGATCGTGCAGCCGCGGATAGGGACGCACGCTGTCCACCCGGTCGGCCAGCCCGAGCCAGATGTGACCGCCGGCGGCCTTCACCTCGCGCGCGAGGGCGACGTCGTCGATCACGGCGTGCCGGATGGCGTCCGGGATGCGCGCCGTCTCGGCCATGTCCGCGCGCAGCAGGACACAGCCGCCCGCGGCCGCCGCCGTCCGCGCCCAGCGCAGGCCGATCCTCCGGAAGGGATACAGCTGCGCGAAGAAGTAGACGAACGCCGGGACCACGAGCCGTTCCCACAGGCTCTCGACCCGCAGTCGCGCCATCTGCGACACCACGTCGAACCCCCCGGTGCGGGCCGCGGCCACCAGTTCCCGCAGGCTGTCCGGCGCGTGCGCGATGTCCGCGTCCGTCAGAAGCAGATATTCGGGATCATGCGCGCGTGCGAGGCCGATGCCGTGCCGCACGGCCCACAGCTTGCCCGTCCAGCCCGCGGGCGGCTCACCGGGAGAGTCCACCGTGAGCGGCAGCCCGCCGTGCCGCCGCGACAGCTCACGGGCCAGCTCCCCCGTACCGTCCGTGCTCCCGTCGTCCACGAGGAAGACCTCCGCCCGCCCCGGATAGTCCTGCGCGAGCAGGGACGGCAGGCTCGCGGACAGCACGCCGGCCTCGTCACGGGCCGGTACGACCACACAGACCGGCGGCCACTGGGCAGGTTCCCGGCGCGGGGGCAGCCGGACGTCCGTGCGCCAGAAGAAGCCCTGGCACAGCAGCAGCCAGCACCAGGCGGCGAGGGATACGACGGCGGTCCACACGATCGCGCTCACGGGCGCAGTCTGCCCCACAGGACCGGAGCGCAAGGGCGCATCGTCTATCGTGGCCGGGTGAAGATCGCGCTCATGGACTCCGGAATCGGCCTGCTGGCGGCCACCGCCGCGGTACGGCGCCTGCGCCCCGACGCGGATCTGGTCCTCTCTCTCGACCCCGACGGCATGCCCTGGGGGCCGCGCACGACGGAGGACCTGATCCAGCGTGCCCTGGCCGTCGCCGAGGCCGCCGCGGCCCGCCGGCCCGACGCCCTGATCATCGGCTGCAACACCGCCACCGTGCACGCCCTGCCCGCCCTGCGCGCCCGCCTGGAGCCCGGCGTCCCGGTGATCGGCACGGTCCCGGCGATCAAGCCGGCCGCCGCCGGCGGCGGCCCCGTCGCCATCTGGGCCACGCCCGCCACGACCGGCAGCCCCTACCAGCGCGGTCTCATCGAGGACTTCGCCGACGGCGTCCAGGTTGCCGAGGTGCCCTGCTGGGGCCTCGCGGAGGCCGTGGAGCACGCGGACGAGGCGGCCATCGACGCGGCGATCGCCGCTGCGGCCGCGCTGACCCCACAGGACGTGACGACCGTCGTCCTGGGCTGCACCCACTACGAGCTGGTGGCGGAACGTATCCGCGCCGCCGTCCAGCGCCCCGATGCCGCTCCGCTCGTGCTGCACGGATCCGCCGGCGCCGTGGCCGCCCAGGCCCTGCGGCGCCTGGGCGAACAGCCCGCCCCCGAGGCTCCGGCCGAGGGCACGCTGACGGTGCTGCTGAGCGGCCGTGAGGGCGTGCTGCCCGCGGCCGCGCTGCACTACGCCGAAGGGCGGCTGCTGCCCGCCGTCGGACCGCTCGCCGACCGGCGGTGACCTGGGGCGGCCGCCTCCACGGGGCGCGCCGCCCGGAACAGTCACCCTCCGCACGCCGGTACCAGCGGGGCGAAACCTGAGTAACCTCGTAGACATGAGGGAGCACCGCGCCGAGGACACCCCGCACCCCGACGTCTGGACCGGGCGTGCCACCAACCGGGTGCAGTGGCTGCTGGCGCTGAGCGGCGCGGCCTGCATGGCACTCGGCATCGAGCTGGCCGTGGACTCGGCCTGGTCCTCCGGCGTCGCCCCGCTGGTGATGTCCGTCGTGGGCTGCATCGCCGCCGGACTGCTGGTCCTGTTCGGCACGCTCGCCTTCGTGCACGTCGACCTCAAGCTCGACAAGGAGTGCGTCGAGGTGCGCTGCGGCCACATCGGCGTGCCGCGCCGCCGCATCCCGCTCTCCCAGGTCGCCGGCGCCGACTTCACTTCCTACGTCACCCCGCGCCAGTGGGGCGGCTGGGGCTACCGCTGGCGCCCCGAGAAGGGCACCGCGGTCGTGGTCCGCCGCGGTGAGGGCATCGTGCTGCGCCTGTGGGACGGCCACACCTTCACGATCACCGTGGACAACGCGGAGGCGGCGGTCCGCGCCATCAGGGACCGGCTACGGACGATGACGCCCGGGGGAGCGAGCTGAGACGGCGGCCACTCCGCCAGCCCCTTTCGCGAACCCGGTCCGCCTCGATCCGGACGCCGCCACCCACAAACACCGGGCGCTGTTCTTGCGTGCGCCGGATTGCGTGTTCCGGCTCTCTGCGTGTGCGTGTGCGTGTGCGTGTGGTGGCGGGGGTGCGGGTCGCCGGGTATCGGCTGGGCTGTGTGTGAGGGGCGCCGGGGTCGCTCGGGGGTGCGGGCCGCTTGGGCTCGGACGCGGCCACGCGCAACCGCCGGGCGCCGCTCTCGCGTGCGCCGGACGGCGGGCTCGCGCCCTGTGCCTCGCTACAGCTCCGGGCTGTCGCCCGCCCACGGCCGTGCCGTGGCCCATCCCGCCAGCAGGCCCGCGCCCGCGGTCACCGTGGTGAAGCTCAGCGCGTTGCCCACGGAGGCGATCGCGGCCAGGGCGGTCAGGGCCGTGCCGGCGGTGAGGGCGATCGGTGTGGAGCGCGGGGTGCGCCACAGGGCGTAGAGGGCCCAGCCGAATCCGGCGGCCAGCAGAAGCACCCCGGCGAGGCCCTGTTCGGCCGCCTGCTGGAGCAGGGCCGAGTGCGGTCTGCCGTCGGGCAGGACGGCCTGTGGCGCGGGGTCGCTCAGCTCGCCGAAGCGGCCCGGGCCGATGCCCAGGCCCGTGTACCGGCGGGCCAGTCGCAGCGCGTCCTGCCACAGCTGGACCCGGTGCGGCGTGAACCGGCTTTCCAAGGCCTGGGGCAGGGCACCGGCGGCGACCGCCCAGATCGTCCCCGCCACCAGGGCCGCCGCAAGTGCGAGACCTACGATGCCGACGCCTCTGCGGGGCATCGAGCCCGCGGCGAGCGAGCACAGCAGAACCGCGGCGCTGGCCGCGCAGCCGACGGCCGAGCCCATGGCGGCCCCGGTCAGCGCGATTCCGGCGGCCAGCAGCCGCAGCCCGAGCCGCAGCCCGGGCCCGCGCGCGGCCCAGGCGGCACAGCACGCGGCACCGGTGGCCAGCGCCAGCAGGGCGGCCGTGGCTCCGGCGTGCCCGAGCGGGGCGGCGTAGCGGGGGCCGGGGGAGAGGTCGGGCAGGACCACGGCCAGCGCGAGCCCCGCGGACGCACCTGCACCGGGCGCGGCCACCGGAAGCAGCGCCCCGGAGATCCGGCCCGCGGCGTACCCGGCGATCACGGCGAGCACCGCGAGGAGCACCCCTTCGGGCCGCCCGTCGTGGGCTGCCGCCGTGATCAGCGACCAGGCGGCGCACGCTCCCAGAAGGATCATGCCCGCCCCGTCAGAAACGTTTCGTCTGCCTCTGTAAGCGTCCGCACCGGTCGCGGACCTCGTCCCCGTCGACCCCACCCGTCGCCCCTCGCACCCCGGTCCCCCGACCTGTGGCAGGCCCCGGCCGCACGCACCGGGACCGGCCGCACCACTGAGGCTCGGGCACACGGTAACGGCTGATGACCGTTTTGGGCACGAGCAGCGCAGGAACGACGTGATTCCGGCACGGTGCAGGTGGGGGCAGCGCCCGCACCAGCCCGTGCTGTCGGCGGCAACGTCAACCGCCGTACACTCCCCGGGTGACCGTCACCGCAACTTCCGTGGACCAGTCCGGCCTCCAGCCGTCCCCCGCGCCGAGCGCGCGCGGCCGCCGACTGCTGCGCCTGGTCCCGGCCGTCGCCTCCGCCGTCTGCGGAGTGCTGCTCTACGTCAGCTTCCCGCCGCGCCCGCTGTGGTGGCTGGCCCTGCCAGCCTTCGCCGGCTTCGCCTGGGTGCTGCGCGGCCGCACCTGGAAGGCGGCGTTCGGCCTCGGCTACCTCTTCGGACTCGGCTTCCTCCTGCCGCTGCTGGTGTGGACCGGCGTGGAGGTCGGCCCCGGCCCCTGGCTCGCGCTGGTCGCCATCGAGGCGGTCTTCGTCGGCCTCGTCGGCGTCGGTGTCGCCGCGGTGGCCAAGCTGCCTGCCTGGCCGGTGTGGGCGGCCGCCGTGTGGATCGCGGGCGAGGCGGTACGCGCGCGCGTGCCCTTCCGCGGCTTCCCCTGGGGCAAGATCGCCTTCGGCCAGGCCGACGGCGTCTTCCTGCCGCTCGCCGCAGTGGGCGGCACCCCGGTGCTCGGCTTCGCGGTGGTCCTGTGCGGCTTCGGTCTGTACGAGGCGGGGCGCCTGATCGCCGAGCGGCGCCGCACCCGGACCCTGCGGCGCGGGGCCGCGGCCGTCGCGCTGCTGAGCGTCGCCGTCCCGGTGGCGGGAGCGGTCGCCGCGCGGCCGCTGGTGAGCGACAAGGCCGAGGACGGCACCGCGACCGTCGCGGTCATCCAGGGCAATGTGCCCCGGGCCGGGCTGGAGTTCAGCGCGCAGCGGCGGGCGGTCCTCGACTACCACGCGCGCGAGACCCTCAAGCTCGCCGCCGACATCAAGGCGGGCAAGGTCGCCAAGCCCGACTACGTGCTGTGGCCGGAGAACTCCTCCGACATCGACCCCTTCACGAACTCCGACGCGGCCGCCGTCATCGACGGTGCCGCCAGGGCCGTCGGGGTGCCCATCTCGGTCGGCGGGGTCGTCGAGAGGGGCGGCAGGCTGCTCAACGAGCAGATCCTGTGGGACCCGGCCAAGGGGCCGACCCAGACCTACGACAAGCGGCAGGTGCAGCCGTTCGGCGAGTACCTCCCGCTGCGCGGGCTCGTCGGTGCGATCAACCAGAACTGGACCAGCATGGTCCGCCAGGACTTCAGCCGGGGCAGCAAGCCGGGTGTGTTCGACATCGACGGCGCCAAGGTCGGCCTCGCCACCTGCTACGAGGCCGCCTTCGACTGGGCCGTGCGGGACACCGTCACGCACGGTGCGGAGATGATCTCCGTGCCCAGCAACAACGCCACCTTCGACCGCAGCGAGATGACCTACCAGCAGCTCGCCATGTCCCGGATCCGTGCCGTCGAGCACAGCCGGACCGTGACCGTGCCGGTCACCAGCGGCGTCAGCGCGATCATCATGCCGGACGGGACGATCACCCAGAAGACCGGCATGTTCGTGCCCGCCTACCTCGTCCAGAAGGTCCCGCTGCGCACCTCCGAGACGCCCGCGACCAAGCTGGGCATCCTGCCGGAGATCGCCCTGGTGCTGGTGGCCGCGGGCGGTCTCGGCTGGGCGATCGGGTCCGGGATACGTGCCCGGCGCTCGGGTGACGCGTAGCCGTACGCCCGTCGTACGCCGGGGGAACCCACGTGCTCGACGGAACCGGCCCGTTAGGGTCGGTTCCATGGCTATTCCTGACTTCATCTCCACGATCAGGGCCTCCGCGGGCCACCAACTGCTGTGGCTCCCCGGAGTCAGCGCCGTCGTCTTCGACGACCAGGGCAGGATCCTGCTGGGGCAGCGCGCGGACAACCACAAGTGGGCGCTGCTCTCCGGCATCCCGGAGCCCGGTGAGCAGCCGGCCGCCGCCGCGATGCGCGAGGTGTACGAGGAGTCAGCCGTACGGTGCGTGGCCGAGCGGATCGTCATGGTGAAGTCCGGCGAGCGGATCACCTACAACAACGGCGACATCTGCCAGTTCATGGACATCACCTTCCGCTGCCGGGCCGTCGGCGGCGAGGCGCGGGTCAACGACGACGAGTCGCTGGACGTCGGCTGGTTCGAGGTGGATGCGCTGCCGCCGATGGACGAGCACCAGCTGGTCCGGATCAAGCAGGCTCTGTCGGACGAACCCACATGGTTTGACGCTACGAGTTTTGAATGAAGTATGGGGTGTGACCACATGTGGTCGGGGTGGGGTGCTGCTTAGGGTCGGCACATGACCCAGCCCAGCGCCCTGCCCGGCCCCCACGCCCCCTCGCTCGACCTCGGCGGCCGCACCGCCCTCGTCACCGGCGCCGCCGGCGGCATCGGCGGGGCCTGCGCGCTGCGGCTGGCGGCCGCCGGGGCCAAGGTGAGAGCCGTCGACCGGGACGCCGCCGGCCTGGACGCACTCGCCGACCGGGCCCGGGACCTGGCGGGCACCGTCGAACCGCACGTCCTGGACCTCACCGACCTGGACACCGCCGAACACGCGGCCGCCGGCACCGACGTCCTGGTCAACAACGCCGGGCTGCAGCTGGTGCGCCCCATCGAGCAGTTCCCGCCCGACGTCTTCCACACGGTGCTCACCGTGATGCTGGAGGCGCCGTTCCGGCTCATCCGCGGCGCCCTCCCGCACATGTACGCGCAGGGCTGGGGCCGGATCGTCAACGTGTCCTCCGTCCACGGGCTGCGCGCCTCGGCCTTCAAGGCTGCCTATGTGGCCGCCAAACACGGACTCGAAGGCCTCTCCAAGACGGCCGCCCTGGAGGGCGCCCCCCACGGTGTGACCTCGAACTGTGTGAACCCGGCCTATGTGCGCACCCCACTGGTCGAGAAGCAGATCACCGACCAGGCCCAGGCGCACGGCATCCCCGAAGAGCGCGTCCTGTCCGACATCCTGCTCAAGGACTGCGCCGTCCGGCGGCTCATCGAACCGGAGGAGGTCGCCGAGGCCGTGGCCTACCTGTGCAGCCCGCACGCGTCCTTCGTCACCGGTACCTCGCTGGTGCTGGACGGCGGATGGACGGCCCACTGAGCGGCGGGCCGGCGGCGCCCGGACGGAGAGTTTTCCACAGGCCCGACGGGCCGGGCGCACGATGCGGAATCCTGTGACCATGTCTCGCGATCACGTCCGGCCGGCCGAGCGCCCCACCACCGCGGCCGCCACCGGGGTGCCCGAGGGCAGCGCGGAGGCCCCGTACCTCGAGCTGCTGGCCCGCGACGCCTCGGTGGAGGCGTACGAACAGCCGGTGCTGCTCGCCCGTGCCGAGGGAGCGCCGGCTGGCCGGGTCGCCGCCCTGGAGCACGCCAAGCTGCTCGCCCTGCGGGTGCGTTCGGAACTGGAAGGGCGACGGCGGCGCGAGGCGGAACTGTCGGCGCTCTTCGAGACCGCCCACGACCTGGCAGGCCTCAGGGACCTGGACGCCGTCCTCCAGGCGATCGTGCAGCGCGCCCGTTCCCTGCTCGGCACGGACATCGCCTACCTCAGCCTCAACGACCCGGCACGTGGCGACACCTACATGCGCGTGACCGAGGGCTCGGTCTCCGCCCGGTTCCAGCAGCTGCGCCTCGGCATGGGCGAGGGGCTCGGCGGACTCGTCGCCCAGACCGCGCGGCCGTACGTCACCGACGACTACTTCCAGGACGGCCGCTTCCAGCACACCCTCACCATCGACGCCGGAGTCCGCGACGAGGGCCTGGTCGCCATCCTCGGCGTGCCGCTGATGCTCGGCCCGCACGTCATCGGCGTCCTCTTCGCCGCCGACCGGCGGGCCCGCGTCTTCGAACGTGAGCAGATCGCCCTGCTCGGCTCCTTCGCCGCGCTCGCCGCGGCCGCCATCGACACCGCCAACCTGCTCACCGAGACCCGCGCGGCCCTGGCCGGACTGGAGCACGCCAACGAGATCATCCGGGACCGCAGCGCCGTCATCGAGCGCGCCTCCGACGTGCACGACCGGCTCGCCGAACTGGTGCTGCGCGGCGGCGGGGTGCACGACGTGGCCGCGGCCGTCTCCCAGGTCCTCGACGGAACAGTCGAGTTCAGCGAGACCGGTGTCGCACCGGCCGAGCCCCTGGAGGCGTCCCGTGCCGAGGGGCACGCCGTGCGGCACGGCGGCGACTGGATCGCCGCGGTGACCGCGGGCGGCGAACTCCTCGGCGCGCTGGTGCTGCGCGGCCACCCCGGCCTCGACCCGGTCGACCAGCGCACCCTGGAGCGCGCGGCGATGGTCACCTCGCTGCTCCTACTGGCCCGCCGCTCCGCCTCCGAGGCCGAACAGCGCGTGCGGGGCGAACTGCTGGACGACCTCCTGGACGCCCGCGACCGGGATCCGCGCCTGCTGCGCGAACGCGCCGCGCGGCTGCACGCGGACCTGGACGCCACCCACGTCGTCCTCGCGACCCGCCTCGACGGCCCGGCGGCCGACGCCGACGAGGAAGCCGCCGCCCGCCGCCGTCTGTGGTCCGCCGCCTCCCACCTCGCCGCCACTCGGCAGGGCCTGGCCGCGGCCCGCGACGGCGGCACGGTCCTGCTGCTCCCACTCGTCGCCGGCGACACCGCCACGGACGTGGCCCGCCGCACCGCCCGCCACCTCGGCGCGGCCGTCCACCAGCCCGTCACGGTCGGCGCCTCCGCCCCCGTCACCGACCTCGCCGCCCACCCCGACACCGTGGCCGCCGCCTACGCCGAGGGCCGCCGCTGCCTGGACGCGCTGCATCTCCTCGGCCGTGACGGAGATGGCGCGGCGGCCGAGGACTTCGGTTTCCTCGGACTGCTCCTCGCGGGCGAACGGGACATCGGCGGCTTCGTCGACCGCACCATCGGCCCGGTCGTGGCCTACGACGAGCGCCGCGGCACGGAACTGCTGCGCACCCTGGACGCGTACTTCGCCTGCGGACTGAGCCCGGCCCGCACCAAGGACACCCTCCACGTGCACGTGAACACGGTCGCCCAGCGGCTGGAGCGGGTGGGCCGCCTCCTGGGCGAGGACTGGCAGAGCCCCGCCCGCGCCCTGGAGATCCAACTGGCCTTGCGCCTGCACCGGTTGGCGGCACCGGGACGCCACTGACCGGCCCCACGCGGGGGCCGGTCAGTGGTTCGAACCGTCGCGCCGGTCAGACCGTCCGGGCGTCGGCCGCCGCGCTCACGGCGGTCTGATCGCCGTCCCCGGCCTCCACCTGTGCGAGATCCCGGTGCCGGGTCTCCCGGGCCACACCCACCGCGATGAGCGTCAGCACGGCGGCCGCGATCACGTACAGGGCGATCGGGGTGGAGCTGTCGTAGTCGGCGAGCAGCGCGGTGGCGATGAGCGGGGCGGGCGCACCGGCCGCCACCGAGGCGAACTGGGCACCGATGGAGGCACCGGAGTACCGCATCCGGGTGGCGAACATCTCCGCGAAGAACGCGGCTTGCGGTGCGTACATGGCGCCGTGCAGCACCAGACCGACGGTCACGGCGAGCACCAGGTACCCGAAGGAGCCGGTGTCGACGAGCGAGAAGAACGGGAACATCCACAGACCCACGCCGGCCGCGCCCAGCAGATACACGGGCCGCCGGCCGACCCGGTCGGAGAGCGCGCCCCAGGCCGGGATCACGGCGAAGTGCACGGCGGAGCCGATGAGCACGGTGTTGAGCGCGGTCTGCTTCGAGACGCCGGCGGACGTGGTGGCGTACACGAGGATGAAGGCGGTGATGACGTAGTAGCTGATGTTCTCCGCCATGCGGGCGCCCATCGCGACGAGCACGTCCCGCCAGTGGTGCCGCAGCACGGAGACGATCGGCGGCTTCTCCGCCTCACCGGTCCGCCGTGACTCGGCCCGCTCCAACGCCTCCTTGAAGACAGGCGATTCATCGACGGAGAGACGAATCCACAAACCGACGATCACCAGCACACCGGAGAGCAGGAACGGGATCCGCCAGCCCCAGGTGCCGAAGGCGTCGTCCGAGAGCACGGCGGTGAGCAGCGACAGCACACCGGTCGCCAGCAACTGCCCGGCGGGCGCCCCCGTCTGCGGCCACGCGGCCCAGAATCCGCGCCGCCGCGCGTCCCCGTGCTCGGACACCAGCAGCACGGCGCCGCCCCACTCACCACCGAGCGCGAACCCCTGCACCAGACGCAGCACGGTCAGCAGTACCGGCGCGGCGGAACCGACGGACGCGTGCGTCGGCAGCAGCCCGATCGCGAAGGTCGCCCCGCCCATCAGCAGCAGGCTCAGCACCAGCAGCTTCTTGCGCCCCAGCCGGTCACCGTAGTGCCCGAACACGAGCGCCCCCAGCGGGCGGGCCGCGAACCCGACGGCGTACGTCAGGAACGACAGCAGCGTCCCGACCAGCGGATCGGAGTCCGGGAAGAACAGCTTGTTGAACACCAGCGCGGCGGCGGAGCCGTACAGGAAGAAGTCGTACCACTCGATGGTGGTGCCGATGAGGCCGGCGGCGACGATGCGGGGGAGGCCGGCGGGGGGTGGGGGAGCGGATGCTGCTGCGGAGGCCATGTGCGCCACTTCCTCGTGTGCGGTGGGGACGGGTACGTGTCGGCACACCGTAGGAAGAGGCAGGTCAGGGGCACATGTGGCGGGGCAACATAGTTGAGGGATTGCTTATGCGTGCGGCCACCATGCCAGCTCGCGGTAGGGCGGTTCGCGAGCCCGATGTTGGTCGAAACGAGTACTGTCCGTGACGCGTAATTCAGGGTGATTTGACGGTGCGGTGCTGACTTTCGTGCTGATTTGGTGCTGGCTTCGGATCTTCGGTAAGCGGCTCATCGCACCTCGCGCGCGTACGGTGGGACGGCGTGATCGTGTTCTGTCCCTTCGCGAGGTGCGCCGGGACGGTCAGCTCCCAGAAGTTGTTCTGCTGGAAGGTGCGCGGGAAGCCGACGCGCTGCGTCGCGCGGTCATCGACGATCCAACGGTGAACGTCGCGGTGCTGCCGTTGCCCGGGTCGCCGCCGGTCTCGGGATGGCCGTACCGTCGTAGGAAGGCTTCGCGGGGGCCAGGTCGTGTCCGCAAAGTGCCGTCCTTGTAGGTCTGTTCGTGGTACGTCGCGCGCCACACCGAACCGGCACGAGCTTGGCCCGGTGCCGTTCATGCAACAACGGGCCTAACTCAGCGGCGAGTTCAGCGATCACGTCGGGCGACGGACCCGTGCTCCTCCGGTTGCTGGTGATCGATGTCTGTATGAGATGCCTTCCCCATCACACCACCATGATCGACGGTCGAAAGCCCGACGATTTACCGCCTACCTGTGCACGCGCTCGTTAGCCCCTGGATGCGTTCTGCGGTGTCCGGCTCCTCAGCAACGACCGGATCGTCCTCTGCACACGTCTGCTGAAGCAGGCCGGAGGCTGTGAGCCGGCCGACGGTGGAGGAGGCGAATCACGTCATCAGGCGCGGGTGCGTTCGAGGAAGTTCGTGACGCGCGCGTGCGGACGAAACGCGCGCATCTCGACGGTCAGCTTCCGTAGTAGGCGGTTCGTCATGGCCGACTTCATGCGAGAAGCCATCTCGGCAGCCTGCTCGGCATGGGTACAGGCCGTATCGATGTCCCCGAGCCGGAGCCTGGCCGTGGCGAGGTAAACGGCGTTGTGCGCCGCCTGACGACCCGCCGGGAACTGGGTCCCCATGCTGAGCCCTACGAAATGAAGCATCTTGGCCGGGTCGTCGAGCAGCCGGAAGCAACCGGCCATCTGGCTCGCGAAGTACCTGGTGTCGATGAAGCCTGTCCACTCGGGGTCATCGCCGCTACGGTCCACGGCCACTTCCGCGGCGTACATCGCCGCAGCGGCGCCCTTGCCGTCGTCCAGGCCCGACAACGCCCGCGCCTCCACCAGGCGTGCCCGGGTCGTGGCGCGAGGGCTGTCGGCGCGCTGTGCCGTGTGCAGGGCCGTGCGGGCGAAGTTCAGGCCCTCCGTCAACCGCTCGTTCGCTATGGAGATTTGCCCGAGCGCGGAGAGCAGGTGACTGGCCACGATGAGGCCCGACCGGTTCGAACGGCGGGCCAGGTACAGTCCCTGGGTCAGATATCGCTGTGCCAGGCCGTCGGCGCCGATGTCACAGGTCATCCAGCCCAGTTGCAGGTAGAGCTCGGCGGCCGCGCTGAACAGTTCTTGCTCGATGCAGTCGGTCCGGGAAGAGCGCAACAGGGGTACGACGTCGTGGGCGACGTACGCCGCGAGAGCTTCGCGCGCCTGGTTTCCCCCGAACTGGACGTCGATCGCGGTGAACATCTGCATGGAGCGACGGATGTTCTCGATGTCAGCGGAGCGACAGGTGTGGGGCGGCTCGTCGTCGAGGGACAGGAGGTGCAGGAGCCAGTCCCGCTGTGTCCCGGGGATCGCCGACAGGGAAAAGGGGAGAAGGTACAGGAATTTACGTCGCTCCATGTCCGCTCGCCCCAGCCTGTCCATGACGCTCCATGCCTGGTCGAGGTCACTGTGATGCAGCAAGGAGTCGGTCGCTAGCCGAGCCTCCGACGTGTCTCCCAGTCCGATGTCGTCCAGCGGCACGGTACGCCCCAGCTTCGTGCCGAGAACCTCGGCGATCAGGGCGGGCACCGGAGAGCGCGGTCTTGTGCCGTTCACCCAATGGCTCACCGATGATTTGTCGTAGGCGAGTCGTAAACCGTGCCGGGCGCCGAGGGAGTTCAGACGCAGTGCGAGTCCTTCGTACGAGCAGCCGGCCTCGGTCAGCAAGGCCTTGAGCTTCTCGTTCCTGGGCTGGTGCACGTCGGCCGTCCTCGATTGCCCTGGGAGTCGAAGTCATCTTATCGCCGCCACCTCCGACCCGGCAGAACTGGACGTCAATTTTCAACCCCACATTCAACCGTTCACCAGCGCCATGCCGTCGGATACCGGCATTGCACTTAACAACTTGCTGTGCTCTCGCGGCCACCGAGCTTCTCCCGCCACGCTGAGTACGGGCTCGAGGGAGCCCGGAAAAGGGGGAGCCGTGAAATGACCAACAGGGAAACACATCCTGGAGATCGTCCGGATGACACGGCACGGGAGCCGTCCATCAGCATCAGCGACGCGACAGCACTGGCGGGACTCCTGATGCAGTCGGGGGCGGACAGGTCACTCTGGATCGTCGTGGGGGCCCTGATTCTCGGGTGGTTGCTCACATGAAAGGCCGTCAGCCGCCGGGAGGATCCGTATAAGCCCCTGGCGGTGGAGATCCGAGACCAATCTCCGCAGGGTGTCGGAGTCCACGAATGCGGCCACAGCGTTCGCCAGTGATCCGAATCCAGTCTCTCTTTCGGTCAGGAGGCGCGCCAGGACCACCGATGCCGCTCGTTGGAAGCGCCAGACCCTGCCCCCCGCGGTCAGGGTCACTGGCTGTTCATCGTCGTCCGGGGGGCTGAGCACGGCGCGCGGAAAGAGCCATTCGATGCGTGTCGCACGCGTGAGGCGGTACTGCCCAAGGGTGAAATCCTCACCGAATAAAGCCAGGTCAACGGCCTGTCGTGCGTGGGCCATGCCATCACGGACGGCGAAGAACTCATGCATGCCCGCCCGTGTCAGGCGGGCGAGTACTTCCTCGCGCAATGCCGCGACATGACTCTCCTGCTCCTCGGCCGTCCCAAAACGGGGCAGGTCCTGACGGACGACCTCCGCGGACAGCAGTTGGTCAGCAACCCACCGGACGAGGTCGTGACCGGTGCTGCGGGTGACACCCAGCGCGAGGTGCAGGCTCGGCGGCCGACCAGCGCGCACGGAGTGCCAGCAACCACGGGGAACGTGCAACAGGTCGCCGGGGGACAGCACGACCGTCTCGCCCTGGGTGTCCGTCGGGGCAAGATTCTCCTCGATGTCGGTGCGCAGGGGCCAGCGCCGCCCCTGGCCGTGCAGCGTCCAGTGTTTCTCCCCGGCGATCTGCAGGACAATCACGTCATGGTTGTCCCAGTGCACACCGAACGCCGAAGTCGCGTCCCAGGAGGCGTAGGCGTTCACCGAGACCCGTTCACGGAGCGTTCTCTCCAGCTCCCACGCGAGGCGGCGCACCGGTTCGCAGAACTCCTCCACGGTGTCCAACACCAGGGAGGCACCGCCCCCGAGTTCCCGGTACAGCCGCCCCGCATCGACGACTTGATGTACGACGCCGAGCGAGTCGGTGACGGCGTGGGTGTAGTCAGTGGCGGGCAGGATGCGTCCACCCCGGGCGAGGCGCAGGCGGGGCGCGGGCAGGCGCTGGTGATTGAGCGCCCCGTCAAGCGTCTCCCAGTCGAAGAGTCCCCGGAACCGGTCCGGAGGCCCGGGCACATGGACCGTTCGACGCCCCAGGTAACTGTCCAGAAACTCCTCGGGTGACAATGGGGCCACGAGGCCTCGCAGATCCATTACCGCTCTCCGCGCGAGGTGCTCGTCAGTCGATCACGCAGGTGTTCCGGCCGCCCCCGCCACCGTCCGTGGCCGACGCGAGTCCCTCTCTGACCACAGGCATCTCCTCACAAGAGATCAGCAATGCGGCAGCATCTTCACTGTCTCCAGTGGAGTGTTGCCACCCTTGTGAGGTGCACGACGCTCGTTCCTCGGACATGTCGGTCTCCTTGGGCGGGATCGTCTCCCCTCCCGAGATCTCTGCCCGGGCCGTTTCCGCTTCACGCCTGCGCTACGCACGTAAGTGCAAGTCCCCGCCATTGGGGTCCGCCAGAGCTACGGCCTGGTGTTCCACTACGCGATCACATGCCGCCCGTGCTCCCTAAATATGTGAAGCTCACCCTTCGGATGCCCAATTGGTGTCCCGCCGTCACAGTCGGACGGGGCAACCTTGTGGGCAGGTTGTGAGTCTCCTGATCGATCACACCGTGATCGGATCCGCGAGGAGACCATCATCAACGCCATACGCAAGACCCTGACTGCCACCACCGTCGTCGGCGCCGTCCTCGCGGGCTCCGCCGCCTGCGCCACGGTGGAGCAGCTCTCCGCCGGCAAGAAGCTCGACCGGGCCTTCGAGGAGCTGGGCAAGAAGAAGATGCTCTCCTTCGAGCTCGAACTGGACACCGACGTCAAGTCCTTGAAGGCGCTGGACGCCGCGTCCGAGCCCGCGCCCGGCGAAGAAATGCCGGAAGAGGCTGCCGGGCTGATGAGCGGTGCGAAGATCACTGTCACCGTGCAGTCGAGGAAGCCGATCGACGAGTCCGATGAGAAGGACTTGGTCGGCATGGCCATGGAGATCAGCAGCAAGGACGGCGACCTCGCCGAGTACCGTGTGATCGGCGACTACGCCTACGTCCGTGTCGACGCCGACAGCCTCGGCAGGATGACGGGCAGCCCCGTACCCGCTGCCGAAGACCTGCCCCCGGAGGCCGGGGCGATCAAGAACTTCATCGAGGGCAAGTGGGTGAAGTTCAGCACCAAGGAGACGGAGAAGGCCGCCACCGACGGCCAGGGTGCTCAGGGCAGACCTGCGCCCGCCCCTTCCCTCGACGCCAAGACGCAGAAGAAGCTCGTGGAGGCCCTCCGCGAGGTCGTCGCCCGTGAGGTGCATTTCAAGACAGTCGATGGAGGGGACGGCACCGAGCACGTCACCGCCACGGCCCCCTTCCGCGCGCTGATCACCGGGCTGTTCCGCGAGATCCGCCCGCTGGCGACGGACCTGCCGCCGGGCATGGACCTGCCGACGGACAAGGACCTGAAGGACGCCCCCGACACCAAGGTGACAGCGGACTTCTCACTCAAGAACGATGAGCTGACCGAGGTGGACGTGGACCTCGCCAAGCTGGCTGAGAACGGCAAGGTCAAGAAGCTGGGCCTGACCCTGCGGATGACCGATGGCATCAAGCCCGCCGCCCCGGCCGGTGCCACGGAGCTGGACCTGAACGAACTCATGAAGGACTTCTTCACCGGCCCGGCGATGAGCGATGCCGACTTTGCCGAAAGCGGCCTGGCCGACCAGGACTTCCCGCGCGACGAGTTCTGACCGCGCCGAGCAGGTACGGAACGGGTGTCGCATCCGCACAGTCGGCAACTGCGGATGCGCACCGCGGCAGGCGTGAAGGGTGTTGTGGGTCGGCGGATGTGTTCGGTTCCAAGTTCAGGTGTCGCGAGGCTGGTCGCGCCATCTCCTGGCAGAAGTCGGCTTACGGACATCAAGCACCTGAACTTCGGCACACCATGAAGGACGGGACGTGGGGGCGGCGGCAGCAAGGGGAAGCAGCCGTGTGCGAGGACGGTCCGGGTCTGTCTCTGTGCGCTGCCGGTGAAGGCGGGGTGGGGGAGTTGTCGTATCTGGTCCACGCGCGTAGCGGATCCCGTCGGGACTGGGGTTGCCTCGTGTGTGTATCTCCAACCCCCCACGCTCCATGGAGACTTCATGTACCCCGCCGATTTCGGCCTGCCTGCCACTGCCCTGACCCTGAGCGGAACAGGTGCCGCCGCAGGCCCTGACTGAGCCTCCCGCACCGCCCTCTGACCTCCGGTGCCGATGGTTTGCCGGAGTCCTCGAACAGCTCGAAGTCGGAGAACGCGCCGGCCCGCGGATGCAGTGTCCGCGAGGGCCGCAGTCGGCATGCCCTGAGCCTCCCTCGGACCTCGTTCGGGGATTGGCGCTTTGTCATCGACATCGTCTTGATGGTCATGGCATGCACATGTCATTCGTGGCACCCTCTCTCCAACCGCCGCACGAGCACGACACCATCCACAACTGTCCCGGTCGGCCCCATACCGGCCGGACGTTCCCCCCACAAAAGGAGCTTGTGTGACCTCCCGTGACACACGCCACCGGCGCACCGCCCTGGCCGCGGCCACAGCCGTCGCCGCCACCACGGCACTTCTGAGCACCGCGCTCACCACCACGGCCACCGCCCGGCCCACCGCCGGTCCCGCCCGCCTCGCCGCAGCTCCGGTCATGCTGTCGGCGGCCGCCCGTACGGGGCTGATCCAGCAGGCGCAGGCCGACGCGGCCCGGACCGCGCAGCACATAGGTCTCGGCGCCAAGGAGAAGCTGGTCGTCAAGGACGTCGTGAAGGATGTGGACGGCACCGTCCACACCCGCTACGAGCGCACGTATGCGGGCCTGCCGGTGCTCGGCGGCGACCTGGTCGTCCACACCGCCGAGTCCGGCAGGACCGAGGGCATCTCCACTGCCGCGAAGGCGAAGCTGAAGCTTGCCTCGCTCACACCGCAGATCGCCCCCGCCAAGGCCGAGAAGCAGGCCCTGGGCCTGGCCAAGGCGGCGGGGTCGGCGAAGACCGCCGCGGACCAGGCTCCGCGCAAGGTCATCTGGGCGGTGAGCGGCAAGCCCGTCCTCGCCTACGAGACGGTCGTCGGCGGTCTGCAGGACGACGGCACCCCGAACCAGTTGCACGTCGTCACCGACGCCGCCACCGGCAAGAAGCTCTTCCAGTACCAGGGCATCGAGACCGGCGTCGGCAACACCCACTACAGCGGCAAGGTGGACCTGTCGACGACGCAGTCGGGCTCGTCCTACACCCTCACCGACGCCTCGCGCGGTGGTCACAAGACCTACAACCTCGACCACGGATCCACTGGCACCGGCACGCTGTTCTCGCAGTCCAGCGACACCTGGGGCGACGGAACGGTGTCGAACGCGGCGACCGCCGCAGCGGACGCCGCCTATGGGGCGCAGGAGACCTGGGACTTCTACAAGAAGGTCTTCGGCCGCAGCGGCATCAAGAACGACGGCGTGGGCGCGTACTCCCGCGTGCACTACGGCAACTCGTACGTGAACGCGTTCTGGGACGACAGCTGCTTCTGCATGACCTACGGCGACGGTGAGGGCAACAAGGACCCGCTGACCGCGCTCGACGTGGCCGGGCACGAGATGAGCCACGGTGTCACGTCCAACACCGCCGGGCTGGAGTACACCGGTGAGTCCGGCGGTCTGAACGAGGCGACCAGCGACATCATGGGGACCGGCGTGGAGTTCTACGCCGACAACTCGTCCGACCCGGGTGACTACCTCATCGGCGAGAAGATCAACATCAACGGCGACGGCAAGCCGCTGCGCTACATGGACAAGCCCAGCAAGGACGGTGGCTCCGCCGACTACTGGTCCTCCAGCGTGGGCGGTCTGGACGTGCACTACTCGTCCGGCGTCGCCAACCACTTCTTCTACCTGCTGTCCGAGGGCAGCGGCGCGAAGACGATCAACGGCGTGAGCTACGACTCGCCCACCAAGGACGGCTCCAAGGTCACCGGCATCGGCCGGGACAAGGCGCTGCAGATCTGGTACAAGGCGCTGACCTCGTACTTCACCTCGACGACCGACTACAAGGGCGCCCGCGCCGGCACCCTCAAGGCGGCATCCGACCTCTACGGTGCCTCGAGCACCGAGTACAAGACGGTCGAGGCCGCCTGGTCCGCAGTCGACGTGAGCTGATCCCCACAGGCCAGGGGCGGCAGCCGGGCTCCCGGGTGCCGCCCCTGGCCCTCGACGTCATTGCCGGTACCGCACCCAGTGGCCCGCTGGGGGTGTGTGCTCCCAGGCGTGGTCAGCCGCCTCGGGCCGGATCAGGGGTGCGGGGCCGCGCCCTCGTCGACGGGCAGGGCGACGGGCTCCTCCACCGGCTGTGCGACTGCCTTGGCGGAGGCTCCGTCGGCGCCGGGTGCTCCACGCGTCCCACGCGCGGCCGGCGCCGGGCCCACGCGGCGCAGAGCCAGATGCAGCACCGGGATCAGCACGCAGGTGACCGCGGCGGACTGCCACAGCAGCGCGTCCAGCCGGCCCGCCGCCAGATACGCCCCCGCGGCCACTGCAGCCGCCGCACACACGCCGCGGTCCACGATGCTCTCCACCGACAGCAGCGTGGCACGCGGGGCCCCCTTCGGGATGGCGTCGTTGATGAGCTTGCGCTGTACCGGATAGCCGAACCCGGTGATCGCGGCGAACGCACACAGCAGCCCGACCACGACCCAGGGGCCGCCGACGGTGGTGCCGGCGAGTGCGGCGGCGAGCGCGACGCTCAGCAGGGACACCCAGGCCGCGGGCGACAGCCGCCGGCTCAGCCACTGGGGCCGGGCGGAGGTCACCGCCTCGGCGACCGTCATCGCCGCGAGGACACTGCCGTGGCTGCCCTCTGCGATGCCGTGCTCGAGCAACACCGGCTGGAACAGATTGACCTGGCAGATCCGTGACAGCGTGAAGACCGCCACGCCCTGCACCATGAGCAGGGCCAGCCACGGTGACGACCGAACGGTACGCAGGGCGGCGCCCGTGTCCCGCAGCAGAGCTCCGCTCCGCCGCCCACGAGTGCTCGCCCCCGTGTCGCCGGCCGCGATCCGGGGCAGGGCGAGGGCGCAGCCGAGAGAGCCCGCCGCGCTCGCCGCGCTGAGCACGTACGGCGACTGGTGGGCCACGGACATCAGCGGTCCGACGAGCGGCCAGCAGACGACCTTGGCGGCGAGCCCGAGGGCACGCGCCGTTCCCTCCGCCCTGAGGTAGTGGGCGTCCGCTCCCTCGGCGCGCAGGCCGTCGTACAGGCAGGCGCTCGCCGCGCCCGAGGTCAGGGAGCGCCCGGCGGCGATCGCGAGGAAGTGCACGAGGAAGCCCGTGTACGAGGGCGTCAGCACGGGCACCATGTTCGCCGCCGTCATGACCACCGCGCCCGCGCGCAGGCAGTTGCGGGCACCGACGCGGTCGGCGACGACTCCCGTGGGTATCTCGAACAGGCAGAAGGCGACGTAGTAGATGCTCTGGATGCCGAAGATCTGGCCGTCCGACAGACCCGCGGCACGCTGGTAGGCGTAGAACACGGGCATCCACCACAACAGGTTGAACAACAGCTGGAACCCGTTGTTGAGGCGGATGATGCGCCGGGCGGCCGGGGTCATGGCCGGATCTACGGAGCGGCGCCACACAGAAGTCATGGAGCGCCTCACCGGGCGTACGGGCGGACCTGGACCAGATGGAACGCCCCCTCGGCAGTCATGAGCCACTCGATGTCCAGCGCGTCGTCGGGGTCGCCCGCGCTGAAGTGGGACTGCAGCAGACGCCCCACCAGGGCCAGTTCGCCCAGTGACGTGCGGGTGTCCGACGGGAGGTCCGCACCCGACGAGCCGACGTCCACGGTGCGTCCGCCGTCCTCGACCGTGTTGTACAAGTACTGGTGGGGCAGGACCTTGCCGTCGACCACCCGCTCCGGCGAACCGGCCGCGCAGTTGACGTACACGTTGCGGAAGTCCTCACGCCGGGTCGGATTGCAGGTCACCAGCACACCCCCGAGACCGGCGGGCACATACTGCTGGATGATCACTCCCATGTAGGTGTCGTCCAGCACGATGCCGGCCTCGTGCCGCAGACGTACGCTCCGTGGCGACAGCAACGACGCCCACACCTGCCGCACCGCGTCCAGCAACTGCTCCGCACCGCGCACGGTGGTCACCGAGTCGTAGATCCCGGCCGCCGAGAAACCGGGCAGGTCCTCGGCGTTGGAGGACGAGCGCACCACGAGACGACGGCCGTCGGCCAGCAGACCCGGCACCGCGCCGGTGACGGCCCGAGCCACCTCGTCGGGGATCGGCGTGCTGTGCATCAGGCGCTGCAGGTCCAGACAGAGGGAGTCGATCACGTCGAGCGCTTCGAGCTCGAGCGCCATCTTCAGCTTGCCGATGCCCTGCTGCAGAGCGGCCGACGAGGTCAGGAAGAGATGGTGCAGGCGGAACGGGAGCGCCACCCCCTCGGGTGCCCGGACGGTGGCCGCCACGCGTTCGGCCGCCGCGGCCTGCAGCCGTTCCACGGGCGCTGCCGGCTCGCCGAGCCGTAGGGCCAGGTGGGTGAGCAGATCGGGGCGCGGCGGGCGCGGGCGTGCGTAGAACGCGGTCAGGTCCGCCGTGCGGCTGTCCAGGACATGGTGCAGTTCGCCGAGGTTGGCGGCCTTGGTGCCGTAGCTGTCGCGGTCGGCGCGCCGCAGCCGGTGCAGAGCCATGATCGGCGCCTCGTCCAGCAGGGGTGCGTCGATGCGGATGCGCTGCTGGTGCCAGACCGGCCTTTCCAGGGCCGGGGTGTCGGACAGTCGCTCCAGGGTGATGGCGTCCTCGGACACCCGGTAGCGGACCCATGCGCCGTCCAGTCCGTCGCGCCGCACCAGAGCATCCAGGTCGCGGACGATGGCGTTCGGGATGCCCCAGCCCGACGCCAGGACGTTGGTGTGCGAAAGCGGCGTCGTGGGCTCCGTGTTGACGAACCCCGCCACCCGGGGCACGTCATCGGGCAGGCAGGCCATCGCGACGATGTCCGTCCAGCCGAGCTGTGGGGCGGCGCTGCGGTACTCCGCCAGATCGCGAAAGCAGCGCAGTCGCCCTTCGGCCACGCCCGGGTTGAGGCAGGTCCGGGTCCGGTTGCCGAACAGCTCCTGGCTGAGGATGCGCGGTACGCGTGCCTCACTGACCGAGGCGAGTTCGTGCTCCTGCCCGTGGTTCGCGGGTTTCAGCAGCAGGGGAAGCCGTCCGTCCACCCTTGCGTGAACGTAGTGGTGGAACTCCTCCAGCAGTGCGGCGTGCATGGTGTCCGCCTCGGTCGTCTCCAGGACCAGGAAGGGCCGCTCGGAACCATCGGCGTCCTCGTCGCTGTGCAGGGACAGCACCCCGAGCAGGAATCGGCGGTCAGGTGCCATGTACACGGATTCGTTGAACGCGTCCAGAGCCGTGTCGAGTTCGTCCATTCTCATGCCGAGGATGCGCGTGGCGATGTAGTCGACGTGGAAGGGGTGCACCCGGGTGTCGAGCAGGTGCCAGGTGTCCTCGGACCTGTCCACCACGACCTTCAGGTACGGGTGTCCGGCGAGCACGCCGGACAGCGTGCGGAACAACGGCAGCGAGAGGTTGGCGCCGACGACGGTACGATCGCCCGCCGTGTCGGGGATGTCGGCCGTGTGCGGTGCGTGGGTCATGGCCGGGCCCCCTCGGTGGCGTCCGTGGGCAGGATGCGCGGCAGCGCGTCGACCAGGGCGGTGAAGTCACTGACGACGGACTGCGGCCGGTCCGCCGACAACAGGCACAGGCCCGCCATGGTGTTGGCTCCGGCGGCAGGCTCGTAGACCGGCACGGGGGCCCCGTCCGGCAGAGAGCTCTCGCGGACGACGGACAGCGTGCTGCCGGCGCTGACCGGCGCCGAACGGACGACCGCCGAGGCGTCCCATCGATGGCGGCGGGGCCAAGGGGTGCCGTCGCCCTGCACGGCGAGGACCACCAGCGATCCGGCCGCGCCCGTGGCATCCTCGGGTGTCAACGCCCGTGCGGGCCAGACGGGTGAGCAGCCGAGCAGCTGGTCGGTGAACATGCCGACCAGATCCAGGCCGAAGACCTCCTCGATCTGCGGCACCGTCATCGCCCCGCCGAACCGCGCGGCCGTCTCGATGACCCACATACGGCCTTCCCTGCCCAGCTTGATCTCCGTGTGGGTGCCGCAGTTCTCCAGCCCCAGGGCATCCACGGCGTGCCGGGCGAGGTCCACGATGGTGTGCTGGGCCTCGATTCCGACGGCGGCCGGGGTGATACCGGCGCGCTCGGTGAAGGGCGCCACCGTCGGCATCCGCCCGCTCAGGCAGACGGGACGGAATTCCCCGTCGACGACCACGCCCTCGACGCTGACGTAGTCACCCCAGCCGGGGCCGTCGAACCACTCCTCGGCACATCCACTGACGATCTCCTCGACGATGAAGTCCTCCGAGGCGCCGGGTACGTGCAGTTCCGCGAATCCGAGCAGTGCGGACTCGGCCATCACCGCGCGCGACCGCCGCCAGGCGGCCGGCGCGTCCGCGGGCCGCTCGATGATCTGGTGCGCGGTCGAGCCGGCGCTCCAGGCCGCCTTTAACAGAAGTGGACATGACAACTCGGTGGTCGCGCGCTCCAGTTCGACCGCGCTTGTGACGGCGCGGAACCGAGGCTGCGGTATGCCGTGGCGCTCCCACGCGGCGCGCATCAGGCGTTTGTCGCGGGCGAGGGCGGCGGCGGGACCGGCACCCCTCAGCCCGAGCCGCCGGGACGCCTCGGCGACCGCGACCACCGCGTACTCCGAGAAGGTGAGCACGGCGTCCGCCCCCACCTCGCGGGCTCGGGCGGTGATGAGCTCGACCAGGTCGCCGGCGCGGGCGTCAGGGGGCGTGACGACCGACGCGCACAGCCTCGCAGCGTCAGCGCCCACGGGGGCGGGCAGTTCGCTGAGCGCCAGTAGGTGCACCGCGGACCTCGCGGCCACCCGCGTCAGGGCATGGCCCACCGGAGGGCCGCCCTTGGCATGCACGTACAGCACCTTGTTCACGGAACCCCAACTCCTTCGATGTCGTCGGGCGGCCACCGGGCCGCCCACGCCGTCTCCTTCAAGCGAACCAGCACCTGCCCGCGTCCGAGGCGCCGAGATTCCCGAAGCACTCAGGCAAATGCCTTACCGCTGCCGCCGGTCCGCGCCAGGTGAAGGTGTGGTCATGCGCTAGCGCTGCCGACGCACAGCACGGAGCGTCCGCCCCGCTCGCATGCCCCATCCCCTACGGGATACGCATGAGGTGTCACCCAAAGTGATGTGGTGCAGGGTTGAAGGAGTTTGACGTGGACGAAGCTGATTTCAAGGCGTTGCTCGCGCCTCTTGCGGTGTCCTGGTGGGAAGCCGACAGCGGTCTGAGCGTGGTCGACAGCGGGGGCGCCGCGTTCGACGACCGGCGCGCCACCCGCCGGTTCCTCGAAGCCCTCCACGCGGACGGCGGCGGCCCGTCCGGCGCGTCCGGCTGCGTCCCGTACCGTGCGTGTTTCGAGGGCAGAACCTTCCACGTCCACTGGCCGGAACTCGGCGGCGGGCCGGGACGGCACGGCAGCAGGGGAGTGGCGATCGAGGTGGTCGACCGGCCGGACGACGACCCGTACGCCACGTTCGCCGACCTCGCCCCGGCCGCGGCATTCGTGCGCGACGCCACGGGCCGTTACCTGTGGGCCAACCATGCCTATGCCCACCTGTACGGCACCACGCGCGACGCCGTGATCGGCCGTCACCTCGCCGACGTCGACGAAGCCGGTGACATCACCCGGTTCCTCGCCCTCGACCAGGAGGTCCTGACGCGCGGCCGGCCGGTACGGCACACCCTCGCCTACCGGCGCGTCGACGGCTGCCCGGGCCGTGCGGCGGGCTACCGCTTCCCCGTCCGCTGGGGCGCGGCCCGCTGTATCGCGGGCATCTACGTCGACGTCACCGACTACGCCCAGGTGCTGGACCAACGACACCAGGCCGAGGCCGACTTACAGGCACTGCGCGACCACAGCGGACTGCTCTGCGTCCGTCTGACCCCGGACGGCCGGGTCAGTGAGGCCGGCACCGTCGTCGCCGATGTCCTGCGCATCCGGATCTCCGACCTGATAGGTCGGCCGGCCGACACCCTGCTCGCCAGGACACCCGAACGGAGCGCCCTGCACCGGATCTGGGACGACCTGATCAGCGGCCGGCGCCGAAGCGCCCGCACCTGTGCCGTACTCGTCGACCGGGACGGCCGGCGGCGGCGGGCCCGAATCCATCTGAGCACCGTGTGCGGTACGACCCCCGGTGTGTCCGGCGTATGGGCCGTCGGCACTCACCTCGGTCTGCCCCACGAGGCCCGACCGGACCTGACGGCCGCCCAGGTCCGCATACTCGCCCTGCTGGCGGCCGGGCACAGCAACGCGGACATCGCAGCGACGCTGCGCCTGTCCCGGCAGACGCTGGACTACCACCTGAGCCGCCTGCGCGCCCTGCTCGACGCCGCCACCCGCCCGGCACTGGTCGCCCGGGCCTACGTGCTCGGCATCCTCTCACCACAGACCTGGCCGCCCCGGTCCGCGACGGCGGCGCATCCCGCAAGCCCGGTCTGAACGCTCCGCTCCCGTCCAGGCACCGCCCGAAGAAGACCGCTCCGCCTCCGTACCAAGGATCAAGCACATCGCGTTCGACCGGCCCAGTGCCACACGACGGGTTACGTGCTCGATTGCGGGATTTCACGTATTTACTCGAGCCCGGGCCACAGCCGATCATGAAGTGAGCCCTGTCGCCGCGGTGGAAGCGGCCGTCCGGCTCGGCAGGTGGTGAGCGGAGGAGCGCACTTCGGTGTCCTTGGGGCGCGTCCCGCCCCAGGGGCCGCCGGGCAGTGGTGCACGGCCTGAGGTTCGCCACGGTCACCGTCGTCCTCGTCGCGCTCCTGGTGCCGCAACCGAGCGCGGTGGATCCCACATTTGGCCGGCGCAGATCTCATGCGCTCGGCAACCGGCAGAATCGGGGGAGAGTTCATTGTCGTATCCGGTGTTGACCGCGCTGGTGGCGCCTGAGGGTGCAGCCTTGGCGACCGCGGCGAGGCGGGGCAGGGGGGTTCGGACCCTGTTGTTCGGCGCCGTCACCGTCGCTCTGCTGACTGCGTGTTCCAACGTCTCCGACACCTCGCGGGCCGCCGAGCCGACACCGAGTCCGAGCGCCACGCCGACCGCGGAACCGACGCCGCCGTCCACCCCCACGGCCGACGCCACCCCCACCACGACCACGGATCCGTCGCAGGTCGCCAACAACGTCACCTACTGGTTCGATTCTGGGGGCGAGGACCGGCTGATCAGCGTGATCAGCCGGTCCTCGAAGATCCAAGCGGACCACGACCGGGACGCGGGCCTCTACGACTTCAGCGGCTACTTCCCGACCGTTCAGGGCGCTCAGAAGAGTCAGCCCATTCCTGACAGCAAGACTCAGGCCGCATGGTCGACCGCCCTCAAGCACCTCAACAACGGCGCGGGGGATGTCTACGAGGCATTGCCGCACCTCGGTGGTGTCCAGAGCATGAGTCCCAAGCAGGAAAAGCAGGAGGCACGGGGCTGGAAAGAGTTCGGCGAAGGCATCAAGGGCCTCAAGGCGGTGCAGGCACGACTTCACCGTACCTTCGGCCTGGAACTGCGGACGGATCCCTGGGAGGTTCTGCCTGCGGTTCAGTAAGAGCTTGTCAGGTCACGGTAGTTGCGCACCCCGAGGTGAGGGCCTGACGGCTCGTCACTCCTCCCAGGAGCGCCAGCCGTCCTCGTCGTCGCTCCGCCACAGGGCGATCCCGCGGTCGCGCAGCGCCGCACGCAGTTCGTGCGGTGCCAGCCAGGAATGGAGCGGGACGAGGCCGGTGGTGCGGAGCCGGCCCGCCAGCAGATGGTCGACGGCGATGCCGGCGAGCAGTGAGGGAATGCGACCACCGTCCTGCCGTGCCGTCATGCCCAGTCGGCGGGTGACCGGCAGCCCGCCGCGCTCCCCGCTCACGGTGACCGTGAAGCCGCCCGCCTCGTCGCCGACCCGGCCGACGAGCCACGACACCGCGCGCACCAGCGGGGTCCAGCGCCGGGTGGCGCGGGGCCGCCCGGTGCGGGCCCGCAGCGCGGCGAAGAGCCCCAGAGCCCGGTTGACGAGGGTGAATTCGGTACCGGCCTTGAAGGCGATCGTCCGGGCACCGCACAGTTCGGCAAGGACGTCCAGGTCGGCCATCTCGTACACCTGGTGCACCAGCCGTCTGCCGACCGGCGGCGGGAACACGGTCCACTCGGGCTCGGACCAGCCGTGCACCACGGTGGGTACGCCCTCGCGAGGAGCGGTGAACGGGAGCCCCCCGCCGTGCATCATCGCCTCGAACATCGCTGGGCCGCGGTGCCGCCGGGTGTCGGGAGCGGCACAGCACAGGACGCCGTCGACACGGTCCATGCCCTGTGCGAGGTCGTGGACGATCAGTGCCTGGAGGCCCGGTACGACGGACGCCCCGGTGAGGACGGGAGCCGTCGCCGAGCGGGCCACCGTCGCCGCCGCGCGCAGAAAGCCGCGGTCCTCGCAGATGTCCACGTACGGAACCCCGGCGGCCACCGCCGCCCGCAGCGGCCCGAGCGGGTGGGTGCCGGCGCCGTCCATGGCCTGGAACGGGCCCGCGCAGTGCACGAGCGCGACCGCGTCGCCCAGGAGTTCGCCGAGCCGCTCCGGGTCGCCGCGGTCGCCGGCGACCCACTGGACCCGGTCGGACGCGAAGGCGGGATGCGGCGGTCTGCGGGAGACGACGGTGACGCGGACGTCGGGCCGGCGCAGCAGATCGTCGACGACATACCGGCCGTAGAAGCCGCTGCCCCCGACCACGACGATGTTCGATTCCCCCATACGGCGGCATGCTACCCGTACGTGGACACGACAATAGGGTCGTGTTCCCATCAAGCGAGACTTCTCCCGTTCCCCGTGAGCGACTGCACCGACGGGTCTTCGCGGCGGCCGGCGTCTACAACATCGCCTGGGGCTGCTACGCGGCCGTCGACCCGCAATGGCTGTTCCGGATCGCCGGCATGCCCCCGCAGAACCACCCGCAGATCTTCATGACGCTCGGCATGGTGCTCGGCCTGTACGGGCTGCTCTATCTGGACGTGGCCCTCCGCCCCGCCGAGGGCTTCGCCGTCGCGGCGGTCGGCCTGGCCGGCAAGGTCCTCGGACCGCTCGGCTGGCTGTGGCTGGCCCTCACCGGCCAGTGGCCCCTGGCCTCCGGCGTCATCCTCGTCACCAACGATCTGATCTGGTGGATCCCCTTCGTGCTGTACCTGCACGACTGTCTGCCGCAGTGGCGGGCCCGATACCTGGTCGCCGGGCGGTGGTAGTCCTTCGTCAGCAGCAGTTCCCAGGGGCGTCACAGGGTTGTTCCGGGTGGTGCGATCCCGGCGGTACGCCGCCGCGGCGGCCCGAGAATCAAAGGTGAACCGGACCAGGGGGAGGGGCGGGAGCCGTGGCCGCAGAGGTGTCGGGGACCTTCGAGTACAGGATCACGCACATCGTCAGCCAGGAGGGTGGTCACAACCACACGCGGACGATCGCCCTCACCAACGAGGACGCGGGCCGTCTGGAGCGTTTCGAGCAGTGCAGGAACGAGGCCCACGCGACGTGCGACCACTGCGACGCTCGACTCCTGGTGGCGCTCCCGTCGTTCGCCGAAGTGCACGGTGAGCGGCGCAGGCACGGGTTGTTGTGGAAGGTGTGCGCGCCGGCGACGGTCCTCAGCGGCTACGGCTTCTTCCACGTGGCCCGCACCGCCACGAGCACGGGTTACGGGCCTGGAACGGCCTTCGTCGTGACCGTGGCCGCGACGCTGTTCTTCGCGTACCGCACGCTGATCAGCGCAATGCTCTCGCGCAGCAACGGAGGGCCCGACGTCACTCGCGTCGACTGCCGGGAACGCGGAAACGTTCGGCACGGCTGGACCTACGTGACAGCGGCCGGCGATTCGTGACGCGGTCGGGTGGTCCGGTCGGTTCCCGTCCCTGCACCGGCTCAGGCCGTGGCGTCCTCGTACTGGCCGAGAAAGCGGAATCGGCCGCCGGACGCCCGGAAGAGGTAGAGCGCCTTCACGGTGTAGCCGGTGCTCGACGACGTGTAGCGCAGTCTCTTGGTGATCCCGCGGTAGTCGATGTCGCGCAGCCGTCCCACGATCGTGCCGCGTGCCGCGCCGGACGCGCCCGGTGTCGTCATCGCGCGGCCCACGAAGAGCGCCGCGTCGTAGGCCTCGGCGGAGTACCAGGGCGGGGCGGTGCCGAAGCGTTCGCGGTAGGCGGTGACGAAGGACTTCGCGGCCGTCACACGCGTCGGATCGAGGAAGGCGGTGGCGAAGACCCATCCCTCGGCGGCGCTGCCCGCCGAGGCGAGGAAGCGGGGGTCGAGAGCGCGCTCGGTGGCCAGCCGCACTCCCGAGTAGCCGGCGCCGCTCAGCGCGCGCGCCAGTTTCGCGGCGCGCGCATGTCCACCGGCGAACACCACCGCGTCCGCTTCCGCGTCGGCCACCGACTCGGCGAGGGCACGGAAGTCGTCGGCGGTGTCGTCCTCGGCGGCGAGGGTACGCCGGGTCGTCGCGTGCCGCCCGGAGCGCATGGCATCACTGACCGATGCGCAGATGTTCCAGCTGAAATCTCCCTCGGCCGCGTCGTCGATCAACAGCGTCCTGCGGGCCCTGGCGGTGCGGACGAGGTACGCGACCAGGGGCGCTGCCAGGTTGCGGTCGGGGGGCCGGGTGGCCGCGTACGTCCGGTACGTCACCCCTTCGAGCCCGACCGATACGGAGACCACGGGCAGCAGTGCCTTCTGGTATTCGGCGACAACGGCCTCGGCACAGGCGTCGGTGGTCGGCCCGATCACTACGCGGACCCGGTCGTCGGCCGCGAGTTGCCGCGCGATCCGTCGCGCCCGGGTCGGGCTGCCCGCGTCGTCGTGCACCTGGAGCGCGAGGTCGAAGCCGCGGTCGGTACGGGAGTTGAGACGGTCGAGGGCGAGCCGGACACCGTTCTCCTGGGCGAGTCCTGCCGCCTTGTGTCCTCCCGTCAGATCGGCGTGCAGGGCGACCACCGTTCGCGGAAGCCGGGTGCCGCCGCGCGTCGCCACGCGACCGGGGCGGTCCGCCGTCCACCAAGCCGCCGTCGCGCCCGCCGCCAGAACCCCGGCGGCCGAGCCCAGCACCAGCAAGCGGCGTCGCGTGGCGCCCTTCGGCGGCTCCTCCGAGCCGGGCACCGTGTCGATGCCGGGCGGAGCGCCGGACACCTCGGTCGCCTCGACGGCGGGCAGGGCGAGAGCGGCGGTCGAACGGCGCGCGATCAGCCGGGTGGGCGATTCGGGCAACCAGCCCACGCCCTCGCTGTCCCGGTCGTCGGGCTCCTGCCCGTCCAGGGTTCGCCGGATGTCCGCCACGGGCGGCCGGGAACCCTGCTCCTTGGCCAGACAGTTCCGCAGCAACGGCAGCAGCGGTGCCGGTACGCCGTCCAGGTCCGGTTCGTCGTGGACCGTACGCACCAGCGCCTCGGCCGCGGAGCCCCGGCCGAAGGGGCGTTCGCCCGTCGCGGCGAATGCCAGCAGACAGCCGAGCGAGAAGACGTCGCTGGCCGGGCCGATCTCCCTGCCCCGTCCCTGGGCCTGTTCGGGGGAGAGGAACCCGGGGGAGCCGACCACCATCCCGCTGGCGGTGAGCGCGGTGTCCTCCGGCATCCGGGCGATACCGAAGTCGATCATCCGCGGTCCGTCGACCGCGAGCAGCACATTGCCCGGCTTGACGTCCCGGTGCACCAGACCTGCCCCGTGCACGGCCTCCAGCGCCTCGGCGAGGCGGGCCCCCAGGAACCGCACCGAGCGGTACGGCAGTGGCCCGCACTCCTCGACCGCATCCGCCAGTGAGGGGCCCGGCACGAACGCCGTGGCGAGCCACGGCGACTCCGCGTCCGGGTCCGCGTCGAGCAGTGGTACGACCCAGGGGCTGGTGACCCGGCCCGCCGTCTCCACCTCACGGCGGAAACGGGCCCGGAAACCCGGATCGTCCGCATGCGCAGGGCGGATGACCTTCAGAGCGGCCAGTGAGCCCGAGCCGGAGCGGGCCAGGTACACCACGCCCATGCCGCCCGCGCCCAGCCGGCGCAGCAGCCGGTAGCCCGCGATCCCGGCCGGGTCGGCGCCGCGCAACGGCTCCATCAGCGCCCCATCAGGTGGACACCTGGAACGGCGCCGCGCCCTGGTACCCGAACCGGCCGCCGTCGACCTTCCACAGATAGACGCCGCGGCCGTCGATGACCAGTGAGCCCGTCTTCTTGTCGAAGGCGAAGTTCTTCGTGATCCCCTTGTACGAGGCCCCGCGCAGCGCCGTCGCCAGGTTCTGCCGGGTCACGCGTCCGGCGGACAGCGAACTCAGAGCCTGCACGATCAACCGGGCCACGTCGTACGCCTCGACGGCATACCGCTGAGGTTCGGCATCGAAACGCCTGCGGTACGCGGCCGCGAACGCCTTGGCCTCGGGTGCCACGGAGGCGTCCATGACGGGGGCGACGACCACCCAGCCGTCGGCCGCGTCCCCGGCGGCGGACAGGAACCGGGTGTCGAGCACTCCCTGGGCGGCGGCTCGCGCGCCCGCGAAGTGACGGTGTGTCAATTCCCTGGCCAGCAGCGCGGCGCGGTCGTGGTAGCCGGCGAAGACCACGGAGTCCGCTCCACCGTCGAGCAGGGCGTCGAGCGTCGGTCCGAAGTCCCTGCGCAACGCGCTGACCACCTTGGGGACGACCGGCTGCCGGTCCTGGTGAAGCATGCGGGAGAGCGAGCTGCTGATCTCCCACGCGTACGCGTCCGCCGCCCGGTCGTCGACGATTCCGATCGTGTGCGACTTCGCGGTGCCGTGCAGGTAGGCGCGGAGATAGAACGGCAGGATCGTGTCCGTCACGCGGGCGTGGAGGAAGGACCGGCTGCCCGTCACGCCCAGCACGGTGGCGCCGGGTGACACCGCGATGAGGGGCAGTGACGCGGTGTCGTACGTCGTCAGCGAGGCCAGGGCGGTGTCGTCCGTGGTGGGACCGATCACGGCCAGCACGGAAGGGTCGGTGACCAGCCGCTTGGCCACCGCCGGGGCCCTGGCCGGAACCCCGCCGTCGTCCACCGTCCGCACGGCGAGCGTGAACGGCCTGTCGCCGCGGGAGTTGAACTCGTCGACCGCGAGCCGCAGTCCCCGCTCCTGAGCCCGGCCCACCGCCCTGTGGTCACCGCTCAGATCGGCCTGCAGGCCGATCGTGTGCACGGGCCCCCTTGCCGTCGGGGCGGCGCTGGAGCCGTTCCCCCCGCCGTCACCGGAGAGCGCGGCCCAGGCGGCCAGACCGCCTCCGGCCGCGACGGTCACCGCGCCCCCGGTGAGGACGAGGAGACGGCGTCTGCCGACGGCACGTCCCGACGGCTGTGCGTCCGCGTCGTCCGCCGCAGTGGTGTCGGCGGACTCGGAGGCGACCTCGGTGTCATCCACGGCAGGCAGCCCGAGCCCTGCGGCCGACCGTTCGGCGATCAGCCGGATCAACGGTTCGGGCAACCAGTCCTCGTCAGCGGGTTCCTGGTCCTGCCGCGCGGAAGGACGTACCGCCCGGAGGATCTCCCGCGGGTCGGCGGGCTCGGTGGCCGCGAGGGCCTGCGACAACGCCTCCGCGGTGGGCCGCTGCCGCGGGTCCTTCTCCAGACAGCCGCGCACCACTTCGGCGAGCTCCTGCGGAACACCCTCCAGATCCGGAGTGTCGTGCACCGTTCGGTACAGCAGCGCGTCGAGGGAGCCCGTACCGAACGGGGGCCGGCCGGTGGCCGCGTGGGTCAGCACGCAGCCCAGCGAGAAGACGTCGCCGGCCGGGCCCACCTCCCGCCCGCCCTGGGCCTGTTCCGGTGCCAGGAAGCCGGGGGTGCCGACCACGACACCGGTCGACGTGAGCGCGGTGTCCTGCAGATCGCGGGCCACACCGAAGTCGATCAGCCGGGGGCCGTCGAGCGCCAGCAGCACATTGCCCGGCTTGACGTCCCGGTGCACGAGGCCGACCGCGTGGAGGTCGCGCAGCGCCTGGGCGAGACGGGCGCCCAGCACCCGCACGCTCCGTACGGGCAGCGGCCCGTGTGCGGCGACGGCCTCGCCCAGCGAGGGCCCCGGCACGAACACGGTGGCCAGCCAGGGCGCCGCCGCCTCGGGGTCCGCGTCCACCAGGGACGCCACCCAGGGGCTGGTCATCCGGCGGGCCGTCTCGGCCTCGCGCCGGAAACGCTCCCGGAATCCGGCGTCCTCGGCGTACTCGGCCTGAATCACCTTCAGCGCGACCAGTGCACCGCCGGCCGAGCGGGCCAGGTACACCACACCCATGCCCCCCGCGCCGAGCCGCCCGAGCAGCCGATGGCCCGCCAGCCGGGACGGGTCCGAGGTACGCAGCGGCTCCATCACTTCCCCTTCAATCGCTGCCGGACGCGCACCAGCATCTGACCCAGGGCGGTGCTGCCCAGTCCCTGGAGTTCTTCCTGGGTGTGCCCTTTTCCGCCCGTCACGGAGACGGCCGCGACGACCGTGCCCAGCCGGGCGACCATCCACAGGTAGGGCTGGGCGTTGCCGCCCTTTCCGACGTACTGACCGGCCTCCAGTACCGAGTCGTCGGCGTAGTCCTGCTCGCGGGCGCCGAAGGGGGTGCCGAGGGAGTTCAGCCCCGTGATCCGTTCGTCGGCCCGTGGCTGTTGCTCCGGGCAGCGCAGGACTTCCTCCAGCGTGGTGCTCAGCTGTTCGTCGGCGCCGAGGACGGAGGAGTGCGCGGTGGCCGAGGCCGTCACCTTGACGGCACCTTTCCCTCCGCCGGCGGGCAGCCGGCTGTAGCGGGACAGGGCGGCCAGTACGCCTCGGGGGAGCTTCGGCCGCTCCCAGTGGCAGTTGTCGTCCAGCACGGCCCAGGTGCCCGGGGTGCTCTCGGCCGGATCCTGCGCGACGAAGCCCCGTCCCCAGTCGCCCGGGGCGAACACCACGGAGTCCACCAGGTCCTGCCCGTCCTTCGAGGTCCTCGGGACGAGGTCGGCATCGGGTCTGAAGGCGGGGGTGGTGGAAGAGCCGCCCGACGGGGGCGCCGCGGCTTCGGGCGTCGCGGTGTGCGTGGGAGACCCCGTTCGACGCGAGGAGCCGCCGTCCGCCCCCTGTGCCGAACACCCGGCCAGCAGACTCCCCGCCACCACGAGCGCCACCCAACTTCCCCGTACACCTCGGGTGTTGCTCTTCACGCAGTCCCCTCTGCACCCGTCGATCCGTCCGACTGCCGAACGTAGACGGCCGCGGGGGGAAGACGCCTCAGTGGAAACACGTAACTCCCTACGTGTTTCCGTGCTCCCCAGGTGCGGGGCCCGATGTGCGGTGTGCCGGGCCCGCCCGCCGGACGTGGCTCAGGGTCCGGCTCCCAGCCCGACGCGGGTCATGAGTCCGGCCAGGGCCGCGCGGGAGGGCACCGACATCTTGCGGTAGATCGAGGACAGGTGGGTCTCGACGGTGCGTCGGCTGAGGTGGAGCCGAGCGGCGATGTCCTGGTTGCTCAGCCCCCGCGCCACGAGCTCGGCCACCTCCAGCTCACGGGCCGTCAGCTCGGCCAGCTGCGCCGGCACCGTCGCCGTCTCCGTCATCACCTGGGGGCGGATCAGTTCGGCGAGGTCCACCAGCAGGCGCGCGCCGCCGGCGACGGCGATCCGGTGGGCCCGGTGCCACATCTCGGCGGCGCGTGCCCCCTGCCCGGTGCGCTGCGCCAGGGGCGCCGCCCGTAGCAGGGAGTATGCCTCCCACAGGGTCTGGCCGCAGCGGACGTATTCCTGTGCGGCCGCTTCGAGGAGCCGTACGGCTGTGCCGGTGTCGCCGTGGCGCTCGACCAGCGAGGCCTCGGCGCGCAGGGCGGCCGCGCGCTGACCGTCGAGATGCAGCCGGTCGGCCTCGCGCATCGCCTGTGCGGCCCAGCGCACGGCCTGGTCCACGTCACCGGCGGCGAGGGCCGCGCCCACGAGGGTGTCGAGCTGGCCCGGACGGATCGACGGTTGCAGCAGCGGCAGTTCAGCGCCGCCGCCCGCCGTCGTGATGGCCTCCTGCGCGCGGTGGTGGTCTCCGCTCGCGTACGTCGCGTGCCCGAGCATGCACCAGGCCAGGGAGGACCACCAGCCCCTGCTCCGGCCTGCCGCGGCGACGGCCTCCTCGCCGGTGGACAGGGCGCTGCCGTCCCCCAGCGGACGCACCAGCAACAGCACCAGTGTTTTGATGGCCAGGGTGAAGCCCAGGAGTTCGTCGCTGCCCGCGGCCCGGGCGATGGACTCCGCCTCCTCGGCGGCCTCCAGCGCGGACGGCAGCCGGCAGGTGGTGAGGTGGACGAAGGCCCGGCTCGTCAACAGGTGGGGCAGGACGTGGAGTTGTCCGGTGCGGCGGGCGATGCGGAGGCCTCGGGTGATGTGCCGCTCGGCGTCGCCGTAGCGCTCCAGCAGGGTTTCCGCCCAGGCCAGCCAGACCAGCGCCTCGCACAGATCCGCGAGACCGGGATCGGTCAGCGCGTCCGTGAGTGAACCGGCGGCATCGGCGAAACGAGCCGCCGCCTCCGTCTCCCCCTCGTACGCCTCGCCCAGGGCCGCCAGGGCCAGCGCCGCCGCCTCGCCGGTCGGATGGTCGTGGGAACGTGCGAGGGCGACAGCCTCCGCGACGTCCTCGCGTGCCTCCGGATAGGACGCGGTCAGCAGGGCGGACATCCCGAGGGCCAGTCGCAGGGAGACCGCCTGGGTGGGGGACGGGCCCGGATCGCGGGACAGCTCACGGCGCAGCAGGGCGGTGGCCTCGGGGGAGTGGCCGAGGTGCCGCTCCATCACAGCGCACTGGGCGACTGCCTGCGTACGCAGTTCGGGATGGCCCTTGCCGGCCGTCTCGATCAGGATGTGCAGCAGGTCCCGGCTCTCCTGGAGGCTCCCGCTGACGCCCAGCGCGCGGGCGCGGGCCAGGACCAGTTCGCCGCGTTGTCCGAAACGGTCTGGGCTGTCCGGCATATGAGTGAGGACGACATCCAGCAGATGGGCGGCCGTGGCCGGAGCGGTCGCCGCGAACCCTGCGGCGGCCTCGACGAGCACCTGTGCGGCCTGGGGGTCCCAGCCGGTCAGCGACCGTTCGACGTGGCGGGCCCGCTCGGTCGCGGGAGCGCCGCCACGGGCCAGTTCGTGCGCGGCACGGCGGTGGACCTCGGCCCGCCACCCCGGCGCGGTTCCCTCGTAGACCAGGGCCCGGAGCAGGGGATGGCGCAGCGCCCACCTGCCGCCCGGCCCGGCGCGCAGCAGATCCCGCACGACCAGGGCACCGGTCTCGTGCTCGATGTCCTGGGGGGACAGCCCGGTCGCCACGGTCAGCATGCCGAGCGTCGCGTGGTCGCCGAGCGCCGCCACCGCCTCGACGAGCCGGCGCTGCTGCCCGGTGAGCGTGGCCAACTCGTCGAGCAGCAGCGCGGCGAGCCCACCGGGTACGCCGGCCGGGTCCAGGGCGTCGCCGTGTCCGTCGGGCGTGTGGCCGCGCGATGACACCCCTGTGCGGTAGGCGTGCACCAGGGCGAACAGATACAGGGGGTTGCCCTCGCTGGCGGCGTGCAGCCGCTTGGCCCGGTCCTCGGGAACGTCGGGACCCAGCACCAGGACGGATTCCTGCTCGGAGAGCGGCTCCAGGGCGAGCTGGAGCACGGCTCCGCCGGCTGCGCCGCGCGTCAGCGCCGCGGTCAGAGAGGTCGGTGTCTGCCGGACCCGCCTGGCCATCACCAGGAGGACGCGTCCGCGCGCAGGGTGCCGGATCAGGTGGTCCACGAGCTCGCGGGAGGCGGGATCCGCCCAGTGCAGGTCGTCCAGGGCCAGCACCAGACCCTGCTCACCCATGTGCGTCAGGAGCGCGGCGATCGCACGATGCAGCTCGAACCGGGCGGCGGTGCCTTCGGCGGATCCGTCGCCCGGCCCCTTCCGGATGCCGCACAGGACCGAGTGCGCTTCGGCGAGGGCGGGGCCGGCGTCCTGTGGGCCGGAATCGGCCAACGCGTCGGTGAACAACTGGTAGGGGACGTGCTGTTCGTACTCCGTGGCCCGGCCGCGCAGTACGGTGAACCCGGTTGTGCGGGCCCGCGCGCACACTTCGTCGAGCAACTTGCTCTTCCCGATGCCGGGTTCACCGACGATGTCGACGACCTTCGGCAGGTCCGACCGGCCCAGGCCCGCAAGCAGGGCGTCCAGCCGTGCGAGTTCCGACGACCTGCCCACCAGTCCTGCCACGCCGTCGCCCCCCGCTCAGCCGGTGACCTGCTCACCCGCGTCGATGTTCGTTCCCCACAGCTCACCTTATGCGGCCACACAGCCGGCACCGTGTTCGTGCAGGCAGGGACGGGCGCGGCGGGACCGCCGCATCGAGGCTCTCGCTCATGCATGGAACTTCCGGGCCCCGGCGTGACTTCCGTGATGAACTACGTGATTCCACGGACCCGCATCCATGCTGTGCGGGGCAGAATCGGTGTCCAGGCCGACCGAGGAGACCGGCGCCCACGGAAGCATCGGGGGAGCACCACAGGCATGCTGGACCGGCTGGACAACTGGGGCACCTGGCTCCGGGCGAAGCGGGATGCGGAGGACGGCGGCTGCCTGGTCCCCGAGAGCGACGCCGGCCGGGACATCCTTCGCAGCGGGTTCGAGCCGTGCCTGTCGGCGGTTCTGCGTCTGTCGGCGTGGTGCGACGCGGTCAGAGGTGACAAGTGGGATCCCCGCTGGTTCATTACGGGGCTGGCCCGCTCGGGCCGGCTCGCCCGCGCGGCTGAGCCGGCGTACACGATCAGCGATCAGAACCGCCAGGGCGATGTGCTGGTGGAACTGGTGCAGGCCGCGGCCGGCGCGGGAGATCTCCGGGGCGCCCAGGCACTGGTCGACTCGATTCCCCGGCGTCCGCTGCGGGATCGGGCACTGGTCGCCCTGCTCCTGGCGTGGGCCCGTACCGGCGCACACGACAGGGCTGCGGCCCTGGCAGAAGGGCTCCGCCATCCGCACGAGCAGCTCAGAGCCTGGGCCATGCCGGCGAAGGTGGCGGCCGGCAACGGCGACACCCGTCACGCGCTCGGGTTCGCCGCCCGTGCCGAGGAGATGAGCCGTCATGTCCCCGCCGACGAGCTGTGGTCGGTGAACGTACTGGTCCTGCTCGTGGAGGTGGCAGCCGCCACCGGCGACCGGGTCCGGGCCGGTGAGTTCGCCGACCGCGTGGAGGACTTCGCACGATCCTGGTGCCATGCGCCCCGGTCGTCAGAGTTTACGGAGAGTTCTCATCCCATGATTCCCAAGCTGCCCTTGCACAGCCCCCGTTGGCTCGACCTCGACGGTGTGGCGGTCGAGGACGTGAAGAAGGTCCTGGGGGCGATGGCGTCCACGGGTGCCACCGACACCGGTGACGCATGGAAAGCCGCCTGGAGGTGCGTGGCCGACGGCCTGTTGCAGCAGGAAACCGTCTACGACGGCGCCTACGCAGTGCTGCCGCACCTCGTCGAGGTGGCAGCGGCGCAGTCTCCGGCGCGGTTCGTGGACCTGTGGGTGGACATGGGACTCATGGTGACCGCGGAGGGCAGTGCTCCCGTCCCTGCCGATCTCGAAGAGGGGTTCCGTGCCGCACTTCGTCCGGCCGAACAGGCGGCTGTGCGAAGCTTCCTCGCCGCCGACACTCCTGTGACGGACTGCGCCTACCTCGCGCTCTCCTGCGTGGCTCTCGCCGGTCACCACATGGGCAGGGCGCTGTGGTGGTTCCTCGTGCCCGAGGAACGTCATCTCCAGCTGGTGTGCCCCGGGTGCGACATCGACACCGAGATTCCCGAGTTCTTCGTCGACCCCCTGCGTCCGCCTTTCCAGGCTCCGGAGTTCCCCGATCCCGCTCAGGTCCGTCAGGGAGAACACCCCTGGGGCGAGGTCGCCGCGGTGCTGCGGGAAGCGGCGCTGGGGGAGGAATGGGAACCCTTCCTGAGGGTGGCACGCGCGGCCGCGGCGGCAGGCGTACCCCCCGAGACGCCGGGGCAGGCCGTCCTCTGCCTGGTCGCCGCCATGGTCGCGGTCAAGGGCACCCCGGAATGGGCCGGGAGGGAATGGGCCCGGAAACTGATGTTGCTGACCGGATGCTTTCGCTGCCCGAACTGCGAGCGGACGTGGACGATCGCCGACTGTCTGGCGGATGCTCCCGGCGGCGCGCACCCCCAGGACCATGCCGAGCAGGCGTGGACGATCGCCGACTGGTCGGCCACCGCGGTGGCGTCCGCAGCGGCCGGGCGAGCCGATGCGGCGGTGACCGGGCTTCGGCGCGACGGGAGCGCTCTGCTCGCGGCCGACGGCACGCCCCGGGGCCGTGTGACGGTGTTCGCCGATTCCGCGCCCGGCTCTCACGAGGGCGTCAACTCGCTGGCGGTCGTGTCACGACCCGGTGGACCGACTCTTGTGGCGGGAGCCGGGGACAGGGGTGTGGTGTGGCTGTGGGACATGGCCGACGGCCGACTTCGTCATGACCCGCTGCCGGGACATCCCGACCCCGTCAGGTCGATGACGGCTCTTCCTCTGCCTGAGGGTGACATCCTGCTGGCGAGCGGGGGCGACACCGGGACGATCGCCCTGTGGGACCCGATCTCCGGGCGTCCGGTCCGCGAACCGGTCGGCAACTGGCTCGGCGCGGTGAGCGGGATGTGCACCGCGACGGTGCCGGACGGCCGGACCCTGCTCGTCACCGCTACGTCCCGGGGTGCGGTCCGGCTGCGCGATCCGTCGACGGGTGAGTCGGCCGGGCGTCTCAACCCTTATGGCCGTCCGATCGAATCGACCGCCGCGGTCCGGATCGCTCCCGGCCACACGTTGATCGCTGCCTCGGACAGGCAGGGTGACGTACACATGTGGGATCCGGCCGTCGACGACCCCTGGGAACCGGGCGCGGCCGTACCGCTGAGCAAACGGGCACTCGAGGAGCTTCGTCACCGCGTGGCAGTCGTGGCAGCTGTGCCCATGCGCGACCGTACGGTGCTGGCCACCGGAGATCGCAACGGCGTGGTCATGCTGTGGGATCCCGCGACCGGTGCCCCGGTGGATGACGGCCTGCCCCCGGACAGTCCTGGCAGCCCACTGACGGCCATGGCTGTCACCACGCTCCCGGGCCGGGGCACCGTCCTGCTCACCGGGAGCAAGCAGGGGCGCAGCCTGCGGGTATGGGAACCGGAGAGCGGCACGGTGCAGCACATCGCCCTGGACGTGGCGGTCACCTGCCTGGCCGCCGCTGGTTCCGAGGTGATCGTCGGACACGACTGCGGGGTCTTCAAGCTCTCGCTCACCATGTAGTGCGGCCGCTCACTTCAGTTGCCGTGATCGCGGACCGCGCATGCTCGGGCGGCGTTGCTCATGCCGACCCGTTCAGCGGCTTCTGCGACGGACTTGCGTAGTGGACTGCGTGATTGCGCGGATGCGGGGCCGTGCCCTGTGCTGCGTACTGTGCACATGCCAACAGGCCCGGCCGAAGCAGGTACTTCGGCGGGCCACTCTCGACCAGGGGGGATTCACATGCGTATGCATGCCACGGCCGCCGTTGTTTCCGGTGCCATCGTTGTGTCCGCGCTCGCACTTCCGGCAGCCGCCCAGGCGGCGGAGCGTCCGGGTGCGTCCACCGGGCTCGGCGACTTCACCGCGAAGACCGCCCACCCGGACACCTCGCTGGGTGACATCACCTTCTCGAAGGCCGTCATCAACGGCGGCAAGGACATAGTCCTGGGCGTCACCACCAAGAAGACCGTCGTCGTCACGTACACCGCAACCAGTTCGAGCGGCGTCGCGCTCACGGAAGCCTTTCTGTGGCAGGGCACCGACAGTTCCAGCACGGACACCATCACCGGTTCTCTGGGTACCGGCGACGACCCCGTCTGCGCCGAGTCGACGACCCGGACCGGTGTCTACAGCTGCAAGGCCGTCTTCCACATCAACGCGGCTTCCGATCTGAAGAACAACGGTGTCGCCGGGACCTGGAAGCTGTTCCTCGGCGGCTACGACCTCTACGCGAATGCCAGCTACAACGACGACGTCGCCACCACCAGGATCAAGAAGGCCTCCCAGCTGACCCTCGACGCCACCCCGGAACCGGTGAGGAAGGGCAGGACCATCACCGTCACCGGCAAGCTGAAGCGCGCCGACTGGAACGCCGGCACGTACGTGGGTGCCACAGGACAGAAGGTGCTGCTGCAGTACCGGAAGAAGGGCAGCCACACCTACACCACCCTGAAGACGGTCACCAGCGGCGCCGGCGGCGCGCTCAGGACCACCACCAGGGCCACGGCCGACGGCTACTACCGCTTCTCCTTCGCGACCAGCACCACCACCACCGCCGCCTCCACGTCGGCCGGCGACTACGTCGACGTCAAGTAGCGCCCGGCCGGCAGCGTGTGGCAGGAGGGCGGCTTGCGCAGGATCCCTGGCCGGGTGCCTCAAAGCGCGTTCAGCATCGTGCGGGTGAGGCTCGCACGGTTCGGCACGTCGAGTTTTCGATAGATCCGGGCCAGGTGGCTCTCCACCGTCCGCACGCTGAGGAAGAGAGCGGCGGCGATCTCCTGGTTGGTCAGTCCGGTGCTGACAAGACCGGCGATCTCCCGTTCCCGTCCGGTGAGAACGGCGAGCGCGTCGTCGGCGCCGGGCGAACCGGGGAGCGCGGAAGCCCTGCTCCGCCGGTCGTCGACTTCAGCGGCCAGACGGGCCGAGTCGCACTGCTGGGCCAGGTCCGCGGCCCGGCCCAGCAGGCCGTCCATGTCATCGGTTCGCCCTGCGGCCCGGGACACGTCCGCTGCCGCGAGCAGCGTCCGGCAGGTCTCGATGCGCTGACCGCCGGCTGAGAAGTCCGCGATGGCCTCGTGTGCGCACTCGACCGCCCGATCGGTGTCCCCGTTCAACGCGTGGGCGCGCATGCGAGCGCGCAGGGGGAAGCCACGTCGGCCTGTGGAGGGAAGCTGTTCGTAGGAGACCTCTGCCAGTCGCGCCCAGTGTTCGGCCGACTCGTGGTCGCCCTCGGCAAGCGCCGCCTGTGCGAGGGTGTCGCACCAGCGCGGCTTGCGCCAGGTGGTGAGCCTGGGCAGTTCGGGCCCTCCCGCGGCATCGACGAGGAGCCACCGGGCGCGCGCCGCGTCACCGGTGAGCAGCACGAACTCCGCGTGGAAGCAGCGGACACTGACGGCCCAGGCGAAAGGGGAGGTGCTGGCGAGGGCTTCGGCGTGCTCGGCCAGTGCCATCACCTCCTGAAGATCGCTGGGGCTGTTCAGCCAGAACAGGATCTCGGCCCGCACCATCGCGATGATCGCCTGAGCCGCGGGTCCGCCGAGGCCTTCGACGTGGCGAGCGGTTTCGTCGAGGGTCACCAGCGCACGACGCAGGTTTCCGGAACGGAGTTGGGTGTTCGCGAGCGTGGAGAGTATCTCCCGTTGCATGTATGTCTGTCCGGTGCGCCGGGACAGTGCCGCACCGCGTTCGAGATGGCGTTCGGCGTCCGCCAGCCGTCCGAGCATGCCCTCCGTCATGCCGAGTTGGTGTGTGGCCTCCAGGTTGGCCAGGAGAGTGGCGTCGGAGGCGGCGTCGATGATTTCGGCTGCCCTGGTCGCCGTCGTCTGTGCCGCGGTCTGGTCGGCCGTGAACAGGTGGGCGACGGCGGCCTGCGCCAGGGCCTTGGCTTCACCGGCGCGGTCATGGTGCCTGCGCGCAATCTCCGCGGCCGTCTCGGCATGCTCCCGGGATGTCCGGTAGTCCTGCCGGTCGTAGGCGTAGTCGGCCAGTTCGGTGTGGAGGGCGGCGGCGGTCGCGGTGTCGTTGTCGGCCAGCGCTTCGAGTCCGGAGCGGGCGATGGCGCCGGCTTCGGAGTAGTGGCCGAGCCGTCGTTCGAGGCGGCTGGAATCGGCGATCGCGCTCGCGTCGCGGGGCGGTTGGCCGGGGATGGCCGAACGCAGTGCGTCCAGAAGCGCTCGGCTCTCGGATGCGTCTCCGGTCAGCAGCCGAGTGCGGGCGAACAGGACCTGCGCCTCGTGCCAGTGCGGTTCGCCCTCGTTGATCAGCGACAAGGCGGTCCGCAGGTGGCCGGCTGCCACCCGGGGGGAGGTGTGGAGCGAGTCGCGTGCCGCGGCTATCAAGGTCGTGACGTGCTCCGGTTGGCTCGGGTCGGCGGCGCGTGCGATGTGATGCGCGCGCTGTGTGATCGGAGCTGCCCGCTCGGCCAGTGCCCGCTCGGCACGTTGGTGCAGGACGAAGCGCTCGGTGGGTTCGAGCCGGTGGTAGACGACGTCCCCCACCGCCCGGTGACGCAGCGACAGCTGAGGGGCGGGCTCGACAGGCCGGACCAGGTCCAGGCGGGTGAGTGTGTCGAGCGCACGCATGGTCTCCGGCATCGCCAGGCCCGCAACCGCCGCGAGCAGCTCAGGATGGAACCGTTCGCCGATGACCGCTGCGGCCTGGACCGTGGTGAGAGTGGTGCGGTCGAGGCCGGCCAGTTCACCGAGGATCGCCATACCCGCGTCGGTGCTCGCCTCACCGTTGGTGGCGAGCACCTTGAGGTACTGGGGGTTGCCCATGGCCTCGTGCCGGACCTCGTCGACGTCTTTCACGCCGGGATGGTCACGGAGCAGCTCCTCGGCCTCTTCCTGGGACAGCGGCCCGAGGTTCCACACCTCCAGCAGACCCGCGGATGCCGCGCGGGACAGTACGGAAGCGAGCGCGGGCGAGAGCTGGCGCTGCCGATAGGCCATCAGGCACAACACGGGACCGACGGCGGCCGCCTCGATCAGCCGCTCAGCGTCCGCAATCCGATCGCCGGGGAGTTGATGCAGGTCGTCAACGGCTGCCAACAGAGCGGGGGCGGGCGCCTGCTGTGCTGCAGAGCGGTTCGAATCGCCCCTGGCCGGCAGATCCAGGCTGTCCGGAAGGAGGGGCGCGTCCGAGCCCTGCACGTGTTTCGCGAGCACCCGGATGCCGGTCGCCCGGGCATGTGCAGCCACCGTCCACATCAGCGCGCTCTTGCCGATGCCCGGCTCTCCGGCGAGCGCGATCGCCCGTCCTCGGCCCGACCGCACATCGGCAAGCGCGGCCACCAGCTTCTCGACTTGAGCCGCCCGACCGAACAGGCGACGAGCGAGGGCAGGCACCCCGTGGGATGCGAGTGGCGTGCCGTCAGGCTCAGAGGATTCCGGCCCCTCCGCATCGACGGTATCGGAGATCCCGTCATTGGACCGGTCAGCCGGCAGCGTCGAACGAGCGGCGGACAAATCGCCATCCTGAACATCGTGAGCCATGCAGCGCACGATAACCGTCTCCGCTGACAAGCGGTTCTTCACTCCTGGCATTTCAAAAGGGCCGGACCACGCAAGAGCGGGGTCCGTCAGCGTGGTACGGCCTCGACCATGGTGATGCCGTATATCTTTCGCCGGCGCGGACTGCAGTGCACGTCGACCACGTCGCCCACCCGGAAGCGGTTCTCCAGTTGTGGATTCGAAGGGTTCGAGAACATCGGGCGGCGCCACTCGTCCACCTTGAAGGACCATGCCCTGTGCGACCCGGGGTCCTCGATCGAACAGCAGTAGTGCACGGTGATGGTGGGCGGATCGTCGTGATGCGTGGTGTAGTCCCAGCGGGAGATGACCGCACCGCGGAAGGCCGACTCCGCCGGGACCCTTCGGATCCGGCGGTGAGCGGGCAGCCAGAGAGCCGCCACCACTGCGCCGACCAGTGCAGGGCCGGCGTCGAGTGCCGCACCATGAGGAAGGCGTGCGGTCAGAGACAGCGTGACCGTCGCGGCGCACACGACGACGGCCAGGATGACGAGTTGCCATACGCGGCCCTAGCGCGGTCGGTCCAGCGGTGCCGTGTCGACGACGTGCCACGACTTCTCGTACGACGACCAGATCCGGCGGGGCGCGCGCACGGGCAACGCCGACTCCGGGCCGTTCGACCCCACCTGCCGGTCCGGTAGCCGGTGTGCCGCGGCGTGCGGGCACGCTCGCCACCAGGCCGACGCCTGCCGGCCGGCGGCCGTAAGACGCGAGCGGGACCTGCGCGGGAATCGCTGGAACCACAACACCACGGGCACCGAGGGCAGGACGGTCGCTTTGAAGACCACGTCGAACACGATCTGGCCGAATCCTGAGCAGGCGTACAGCACGCCCACCCAGGTAAGTCCCCCGGCGATCCACAGCATCCAGGTCACGGACTTCTCACGCCTCCGCAGGATCAGTCCGAGGGCCAACGCCTCCTTCTGGACACTGCGTTGAAAGTCCCGCCACCACAGCCAGTACTCGTCGCCGTCCCCCGGCCCGAGCGCCTCCATCGGCACTCGGTCGACGTGGACTCGGCAGCGGTGGCGGACGCGTTCGAGCAGGAGCTCCTCGAAGGCGCGCAGGGGTCGCCGGCTGTCCGCCTCATCGGCGAGCCGGACGGTTCGCGTGCCGTCGGCCTTCTGCTCAAGCCGCAGCCGGCCCGCGCGGACCAGTTCGAGACTGGTCGTCTCGATGGCCTTCGGGGTGACCTCGCCCTTCCCCAGCAGCAGGTTCACCAGCGCCGCAGCCAACTCCTGAGGCGGCGGAGGAACCGGCACGGGAGCCATGGCCTCGCGTCTGCGCACGGCGTACACCAAGGCCCCGAACAGCACTGGACAGAGCGTGAGCACGATCAGCGAGCTCACCATGAGTACTCCCGGGCAGAGCCACTGGGTATCGCCGCGGCCCCTGACTCGGGACCACAGGTCTGGGCCGAGTGCAACTGCGGGGCCAGGGCCGCGATCACGGCGACGGCCACCGTGACGAGCCAGGCCGTGTAGAGAGCCGTCGGCCGTATCCGTCCCTGGGAGACCGCCCACGCGCTCCACGCGGAGGCCGATCCCGCGGCAAGCGCGGCCAGCAGACTCGCGGGCAGCACATGGGCCGCCGGCGGATGCTCGGGCAGCATCGCCGTGCAGTAGTCGTTGTCGTTCGTCACGGCGGTTCCCGCCACCAGCAACGGGACCGCCATCGTCGCTGTCACCCAGGCCAGGGCGGACAGCAGCCAGTACAGCGCGCCGAACCGGCCCCGCACCGCGCGGGACAGCACCACGCACATCGACAGCACCGGTATCGCCATCGTGCACGCGCCCCGGGACAGAGCGTCGAGGCGGTACCGGTCGGTGACCTGTGGGTCATCGGCCCAGTAGAAGACGATGTACCCCCCGCACACCGCGGCCACGATCACGAGCACGGCGAGCGCGTGAGCCGTGACCCTGGCCCTGGGCGCGTGCGGAAAGGAGGCGGGCCACAGCACGCCCCGCATATCGGTGTCCGACCGTACGCGGACCGCCCGCCTCCGGTAATCGCCGCTCAGCAGCTTCACCAACCCCTGCCTCCCCCTTGTGTGCCGGAGCCGGAGGGGCGCGAACGCCGCGCCGGCCGGACTCCCTTCACGACTCGTCGCTCCATGTCAGGAATGGGGCGACCGGGGCGCCGATGCCTGCCACGCGGTGAACAGGGGCAGTCCGCTGCTGCCGGCGAAGAGTACGAGGCCGAACGGCCTGTCGAACGCGATGTGCCTGGTCCGCGGTACGTGTCCCGAGACGCTCCGGGTGTTCTTCCGGACCTGCGTCACGGCCGCCGCTCGCACACCCTCCTCATCCATCCTGAGTACCGATTCCTGGGTGACCCCGGCGATACGGAGTGGTTCGGGAGACAGGCCGGAGAAGTCGGCGCGAGCGGACACGGACAGGGGCGCGCCGAGCGGGGCGAGGTGCCGCTCCGCCTCCAGACGCGTACGCAGGTGGAGCCGCGGGAGGGCGATGGTCACCTCGTCCGCGTCGACCGGCCGTCGGCGCTCGTGCGGAGCCCAGGCGGCGGGCAGGACGTCCGCGGGGCCCCGGCCCGGTGCTCCCAGCACGAGACTCACCTGCAGCGGCAGCCGGCCGGGCTCCGCCTCGCAGAGCAGCGCCACCACATCCACCTCGTCCGCGGCGCTGCCGGAGGGGACCTCCACCGTCCAGGCGCACCGGGTCCCCGGCAGCGTCTTGGCCATGGTCGGGACGAGGTGCTCGACGCCCTGGGCGTCGGTGAAGGTCCGGTCGGCGGTGTTCTGCTGCTTGAACCCGGATGCCCACTTGCCTTCCACCGCCAGCGCGTTGACGAGCAGGATCAGATCGTCCTCGTCCGGGCAGTCCGGCAGCTCACGGAGGAGTCCGCCGGTCGCCCTCCGCACCCAGGCATTGATCGCCGAAGGATCGGCGGGGTCCAGGTGACCGAAGCTGATGTCCGGCAGCCCGTCCCGGAAATCCCGGAAGACCGGGATCCGTGACCACACGCCCGTCGCGACCGCCAGCCCTTCCGTTTCCGACAGCCGCGCGGCCACCTCGGTGGCGGCGGAGGCGGCCTCCGGCCCGGCCGCACCGAGCAGTTCATGCAGTTCCTGCGCCGTCTCCGACCGGGCCCCAGCGGCAACGGCCGACAGCACGAGCCACAGACCGATGGGCGAGCAGGCGAAATCACCGTTCGCCGCCCGCACCGGCGCGTCATCGATCACCGACGCCAGCAAGCGCTCCGCGAACGCCCGGACCGCGCCGACATGGTGAGCACGTACGACTTGAGCCACTCTGCCTCCCACCGCGCACCGCCCGCACGGTGCGGAACGCCCTGACCGGTACAGGCCGTTTCGGTGCAGCACGGTAAGCCTGTCGCACCCCGGGCCGCCTCGGCATCGGTGCAATCACGCAGGCCGGTACCTAATCGGGGAGCGGGCGCGGACGCTGCGGCTCGGCCGGGGTCAGCGGTTCTGCGGAGCGGGGTCGAGCGCGGCGGGCGACTCCGCGTCGGGGATGATCCTGCGAGGGGTGCCGGTGCCGTCGGCGGGCACACTCCAGACGTCGGCGTGGCCCCGTCCCCGGGGGAGCGAGTAGGCGACGGAGTGCTCGTCGAGCCACGCGGCCTGGTCGTCCACGCTGCGGGTCTCGGCGAGCGGAGTGACCCGGTGGGTGGCCAGGTCGAGGACCGAAAGCCGCCACCCGTGGTGCGGGTCGCCGTCGAGGGCGGACTTGAAGGCGATGCGGGTGCCGTCCGGGGAGAGGGAGGGGCACTCGACGTTGTCCCCGACCGTGCGCAGGCGGTGGGTGGCCAGGTCGCCCAGGACCAGGTAGCGGTGGCCGGAGGTGGACATGGTCGCGTAGAAGCGGCGGTCGTCGGCCGCGAACGTGACGCCCCAGAAGTTGAGGTCCCTGGCCTTGTACGGCTTGCCCGACACGGTGACCCTCCAGTCCTCCAGCGTCGGGATGAGCTCCTGAGTACGGGTGTCGAGGATGCCGACTCGGGTGGAGAACCGCCCTCCGTTGTAGGAGTCACCGGCGACGAACACCGTCCAGGCGACCAGCCGTCCGCTGGGCGAGACTCTGGCCCGGTTGGGCACCCCGACCAGGGGTATCTCACGGGTGGGCTTGAGGCGCCGGTCGAGGACCACGAGCTGGTAGGTCGTCAGCCCCGGGTCGAGGCGCAGGCACAGGCCCGTGCCCCCGGCCGCGTAGAGCCTGCTGCACGACAACGCCGACACCACCCTTCTGCCGCCCGGGGCGTTCGCCGGTACGGCGACCAGACGGCCTTCGCTGTCCGCGGCCGTGCTGCGGGCCAGCAGACGTGGCCCGGGGGCGATGGAGACGGTGCCGGTCGCCGCCGACCGCGAGGACGCCCCGGCGTCCCGGGCGTCCAGGATGGCCAGGGCTGCCAGGGCGGCCAGCGCAGCCAGATGGCCCAGGATGATGATCACGGTGAGGAGCCGGGTGTTGCGTTTGGTCATGACGTGACCGATTCCTTCTCGATCGTGGGGCGCGGAAGCAGGGTGACGGCTGCCGTGGCCGCGACGGTGGCGGCGCCCGCGGCGGCCCAGGCCGCGGTGGTGCCTCCCCAGTTCGCCCAGGCGGCGCCGAAGGCCACCGAGGAGGCCAAGTAGGCCAGGGCCTGGACGGTCTGTACGCAGGCCAGGCCGGTGGTACGCAGGTCGGCGGGGAGGGCGGGGCCGGCCAGGGCCATCAGGACTCCGTCCGTGGCGGCGTAGAAGGCGCCGTGACAGCAGAGCACTGCGACTGCCAGCGGCATGCCGTCCAACGGGCTGCCCAGCAGCAGGTATACGGCCACCAGCGCTCCGAAACCGGACAACAGCACCGTGCGGCGGCCGAACCGGTCTGCGAGCGCACCGAGGGGAGTGGCGAGCAGCAGGTACACCAGGTTGGTGCCCACGGCCAGGAGCGGGAACCAGCCGGTCGTCACGGTGTGGCGCTGCATCAGCAGCAGATAGACGAAGCCGTCGCCGACGGTGGCCAGCCCCAGGAGCCCGGCGGTGTACAGGAGCCTGCGGACGGGCGCCTCGCCAAGGAGCCCAGCGGCGGCGCGCAGGGTGACGGGCGCGGTCGGCGGGCGCTTGTCGCGGTGGTCGCGGACGAGGAACGCCAGGGCCAGCAGGCCGGCGGCGGCCACGCAGAAGCTGGTGAGGAACAGTGCGTCGAAGGCGGCCGGGGTGACCGTTCCCACGGCCGCCAGCACGCCGAGCGCGGCCAACGGCCCGGCGAACGCACCCGCGCTGTCCATGGCACGGTGGACCCCGAACGCCCTCCCCAGCAGCGGCTCGGGGACGGACAGTGTGATGAGCGCGTCGCGCGGGGCCGTACGCAGCCCCTTTCCGGTGCGGTCGGCGACGATGACCGCACCGAGGGCCGGCACCGAGGAGCCGGCGGCGACGAGGCCCAGCTTGGCCAGCGCCGAGACACCGTAGCCGACCGCGGCCACGGGCTTGCGCCTGCGGAAGCGGTCGGCGACGAAGCCCCCGACCAGTCGCAGCAGGGCCGTCGCCCCCGTGTACAGGCCGTCGACCATGCCGTACGCCGCCGGACCCATGTGCAGGGTGAGGACCAGGTAGAGCGGGAGGACGGCCGTGACCATCTCCGCGGAGACATCGGTGAGCAGGCTCACCGTTCCCAGTGCCAGGACGTTGGCCCCGACCGAGGCCGGGCCGGCGCGCCGGCCTCGGTCGGGGCGGTCCTTCGGCGGTCGGTCGACGGTGGACAGATACACGGCCGTGCTCGCTTCCTCGGGGCGGCGGGGGAGGGCCGGCGGCCGGAATCAGGTGTGGGGTTCCGGCCGCCGGCGGGTTCGCGTCGGGCTGGGTCAGCCCTTGGCGGAGGCGGCCGAGGAGGTGTCCCAGGCGTCGGTGATCGCGGACTTGTTCGCGGCGTTGCCGAGGGCGGGCAGCCCGTACATGTCTTCCAGGGTGCGCAGCACGTTGTAGTGGTTGATCTGGGTGCTGGACTGGTGACCCGCCTTCACGTGGGCGCCGGCCACGACCGTGTAGATCTGGTTGACGCTGGTGAAGTTGTCCTCGTCGAAGGTCGCGACGAACAGGCTGTTGTGGGTCTTGGCCCACTGGATGTACGGGTCCAGGTGCTTCTTGAGCCAGGAGTCACCGGTGCCGATCGAGCAGTCGTGCATGTCGTTGCACATGTCGGGGATGACGAACGACACCGTCGGCAGCTTCGTGAAGTCGCTGGGGAACGAGGAGAACGGCACGTTGTACGCGGAGCCGCTCACGGTGGGGAAGTCCGCCCAGGGGGCGTGCTTGCGCCGGTACTTGCCGCTCGTGCAGTCGGTGGAGCCGGCCTTGGGCAGGGCCTCGGAGTAGCCCTTGAAGGTCTTGCCGGCGTCCAGGAGCTGCTGCCCCAGGTTGCCGGTCCGGAACGACTTGGGGCAGTCGTCGTTCGTGACGCCCTGCTGGGAGCCGGAGAACAGCCCGATGTAGTTGGGCTGGCTGGGGTGGGTCAGGCCGAAGGAGCTGGTGAACAGCGTTCCCTGGGACGCGAGGGAGTTGAGGTAGGGGGCGCTGGAACTGCCCTTGACGGACGTGTAGTTCTTGTTCTCGAACATGGCGATGACGACGTGGTCGTACTGCGGGATCGCCGAGGCGACCGGTTTGGCCGCGGAGCCGTTGTGGGCGTGCTCCGCCGACTTCACCGGGAGCACGTGCATGGCCAGGAGTGCCAGCGCGGGTGCGCACAGCAGTGGGGCGACGCGGGAAAGACGCATCGTGTAACCGTCCTTGTGGGGATTGGCGAGGATCGGTGGGGCGGTGGGGTTACCTGCCGGCACCGGCAGTGGTGCTGCCCGTGTACAGCAGGCGGTTGGGGGTGTCGCTGCCCGCGTCGCGGATCTTGTCGGGCGTGGCGCTGCTGGTCAGCGCCGTCTGTACATCCGCGGGCGTGGCGTTCGGGTGGGCGGAGAGCCACAGTGCTGCGGCACCGGTGACGTGGGGAGCCGCCATGGAGGTGCCGGAGAGCGAGTGGGTGGCGGTGTCGCCGCTGTTCCACGCCGAGACGATGCCGGTGCCGGGCGCGAACAGATCCGTGCAGCGGCCGAAGTTGGAGCTGGAGCGCCGGGTGTCGTTCGAGTCGGCGTTGTTCACCACGATCGCCGAAGTGATGTCCCCGGGCGAGTTGTTGCAGGCGTCCTTGCCGTTGTTGCCGGAGGAGACGACCCAGGTGACACCGGAGGCGACGGACTTCTTGATCGCGTCGTCCTCGCTGCTGCTGCGTGGGCCGTTGATGCTCATGTTGACCACGGCCGGCTTGGCGGCGTGTGCGGTGATCCAGTCGGCGGCGGCGATGATGGACGAGGTGCTCGCGGAGTCGTTGCAGTTCAGGACGCGGACGGCGACGAGCTTGACGCCCTTGGCGACGCCGTAGTCCTTGCCGCCGACCGTTCCGGCCACATGGGTGCCGTGACCGAGGCAGTCCTGTCCGTTGCGGCCGTCGCCCACCTCGTCCGCGCCGATGGAGGCACGGCCCTGGAACTGTTCGTGGGTGGTGCGCAGACCGCTGTCGACGAGGTAGACGGTGACATTGCTCGCGGTCGTGGGGTACGTGTAGGTCTTGTCGAGGGGGAGGTTGCGCTGGTCGATGCGGTCCAGGCCCCAGGACGGCGGGTTGTTCTGCGTGGCGGAGCCGTGCAGCTCCGCGTCCTGCTCCACGTAGGCCACGCGAGGGTCGGCGGCCGTCGCACGTGCCTGCTCAGGTGTCATCTCGGCGGCGTAACCGCGCAGCACGGTGTTGTAGGTGTGCCGGATTCTGGCGCTGTGGGCGCGGGCGAGCCGCAGAGCCGTGTCCCGCACCGGAGCGGCGGCCGTGTCCTCGAGGACCACGATGTACCTCCCCGTGAGGGCGTCGGCCGTGGTGCGGATCTCGCCGCCGGGCGGTGTCTTCGTGTCAGCCGCGTGGGAGACCTGTGTGGACAGGGCGGCGGTGACCACCAGGGCGGCGAGAGCGGCTATTCGGGCAGATGGGCGCACGTCGGCTCCAGGGAGAGAGGGGGATGGGAGGTCCCCCGGGATCCAAGTGCGACTGGTTTAGCGCCAGTTGGGCCCTCGCGGTGACGATGTGTCGCCAGTGGCGAAGAAGGGCACGAGTGCGAGGAGGCCGTCGACGGCAGCCCCGCTCAACGGCAGCGCAAGCCTGTCGGCAGGGAAGCGCTGCTGGGCGGTACTGCCCGTACTGCGGATGTTTGCGGCGGGGGCGTGCTGATGCCCGCCCCGATCGGCGGTCCGCTGCGGATCAGATCCATCCACTACGGGTCGCGTGCAAGGCCATCTGGAACCGGGTGAGTGATCCGGCACGGGTGTTGAGCTGCTCCAGATGGCGGGACAGCGTGCGGCGGCTCACGCCCAGCAGTTCGGCGATGATGTCATCGGTCACGCCGGTGGCCAGCAGCTCCAGGATGCGGCGATGCATCGGGCTGAGTGCCGAGGGCACGTGTTCGTTCAGATGCATGGGCAGAGCCGTCCGCCATGAGGTCTCGAACAGTCCCGTCAGCGCCGACAGCAGGCTGGAAGGGTGGACTATGAGGAGCGAGTCGTTGACTTCGGCCTCGACGAAGGACATCGACACGATGGCCAGGCGGTGGTCGAAGATGGTCAGCTTCACGGGGACGGTCGGAAGGACACGGGCATGTTCCCCGGCGGCTATGCAGGGCTGGATGTTGATGCTGTAGTAGGCGGAATTCTCCACCGCGGATCTGGAGTAGACGACCCGGTACTCGACACCTTTCTTGAGCTTCTCGACCTCGATCGGGTTGGCGCTGCCGTGGGTGTGATAAGGCGGCGAGTCGAAGCGCAGGACCTGGCTCTCGGCTGCTTCTTCGATGTTCCAGATGCGTTCGGCGATGGATGGACCGGTGACGACCTCGACCAGATTGTCGGTGGCCTGTGGGCTGACGGAGCGCCGGTAGCCGCGATAGGCGTTGACGGCGGCCTGGTGTGACCGGCGGAGTTCGGCCGTGCGGGCATGCGCCAGGAATTCCAGCGCAATCGTCGGTTCGACCGGCACATGTGCAGGGACGTCGGCCCCGGTGACGGTGATCAGGCCCAGCTTGCGGAGTTGAGCCAACTCCCGCTCCAGGCAAGGGTCCTGATCATGGTTCTGGTCCTGGGTTTCTTCGCCGGGACTTCCATTCTTCCGGTCACCGCGGCCGTGACCCAGGCCCTTGTCCAGACTCTCTCGTTCACAGGGGCCGAGGGCAAGCAGAGCCATATAGATCTCCGCCTGTCGGCGGGTCAGCCCAAGACGACACAAATGAGTCCGCAGGTCCTCGTCGGCCATCGGAGCACCTCCCAGTGGGAACGGGGGACCATTCACCTGCTCGGAAGGAACGTTCGTACTCCCGCTCCTCAACGGCGAGTTGGTGCGCGGCATCGTGGCACGTCCGGTCCGTCGGGCGCCATACAACCGGTGAGTATGTGCTCGGATCCATGGCGCCAGGGGGAGGAAAGCGCCCGTATGCGTCAGTGGGCATCGTGTGCCACGCACGGAGTTTTCCGGGAGTACACATTTCCGGGAGTGCCCCGCCGCCGCGGGTCCGACCGAACTCATGGGCGCTGCCCCGCCCAGGTCGAAGCCGCCGCGGAAGTCGCCCTCGAGCTGTATCTCGGGTGAGCGGCCGCGTCATTCCGGCCGCGCATGCATGGTCACAGGAGTGCTGGTCGGCGCACGGGGTATGCGGGTGCTTGCTGGAGCATGAACCGGCTGAGACAAGGCTGATTGATTGGGAGGGGCACATCATGGCGACGACGACCGTGCAGACTGCCGAGCAGGTGGGCGTGCCGGAGATCGCCGATCCTTCACAGGTCGCGCCCAAGGATGCGCGGGAGTTGTCGAGGCTGTTCTTCGAGCAGCTCGCGACGCTGGAGGAGGGCACGCCCGAGCACCAGTACGCGCGCAACACGCTCATTGAGATGAACATGTCACTGGTCCGCTTCGCTGCCGGCCGGTTCCGCAGCCGGGGTCCGGAGCAGATGGAGGACATCGTCCAGGTAGGCATGATCGGCCTGATCAAGGCCATCGACCGGTTCGAGCTGACCAGGGAGGTGGAGTTCACCACCTTCGCCATTCCCTACATCGTCGGTGAGATCAAGCGGTTCTTCCGCGACACCTCCTGGGCCGTGCACGTGCCGCGTCGGCTGCAGGAGGCACGCGTCCAACTCGCCCGCGCCAACGAGGAACTGCGCAGCCGGCTGGGCCGGGAACCGGCGACCAAAGAGCTTTCCGAGCTGATGAGCCTTCCGGAGGACGAGGTCGTCGAGGCCCAGCTCGCCTCGAACGGCTACAAGTCGGCCTCCCTGGACGCGGCGCTGGGCGGGAGCGAGGAGGGCGAGTCCGCGCTGGCGGACTTCATCGGTGACGAGGACGCCGCCTTCGGCCTGGTCGAGGACTTCCACGCCCTCGCCCCGCTGATCGCCGAACTCGACGAACGTGACCGCAAGATCATCCACTGGCGCTTCGTCGAGGAGCTCACCCAGGCCCAGATCGGCGAACGTCTCGGCATCTCCCAGATGCACGTCTCCCGGCTGACCTCCCGCCTCCTGGCACGTCTGCGCGCAGGCATGCTCAGCACCACCTGACGGCCGGCAGCCCGGCAGCCGGACGGCGGCACGGTGTCCTCGCGGAGCAGAGGAAATACCGGATGTGAGCGCATTTCGCGGGGTCCTGCCGGTCGAGCGGGGCCCCGCAGACGCGTGGAGAACCGCCCTCTGCCTCGACGCCCACACGTCACCGCTCACCTGCAACTGTTGCCGTTTGACAATTATGGCCGTGAGGCAACAAAGTAGCGGCGTCGTGCTGCACGGGGAAGGACCTGCGATGTTCCGGTGGGCGGAGACGGCTCCGTGTGCCGGTCGTCCGCGCCCCGCGCTGTCGGGGCGATCAGGGGCTGGAGCCTGGGCTCAGGCCGTCCGCTCCCCGGTGTGCGGGGCATTGTCGTGTATCTGCGTCGCAGCCGCGTCGCAGAACGCCTCGAGCCCCGCGAGGAACTGGGTCCGCTTGGCGGCGGGCATCAGCTCCAGCACGGCCTGCAGCTCCTGCTCCCGGCGCGCCCGCAGGTCGTCGAGGAAGGCACGACCGCGGTCGCTGATGTGCAGCCGCACCTCGCGCCGGTCGGTGGGGCTGACCTCGCGCTCGACGAAGCCGGCGGCCACCAGCCGGTCGCAGAGCCGGCTGGTGGACGGGGGCGTGGAGGCGAGGGCATCGGCGAGGGAGCGCAGGTTGATGCCGTCCTGGTGCTCGAGCATGAGCAGGACACGCATCTGGGACGGAGAAGCCGGCGCGGTCGAGGCCCGGCCCCACAGGACTTCCAGCAACTCCACCGCCGTCAAGGTCACACGCGCGACCTCGACGGGCTCGGGGCGGGGGCGGAAGACAGTCACCGTCACACTCTCGCAGGCACCTGGGACGGTCGCCAGCGTACTAGGTGCCGGGAGCGGCAAGAGATGGGTCGGGCGGCCGGCGCGGCTCGGATCGGGTGGCCTCGTCGCCTGAGCGAGGTTCGTGTGTGTCCGTCGAAGGGTTGGTGTATTTACCATCGTGAACAGATTTGTGACCGCTGAGCGCGCTCTGCGCACGGCGGCCCCCCACGAGTTGCTCGACGCCGTGCGTCGTGTGCTCGTCCAGGAGTACGCGGCGCAGTCCGTGGAGCTGTACCTGGCGGACTACGGCCTCACCGTCCTGCAGCCGGTGTCGGTGCTGCCCCTCACCGCGGAACCGGTGTCGGTGCACAACAGCCCCGCCGGCCGCGCGTTCGGCGCCCAGGAGCCGTTCGTGGAGGATGTCCACGGCGGTGCGGTGCGCGTCCACCTGCCGGTCACGGTGCGCGGGGACCGCCTGGGCGTGCTGACCGTCACCCTGCCGGACGAGCAGGAGGCACGGGGCCCGCTGAGCGAGCTCACGGACATCGCCGAAGTCCTCGGGCATGAGGTGGTCGTGGCCGAGCGCGACACCGATCTGTACCTGCAGGCGAGGCGCAAGGACCGGCTGACCCTGGCCGCCGAGATGCAGTGGCAGCTCCTGCCCGGCCGCTCCTGCTCCCGGCCCGAGTACGAACTCGGTGCTCAGCTGGAGCCGGCGTACGCGATCTACGGTGACAACTTCGACTGGTCCGCCACCGGGGACCGCCTCACGCTCTACGTCACCAATGGAATGGGGGAGGGCATCGAAGCCTCCCTGCTGACGAACCTCGCCATCAACGCCCTGCGCAACGCCCGGCGGGCCGGCATCGCCATCGACGACCAGGCCGCCCTCGCCGATCAGGCGGTGTACGCCCACTACCAGGGGCGCTGCTACCTGTCGGTGCTGATGCTCGACTTCGACCTCGCCACGGGCAGGGCCAAGCTCGTGGACGCCGGGTCCCCGCAACTGCTGCGGCTGCGCGACGGCGTGGTCGAACGCGTCACCTTCGAGGCGCAGCTCCCGCTGGGCATGTTCGAAGAGACCGACTACGCCGCCCAGGACTTCCAGGTCGAGCCCGGCGATCGGCTCGTCTTCGTCAGCGACGGCGTGTATGCGGTCGCCTCGCCCGTCGGGGAGGCGTACGGGGATGTGGCCCTGGCCCGGGCGATCATGTCCACTCGTCTCCTGCCGGCCGCGGAGGTGCCGCGTGCGGTGCTGCGCGAGCTGACCGGTCACCGGGGGCAGTCCGTTCCGAAGGACGACGCCCTCGTGGTGTGTCTGGACTGGCACGGACGCTGAGCCGCCGGTCTCCGGCCGTGGATGTGTCGATGCTGTGTCGCTTCCGCGGTACGTGCGGAATTATTACTTGTCATGTGGCAATAATTGGCGGGGTTGTGCCGGTCGTGGTGCAGCGGTCTGTTCTCAAGGGAGACGATGCAGGTGTCGGAGCAGGCGGCGGCCGAGTCGGCGACGCGGGAGCTGGGGGCCTTCCTGGAGCGCCGTCGCGAACAGATCGCCCAGCGATGGGCGGACACGCCTCTTTTCCGTACGGTCTTCACCGTTTCCCGGGACGAGGCCGTCGACGCGTGCAAGACCGTGGTGGACGCCCTGTCCGAGGTGGCGTCCGGCGGGCGGCTGGAGGACATCGCGGCCCCCGGGTTCGACTCGGCGCGTGAGCAGCTGGGGCGTATGGCGGCCTCCCGGTCCCGAGGGGGGTTCAGCCCGGCCCAGATCGCGGACGAGGCCGCCGGCCTGGGAGTGGCGGCCGCCGAACTGCTGCGCGGCGAGAGCTCCGGCCTGCCCGCCCCCGAGGCACAGGACCTCCTGCTGGCTCTGACCGTGCTGATGGGAACCCTGCGCCTGGTGATCATGGAGACGACGGTCAGCGCCGGCGAGGAACTGATAGCGCGGCAGCGGCAGCAGCTGATCGAAGTGGCCACTCCCGTGATCAATCTGTGGGAGGGCATCGTCGCGGTGCCCCTGATCGGCACTTTGGACAGTGCCCGCAGTCAGGTGGTCATGGAGTCACTGCTCGAGGCCATCGTGGACCAGCGGGCCCGCTACGCGATCCTCGACATCACCGGCGTCCCCACGGTCGACTCGCTCGTCGCGCAGCACTTGATGAACACGGTCGCCGCGGCCCGGCTGATGGGCGCCGAATGCATCGTCTCCGGCATCCGCCCCGCCATCGCGCAGACCATCGTGTACCTGGGCATCGACCTGAGTTCGGTAGTCACGCGCAGCTCGCTGTCCGACGCCCTGGCCTACGCGCTCGACCGGCAGGGCGTGGAGATCTCGCACCGTACGGCCGGTGTGAACCCGCGATGACCGTCCCCCGCCCGGGCTACTCGGCCGCGGTACCGATCCTGGCGATGGAGGGCATCCTGCTGGTCAGCCTCCAGGGTGAGCTGCACGACGGCATGGCCGAGCAGCTCCAGCAGGACATCACCCACCGCATCGCGCACAGTACGGCGACCGGCGTGGTCATCGACGTATCGGGCGTCGAGATCGTCGACTCGTTCCTGGGCCGGGTCCTCGCCGAGATCGCGTCCAGCGCCCGTCTGCTGGCCGCTCGTACCGTCCTGTGCGGGATGCGGCCGGCCGTGGCGATCACCATGGTCGAGCTGGGCCTGACCCTGCCCGGCCTGGTGACCGCGCTCGATGTCGAACGTGCTCTCGAGCTGCTCCGCCAAGGTCCCTCCGCCACCCCGGGCACCCATGAGGGGTGTACGTGACACCGACTTTCGAACCCGCCACCACGACCAGCCTGCCCATCGGCTCGGACGCCGATCTCGCGTGGGTCCGTCACCAGGTGCGGCAGCTGGCGGCCGAACTGGGATTCGGGCTCGTGCAGCAGACGAAAATCGTCACAGCGGCCAGCGAGCTGGCCCGCAACACCCTGGTCCACGGCGGTGGAGGGCAGGCGAAGATCACCCCACTGGCCAACGGCCCGACGCGGGGACTCCGGCTGAGCTTCATCGACACCGGCCCCGGCATTCGCGACGTCGAACTCGCGATGACCGACGGCTACACCACCGGGGGCGGCCTCGGGCTGGGCCTGAGCGGAGCCAAGCGGCTGATGGACGAGTTCGCCATCGACACCGAGCCCGATCAGGGCACTGTCGTCACCGTCACCGCCTGGGCCACCGGTATGCCGGGTGCTCGTGCGGGGTCCCGATGACACGCGTCTGGGACATCCCGGTGCACGACCCCACCCGGGTACGGGACGTCCGGGTGGCGACCGAGGAGGCCGGCGCCCGTGCGGGCCTCGACGCCCACCGCACCGCGGTCGCCGTCCTGGTGGCCACCGAGCTGGCGACCAACCTGCTCAAGCACGCCGGTGGCGGCCGCCTGGTGATCGATCTCGTCGGGCGTGCGGGTGCGGGCCCCCACGGTCCGGCGGTGCAGCTCGTCGCACTCGACCACGGCCCCGGCATCCGCGACGTCACCACCGCCATGCGAGACGGCTACACCACCAGCGAGGCGTCACTCGGCGCCGGCCTGGGCACCTGCCTGCGCATCGCCGGCGAGTTCGACCTGTACAGCACCCGTCGGGGCACCGTCTCGGTGGCCCGCATCGCCCAGGGCGCCGGCCCGGAGCAGATCGGCCCGGCCGTCCGAGCCGGAGGGATCAACGTCCCGCTCGGCCGGGCCGAACACTCCGGAGACGCCTGGAGCCGCGTCGTCTCCGGCTCACGGCTGACCCTGCTGCTCGCCGACGGCCTCGGCCACGGAGCCAAGGCCGCCCAGGCGTCCGGCGCCGCAGTGGACGAGCTGCACCGCGTCGGACACCTGTCACCCCCGGAGATCCTGCGCCGGATGCACCCGGCACTACGACACACCCGCGGGGCGGCGGTCGCCGTGGCCCAGCTGGACACGGACACCGGGGAGCTGGCGTTCTCGGGTGTCGGCAACATAGGCGCCCGGCTGCACACCGCCGGCTCATGGGAACACCTGGTCTCGCACCCGGGCATCGTCGGCGCCCAGTTCCCGGCGACCGTACCCGTCCGCCGCTCGCCCTGGGGCCCGGAAAGCCTGCTCGTCCTGCACAGCGACGGCCTGCCCAGCAGATGGGTGCCGCCCCACGAGCCCCACCTGCTGATCCACGACCCGGCAGTGGTCGCGGCGACCATCCTCCGGGACGCGAGCAGCGCCGCCAGCCCCGTACGCGATGACACCTGCGTGGCCGTCCTGGCCTCCGACCACCCGGGCAGGCACCTGTGATGCCGCCGGAAGTACGCGAGGTCACCTCTGTCACCTCGGCCGCCGAGGCCGTCCGCGCCCGGATGTTCGCCGCGCGCCTCACGGAGGCCCTGGGCGTGCCTACGCTCGAACGGGCCCGTTTCCTCACGGCACTCACGGCGCACCTGCGTGAGGTCCTCGGCCAGGGGGGTACGGAACTGACCCTCACCGTGTCGCCGTCCGGGTCCGACGAGACCGTACTCGTGCGGGTCGTCGGGAGGTCCCTCGCACCCGAGCCGCGCCGTACGCCCCCCTGGCGGCTCACTGTCGCCGGTCCCGGCCCTTCGACGCGGGACCTGCCCCAGCCGGGCCAGGACGACATCACGCACGCCGAAGCGGTCCTGGCGGCGGACGAGGAGTTCGCGCCGATCCTGCGCCGGCTGGACGAGACGGAGAGACAACTCCGTCTTCACCGCGAGGAGTTGCACCAGACCAACCAGGGCGTGCTCGCCCTGCACGCCGAACTGGACGCCGCCGCGAAAACTCAGCGCGACCTGCTCGAAGCCGAACGAACCGCGCGCGGCGAGGCCGAGAAGGCGCGACGCCTGCTGACCTTCCTCGGCGACGCCAGCGCGGTCGTGACCGCGTCCCTCGACCAGGAGGACATCTTGCGATGCCTTCCCGGGCTGCTCGTCCCCGAGTACGCGAGCAAGGTCGACGTCTGGCTCTTCGACGAACCGGCAGGTACGAACGGTGCCCACTCCGCCGCAGCGGTCGCAGCCGCCCGCCTCGACCGTCCGCAGCACGCCGGGCCGCACCCCGGCGCACTCCCGGGCGTCGACGACCTCCCACCCTCCGCACTCTCCCCGGACCGGCCGCTGTTGTGCATCCCCCTCACGGTGCGCCACACCTCGGGTGTGCTGACCCTGACCGCACCCGGCGACCGCTTCCACGAGGACACCAGCGTGATGCTGGTCGAGCTGGCCCGCCGGACTGCCATCGCCCTGGACAACGCCCGCCGTTACGAACAGCACCGGGACACCGCCGAGACCCTGCAACGTGCCCAGCTCACCGACCTGCCCACCACCGAAGGTCTGCGCCTGGCGGCCCGCTACCTCCCCGCCACCCGAGGCCTCAACATCGGAGGTGACTGGTACGACGCCTTCCCCCAGCCCGACGGCGGCCTGCTGACCGTGGTGGGCGACGTCACCGGACACGGGCTGCGCGCCGCCGTCATCATGGGACAGCTGCGCACCGCCCTGCGCGCCTACGCGATCGAGGACGACAGCCCCGCCCGGATCCTCACCCGCCTGCACCGCATGCTGCGCCACCAGCAGCCGAACCTGTACGCGACCGCTGTGATCGCCCGCTTCCGGCCCGGCGACCCCCACGTCGTGTGGGCCGCCGCCGGACACCCTCCGGCCGTGGTCCGGACGCCCGGTGGCGCCGTGCGCGTTCTGGACGCCAGACCCGGCGTCATGCTGGGCGTGCCCCTCGACTTCGAGTACGAGGACCACACGGCCGAACTGCCTCCCGGCTCCACGCTCGTCCTCTACACCGACGGTCTGGTGGAGCGGCGAGCCGACGGCATCGACCCGGGTATCGAACTGCTCGGCCAAACCCTCGCCGCACTCGGCGAATCCGAACTGGAGAACCTGGACGGGTGCGCCGAGTCGTTGCTCAAACCCCTCTTGCACGATCACGAGCGCGACGACGACGTCTGTCTCCTTCTGTGCCGCACGGCTCCGTCCGAAGGCGAGGAACCTGCGCCCACCGCAAAGGCGTAGGCCACGCGGTAGGCACAGCGTCAGATCCTGAGTGCGACTCGGCAGACCTCGCCTCACGAGACGGCGCGCTTTCTACGTCGGCTCCGGAGACCGGGCAGGAGTTTCGTCCGGTGCGCGGAGGAAGGCCTTCATGCCACGGATCAGCGCCGATCGCTCTGCGGGTGCCATGGCCGCCAGCACGCCGGCCAGGGCCTGGGCACGCCGGCGGGCCACATCCTCCAGAACGCGGCGCCCCTGAGGAGTGAGCGTCAGCAGCACCTCACGGCGGTTGCGCAGGTGCGAGGCCCGCTCCAGCATCCCCGCCGCCTCCAGTCGGTCACACAGACGGCTGGCGGTGGGAAGCCCTATGCCCAGCCGTTCCGCCAAACCCGTGAGGTTCACCTCCGGTGCCGCTTGCAGGGCCCGAAGCGCTCGCAGTTGGTGGGGGGACAACCGCACCGCCGCCTCCTGGGCTGCCAAGGACCACAGGGTCGCGAGACGTTCCACGGCGTCGGCGATCTCGTACGCGCCGACGCCCGGATCTTCACCCGAGGCCTCGGCGCGGTCGTCGGCGCTGCCGGGAAGAGTCACGGGCGCATCACTTTCAGTGAGATCCGGGTGGTGCTGGAACACCGATATTCCATCGCCCTACCCGGGGAACCGGAACGCAAGCGGCGTTTGCGTGCCACGACCACCCGACCGCGCCAAGCACCCTCCCCGAGCGGCCCGCTCACATCGGGAGCGGGGTCAACACGTGCTTGTCGTAGTGCCTGTACCGGCCGTCAGCCAGGGGAGGGGCGCCGGAGGTCACGAACGACCGGTTCGCCGGCCATGAGCGGGCTTCGCCAACTCCGCGTTGAACTGGGCGCCCACGAGAAGGGCCAGATTGGACAGCCACAGCCAGATCAGGAAGATCACGACGCCGGCCAGCGATCCGTACAGCCGGTGATAGGTGCTGACGTGGGAGGTGTAGGCGGCGAATCCGAGCGAGACGCTCAACAGGAGCACCACCGCCAGCATGCCGCCCGGCGCCATCTTGCGCACGGGGCGGGAGGACGCAGGGCCCGAGTGGTACAGGACGAGCACCAGGGCGATGGCAACCGCGGCCGCGACCGGCCATCGAAGTGCGTCCCAGGCGGCCTGCGGCCCGATCCCCAGATCCAGCGCACGGCCCAGACGCCGGGCCAGGTTGCCGGTGAGGAACAACGCCAGGGTCGACGTCAGAAGCAGGGTGATCAGGACGAGGGCTGTGGCGATGATGCGTGGAGCGGTTCGCCAGACCGGCCGGTGCGAATCGACCCGATGCATGGCGTGCAACGCCCGGCGGAAGACGCTGAGATAGCTGGAACCTGACCACAGGGCTGCCGAACCTCCGAGAAAGACCAGCGTCCATGCCGTTGAGGACTGTCCGGCCATTTGCTGCAGGGCGCTGCGCAGCAGTGCGCGGGACGCGACCGGGGCGGCCTGCGACATGCGGTCGATGACCTCCGGCTTGGCTGTGGGCACGGTGAGACCCAGGATCGAGAGGATGACCAGCAGCAGTGGAAACAGGGCCAGCATCGCGTAATAAGTCAGCGCAGCGGCCCAGTCCGTCACGTCGTCGTTCCAGACGGCAACCGGTACCCGGCGCAGCGCCGCCCACCACCGAGCCGTCCGGCCATCTCCATTCTTCATGGAGCGGATGCTCTCACCTCCGATGACTTCTTGAATGCGTCTCCGGCCTTCTCGCCGGAAGTCACGGAAGAGCACTTCCCCGTCGGTCGTATCCCGCTGTCGCGGTATCCCCCGTGTGCCCCCGAATTCCCTTCACAAACAAAGCGGCGTTGGTGAATGGAGGCAGAAATCCAGGGCAGAAGGCGTTCAGGAGGTTGATAATCATGGTGCCCCTGTTGCTTGTTCTGCTTCTCGCGCTGATCCTCTTCGGTGCCGGTTTCGCCATCAAGATTCTCTGGTGGGTCGCCGTAGCCGTTCTGGTGCTGTGGCTTCTCGGCTTCGTCATGCGCTCCACCGGCGCCGGTGGAGGCCGAGGCCGCTGGTACCGATGGTGATCTGACCTGTAGGTGTGCCTTCGTCGAGGGGCCCGGCCGTCCTATCGGCCGGGCCCTTTGCCCACAGGTCATTTCAACTCACCGCCGAGGGACGCCGGTCGGTTCAGAGAAAGCGCCGGACCGGGGTGACGGCGGCCTCCTTGGCGCGCTGCAGCACTGCCCGTCGTCTCCATCGGGTGAGGTCGATGTCCACGCTGAGTTTCAGGTCCGCCTCGTAGTCGCGGTCGAGCGCGGCGGTGAACTGCTCGTCCAGGACAGCCAGCATGACCTCTTCGTCGTGGTCCATGGACCGGCGGTTGAAATTGGTGGAACCGATGAGGGCGGCGACCGAGTCCACGGTGATGATCTTGGCGTGCATCATGGTCGGCTGGTACTGCCGAATGTGCACGCCGGCCTGCAGCAGACGGGTGTAGTGGTGTTGACCGGCGAGCTGACAGGCGCGCTGGTCAGTGTGAGGGCCAGGCAGCAGGATCTCGACATGCACGCCGCGGCGTGCGGTGTCGCACAACAGGTCGATGAAGTAGACGTCGGGGGCGAAGTAGGCGGTGGCCAGCCGGAAGCGCTCCTCCGCGGAGGTGAGCATGACCCGGATCAGGGTTTGCATGTCCTGCCATCCGATGCTCGCGGAGCCGCGAACGACCTGCACCACCGACGAGCCGGCCTGCGGATGTTCCGTGAAGCGGTCACGGTCGTCGAACAGTTCGTCATGGCACTCGGCCCAGTTCTGCGCGAACGCGGCCGCGATCCCGTCCACCGCGGGCCCCCGCACCCGGACGTGGGTGTCCCGCCACTCGGCAGGATTGCGTGCATTGCCGCACCATTCCTCCGCGATGCCGACACCACCGGTGAAGGCCGTGTGCTCGTCGACGACAAGGGCCTTGCGGTGACACCGGTGATTCTGCTTGAACGGCGACAGCCGAGCGGGCTTGCGGAACCAGGCCACCTGCACGCCCGCGGTGCTCATGACGTCCAACAGCCGCCCTTCGATCTCCTTGGCGCCGAAGCCGTCGAGCAGCAGCCGCACCCGCACACCCGCCCGGGCGCGGTCGGCCAGAGCGGCGGCGAAGTCGTGAGCGATCTGCCCTCGCCAGTAGACGAACGTCATCATGTCGATGGTGTGCCGGGCCGAACGGATCGCGTCGAGCATCGCGGGGAAGATCTCGTCACCATTGCGCAGAGGCGTCAGCTCATTGCCTTCGGTGGCGGCCACGCCGATCAGCCGCTCCAGGCGGCGGCGAAGGCGCTGCTTGCGCGCCGCTGCATCGGGCATGCTGTCGCGAGTGGGTGCCGGAACGCCGTCGAGTATCACGCCAACTCTCCCCATGCCGTGAAAACCAAATGCCGTGGGCTGCCGGGCGAGCCCGGAGAAACACATGCCCTGTCGGCACCACATCACTCCACACGTCTGTCTCCATGGAGCGCACTGGCGTCGGCCGCGTGAATCGCCCATTGGGAGCGAGAACCCTGGCCGATTCATCACGCCGTTCCTGACGCCGATCCGACGGCGTTCATCGGGGGTCGGTTGTCGCTGGTGTCAGCGTCCCGTCAGCATCCGCCCCAGGCCCGTCAGCATCGCGTCATGAGCCGGCGGAGGACCGGGGTGGGCGGGCACAGCGTCAGTGGTGAGCCCCGTTCCGCCTTCCCGCGTCCGGGGCCGTCAAGCAACTTGACCCGGGCCCACCCGGGTCCCTGGGGAGGGACATTCCATGGCAGAAATCCTCCGGGCCCTCGGGACGTGTGACGCGTGTCTTCCGCACACCTCTTGGCGACCGTACGGCCGTCGGTTTCACCTCCGGACGACGGCTGATCGCGACGCTCGGCCCCGGGCAGGCGCAGCGCGGGCTCGCCGAGCCCGCGCTGCGCGCGCTGACCGAGCAGCTCGGCGTCACCATCGTCACGGTGGATCCGCTGTTCATGGCCCGGGCCCCCTGGCCGGTGAACCCCGTCGTTCCCGCGCTCGCCCTGCGCGTCGGCTGAGGGAGGAGGCCACGACGACCACCGTTCACGACACCATGGTCACCACCTGTGCCACCGGTCTGTCGGTCTGGCCGGCGTCCACCGCCGAGTCCCGCCCGGGCCATCTCGCCGTGGGCGGCGTGTCCCTCGCGGAGGTCGCCGACCGGTTCGCCACCCCCGTCTACGTCCTGGACGAGGCCGAGGTCCGAGACCGCTGCCGCACCTACCGGGACGCCGTCCCCGAAGCCGAGATCCTGTACGCGGCCAAGGCCTTCCTGCGCCGCGCGATGATCCACTGGATGGACGAGGAGGCCTGGGGCTCGACATCTGTTCGGCCGGCGAGCGGGAGCCGGCTGCCACCACCGGATTCCCGCCCGAGCGAATCGTGCTGCACGGCAACGCCAAATCGCCGCACGACCTGAAGACCGCCCTCCGGCTGGGCCTGGGCCGCATCGTCATCGACAGTCCGTTCCAGGACGATACGAAGGGGAGCAGCCGACACACTGAACGCACAGGGCCGGTGATGTGCACCGCGCGGCGGTGAGCTCAACAGCGCTTCGGCGGCCAGACCCTCGTGATCACTTGATGTCCGCCGCTGTTCCCGGTCAGGTGAGCCCGGACGCCCGGAGGACCGCCTGCGTGGTCTCGTCGTCGATCCGATGCCCCAGTCGTTCCAAGACGTCTGCTCCGTGGCGCAGAGTGCCGCGCTCGACGGAACGGCGTACGCCCGTGTCGAGTTCGTGCCAGATCAATGGGTTGGCGGCAAGGACACGGGGGTCGAGTTCCAGGCGGTGGCCGTGGACGTCTCGCAGGACCAGGTGGGAGGAGATGCCGTCGTACTGCCGTACGGTTGCCAGTGCGTCGGTGCGGACGGTGCGCCGTCGCCAGAGGGTCTGTACCGCGAACCAGCCGGGACCCGCGCTCACACGCTGTGGCAGCAGTACGGCGCATACGGCGGCCGACAAGGTGAACCAGAGCAGGGCGCGAAGCGGCGTCAGGCTTCCCGCGTCCCAGTCGACCAGGAGGCTCATCGTGCAGAAGACCAGGGCGCAGCTCACCGCGAGCCGAGCGCTGCCACGCCAGTGGCGATCGCCCGCCGAGCTCACTGGTCTGCTCCGTCGCATGTGGCTGACGCTAAGCGCCTCTGCGCGGTCCGGCGACCGCCGCTGACGGAGCCCTAACGCGCCACGACCGATCCTGACGGGATCCTTACGCGCTCCCGCCTCAGCTTGTATGTATACGCGCGTGCAGTCGAAGAGGAGGCCGGACTCTGGGGTCGGAGCCGGACGTACAGCGTCATGTTGTACGACGTCTCTGCCGCCACGCAGCCAGGTGATACGGACCTGCAGGCTGGTCGCCTTCGGATGCAGGGACGGCTGTGCGGTGAGGCTGCCGTCGGTGTGCGTGCCGTCCGGGTGCGCCGCTGGGCGCTGAGCCGATGGTGTGACACCGGGCTGCCGGTCGCGTGGTGCACGTATTCGCGGACCAGGCGGAAATCGGCGTTCCAGGCCAGGAGGCGGCTGGCGCGGTTGTGCACCGAGCAGTTCCAGCCCGGTGTGTGGCCGCGGGAGGTGATGTCCGCACACAGCGCGGTGACGCAGGTCAGGGCGAGGCGGTGGCGTCGGCGGTCGGGGACGGTGTACACCGCCACGTCCTCGTAACCGGTACCGCGGAAGTAGGCGCAGGCCACCGCCAGGATGCGGCCGGTGCGGCCCACCGCGGCCCAGGCATGACCGGAGGCGGCGAGGCCGAGCGGCCCGCCCCGGCTCGCGGAGAGCCATGACGCGTCCGGGCCGAGGGCGTGCAGGGCTTCGGTGTCCGCCGGTTCCAGGTGCCGTACGGTCACCGCGTGCGGGACGGTGGCGGGTAGCGGCGGGGCCTGGAGCGTCCACACCATGCGCTCCCAGGGGGTGAGGCGCCCGAAGGCAGCCCCGAGAGCGGGGAGGAACCGTGCCGGGGCTTCGACACGGTTGCCGGCCAGCTGGGCGAGGAGACCAGGCGTGAGTTCCTCCGGGTTGCCGCGCAGCACGGCGTCTCCGGCGCAGGAGACGGCGACTGTGGTCGGCTTCAGGGGCCGGTCGGCCCACCAACGGCCGACGCCCGTGGCCAGGACGTGCTCGCCGACCGTGGCGGGACCGGGGGAATTGGTGGGGAACCAGCGTGCGAGCGCCAGGCGGTCCGGCGGCGAGATCTCGATCATCAATGCCTCTTGGATGTGGCGGATGTACATGGACCGGGCGGGCGACCGGGATCGCTACTCCCAGGCGCCCGCCCCAGCACTGCTCGTTCAGCCCTGGTTGGCCTTGCCGCCGTGGCTGGCCTTCTTCTTGCGGCGGGCCTTCTTCTTGCGTGCGCGCTTCGACATGTACGTCAACTCCTGGGCTGGGAATGGTTCTTCAAGCGGCGCGGCCGACCAGCAGGTCCGCCAGCTTGCTGAGGCGCCGGACCGTGCGGTCCTCCGTCGCGGCCGGAGCCGGCTCCACCTGCTCGGCACGGTCGTAGTAGGCGCCGTTGACGATCTCGACCGCCGGGTCGCACAGTCGGACCACGTGTGCTGCGCCCTCTGCCGGAGTGACGCCCTCGTGGGCGTACAGGGGCAGCAGGGCCGTGTCGCACACGCCCGGGTGCACGGACACCGCCGTGACGCGGGGGTCGGCCGCGAACACGGTCAGCGCGAGCTGGGACTGCGCGTAGGCGGCGAGGCGGGAGTAGCGGCGGGCGCGGTTGGGGTCGGCCCACTGGATGGAGGCCGTGCGGTGCAGGCAGGACGAGACGTTCACGACCCGGCCGCCAGGGTCGGTCGTCAGGGCCGGTTCCAGCAGGCAGGTGAGCAGGTAGTGGGCGAGGAAGTTGACCTGGAAGGCGATCTCGTTGCCGTCGGCGGTCACGGTGTGCTGTTCGGGGGCCGCCATGCCGGCGTTGTTCACGAGGACGTCGAGGTGGGGGCGGGCGGCGATCACCGTGTCGGCGAGCGCCTCGACCTCTTCGAGGCGGCCGAAGTCGGCGAAGCAGGTGACCAGTTGCTCCGCCTTGACACCGGCGGTGGCGATCAGGCGGTCGGCGGCGGCCCGGGCCTCCTCGGCGGTACGGCCGTGCAGCAGCACGGTGGCGCCGCGTTCGGCGAGCTGCCGTGCGGTCTCGTAGCCGATCCCGGACGTGGCACCGGTGACGAGGACAGTACGGGACGAAAGGCTGGAGTTGGACATGATCCCATCCGGGTTGCGGGCACGCCGACTCGGGGCCCCGGTCGGGGGCGGTGGGCGTGCGGGGGCGAGAGAGAGAACGAGGATCGAGGGGCGCCGGAGCCGGTCACGGCGCCCCTCGATCACGGAAAGCGGCGTCGGCGGGACGCGGCGTCCGCAGAACATGGCGTCGGCGGGACGCGGACGCTTCCGGTCAGCGCGGCGCGCGACGCGACGGCCGAGCGGGACCCGGCGGCCGGTCGAGCAGGAGCCAGGCGCTGTTCACGTCGTCCATGGAAGCCGTCCCGCATCCGCCGGCAAGCCGAAACCCGGGTCTCTGACGGGGCTCTGACGTGTGCATACGGGACCTTGACGGGACAGCCGGGCGGGCGGACGCGGCTCAGCCGAGGCCGGGCACCCCTGAGATCAGCAGGTCGATCAGTTTGATGCCGACGAAGGGCAGCACGAGCCCGCCGAGGCCGTAGACGAGCAGGTTGCGGCGCAGCAGATCGTGCGCTGAGGACGGCGTGTAGCGGACACCGCGCAGGGCGAGCGGGATCAGCGCGACGATGATCAGTGCGTTGAAGATGATCGCGGAGGTGATCGCGGAAGTCGGGCTGTGCAGGCTCATGACGTTCAGGGACTCCAGACCCGGGTATGTGCCCGCGAACATCGCCGGGATGATCGCGAAGTACTTCGCCACGTCGTTGGTGATCGAGAATGCCGTCAGCGCCCCGCGGGTGATGAGGAGTTGCTTGCCGATCTCGACGATCTCGATGAGCTTGGTCGGGTTGGAGTCGAGGTCGACCATGTTGCCGGCCTCCTTGGCGGCCGACGTACCGGTGTTCATCGCCACACCGACGTCCGCCTGGGCCAGCGCGGGCGCGTCGTTGGTGCCGTCGCCGGTCATCGCGACCAGCTTGCCGCCGTCCTGCTCCCGCTTGATCAGGGCGAGTTTGTCCTCGGGGGTCGCCTCGGCCAGGTAGTCGTCCACGCCCGCCTCGTCGGCGATGGCCCTCGCGGTCAGTGGGTTGTCACCCGTGATCATGACGGTCTTGATGCCCATGCGGCGCAGTTCGGCGAAGCGTTCGCGGATGCCGTCCTTGACGACGTCCTTCAGCTGGATCACGCCGAGTACGCGCGGTCCGTCCCAGTCGTGCACCGCGACCAGCAGCGGTGTCCCTCCGGCGGCTGCCACCGCGTCGGCGTACCTTCGTGCCTCCGGCGGCACCTGGCCGCCGTACATCTGCACCCACTCGATCACCTGCTGGGCGGCCCCCTTGCGGATGGCACACACCGCCCCGTTGTCCCAGCGCAGGTCGACCCCGCTCATCCGGGTCTGCGCGCTGAACGGCACCCAGCGGGTGTTCGCCAACTCGCCCTCTGCAGGCGCCCGCAGGCCGTACTGCTCCTTGGCAAGGACGACGACGGAGCGGCCCTCGGGGGTCTCGTCGGCGAGCGAGGAGAGCTGCGCGGCGTCCGCGAGCTGCCGTTCCTCGATGCCGGGCAGAGGCATGAAAGCGGCGGCTTCGCGGTTGCCGAGGGTGATGGTGCCGGTCTTGTCGAGCAGCAGGGTGTTCACGTCGCCCGCCGCCTCGACCGCGCGGCCGGACATGGCGAGGACGTTGCGCTGCACGAGGCGGTCCATGCCGGCGATGCCGATGGCGGAGAGCAGGGCGCCGATGGTGGTCGGGATGAGAGTGACGAGGAGCGCGACCAGCACGGTCGTCGACTGGACGGCGCCTGCGTAGTCACCCATCGGCTGGAGCGTGACCACGACCAGCAGGAAGATGATGGTCAGCGAGGCCAGCAGGATGTTGAGCGCTATCTCGTTCGGGGTCTTCTGCCGGGAGGCGCCCTCCACCAGTGCGATCATCCGGTCGAGGAAGCTGTGCCCGGGGCGGGCGCTGACCCGGACGACGATCCGGTCGGACAGGACCGTCGTACCGCCCGTGACACCGCTGCGGTCGCCGCCCGACTCGCGGATCACGGGGGCCGACTCACCGGTGACGGCGGATTCGTCCACGGCGGCGACGCCGTCGATGACGTCTCCGTCCGCAGGGATCATCTCGCCGGCCTCGACCAGCACGACGTCCAGCGGTTTGAGGCCGGTGGCGGCGACGGCCTCCGTGCGGGCCGTGGCGAGGTCCGTACCGTAGTTCCAGTGTTCGAGCCGCAGCGCGACCGTGTCAGTACGAGCCCTGCGCAGCGACTCGGCCTGCGCCTTGCCGCGGCCCTCGGCGACAGCCTCGGCCAGATTGGCGAAGACGACCGTCAGCCACAGCCAGAGGCTGATGACCCAGGTGAATACGGCGGGGTGCAATAAGGCAGACAGGGTGGTGAGGACCGCGCCGGCGGAGACGACGAACAGCACCGGGTTCTTCACCAGGACGCGCGGGTGCAGCTTGCGCAGCGCCTCGGGGAAGGAACGGACGAGCTGGGCCGGCTCGAACAACCCGCTCGGCGCACGTCGTCTCGGCCTTCGCTCCGGTCCGTTCCGGATACCGGGTCGGGGGTGTGCCGGTGGTGCCTGGTCGGGGGCAGCGGAGAGCATGGGCACCTTTGTGTCTCGATGGAGGACAGGGAGGGACTGGCGCCTGGGGCAGCGGCCAGAGGTCCGCCTTCGCGCCGCTTCGGAGCGATGCTCCTCAGCCGTGGGAGCCGCTGACGTCCGCGGCTCCCCTTCGGCGGCCGACAGTGAATCTAGCTTCGTTGCCCGTGGAAGCCGCCCTGTTCTGAGGGAATTGGCGGCACTCATACGTCTTGGGCGTCGACGCCGTCAAAGTGTCGTCAAACAAGGCTGAGGAACCGTCAGGGGCCCGTCAATGTCAGCCGCTGGTGGCTGAATCGCGTCGCAGACTGATCACCAACGGGGGACGGGCGACCGTCCGTGGCGTGACGTTGGAGGGACCGTGACTCTCACGGCCGGGTCGGCGCAGGAACCTCGGACCGAGGAAGGCGCAGCGCCACAGAGGCAGGTGGTCGCCAAACCCGGGGGCAGCCCCGGACCGCGGAGACGAGGGTATTCGCGGACGGCCGGACCGGGTCCGGGGCTGCGCCGGAGGCGACGGACCGTGGCCGCGCGGGTCGCTCTGCGCCGCCGCTACTGGGCAACTGTGCCCGCGCGGCTGCGTCTACTGCGCGCGGCCACGGTCCTGCTCGCCGGCACCCTCGCCGCGCTCCTGCTCGCGGCCGCGCTGACCATGCAGGGCGCCTGGAGCAGCGTGGCCGACCGCGACGCCCCCCGCACCACCAGCGCCGCCGACCTCAACCTGGCCCTGAACGACATGGACGCCCAAGCCGCCAACATGCTGCTGTCCAGCGGCGATGCCGGGAAAGGGCGCCTGCGGACGCCGTACACCAAGGCCGTCGGCCACTACGGCGACGCCCGCCGCGAGGTAGGCCACGACCTGCGCACCCTTGCCGTCGCCGCGCAGGGCAGCCAGGCCGACGAGAAGACGGTGGAGTCGTTGACCGACGACTTCGCCGAGTACCAGGAACTGATCGGCCGAGCCCTGGAGAACGACGGTCACCACGCCGGGAAGCCGGCCGCCCTCGCCGACTACCGCCGGGCGACGGACCTGCTGCGCGCTCAACTCCTGCCCGCGGCACGCGCCTTGGTGTCCTCGAACAACTCCGTCTTCAATGCCGAGTACTCCACGGCCCGCTCCGCCCTCTCCTCACAGCTCATGGCTGTCCTCGCTCTCGGTCTGCTCCTGCTGGCCGTGCTCGGCGTCCTCCAGTGGTACCTGGCCCGCACCTTCCGGCGCATCCTCAACCCGGGCCTGCTGGCCGCAACCGTCTGCACGCTGCTCGCGGTGATCCTCGGCGCACAGCTGCTGTCCGCCTCCGCCGATCACCTGCGCGTGGCTCGGCACGACGCCTTCGACTCCGTCGTCGCGCTCTCGCGCGCCCGTGCCATCGCCTACGACGCCAACGCCGACGAGAGCCGCTACCTGCTCGACCCACAGCGTCGCGACCAGTACGCGGACTCGTTCCTCACCAAGTCCCAGCAGCTGTACCGCCTCAAGGGCGCGACCCTGGCGACGTACGATGCGGAACTGGCCACCACCTGGCAGGCGTACCGGACCGACCACCACGATCTGCGCTTCACCGGCGAGTTCCGCCGCGAGCTGGACAACATCACCTTCCCCGGCGAACGGGGCGCCGCGGAGAAGACGGTGGAGACGTACGCCGTCTACGAGCGCGACGACCGGAAGATCCGCGCGCTGCTCGCGGCCGGCAAGGAACGCGAGGCGGTCGAGTTCTGCATGGGCTGGGAGCCCGGCACGTCCAACGCCCACTTCGAGGCGTGGATGGCCGCGCTGGACCAGGTGGCGGGCATCAACCGCGCCCACTTCACGTCCTCCGTCGGCGCGGGCCGCTCGACGGTGAACGGCTTGCTTCCGTGGACGGACGGGCTGCTGGGCGCGGCGATGCTCCTTGGCATGCTGGGGCTGCGTCCGCGGCTGGCGGAATTCCACTGAGGGGCCGGTTCCGGCTACCAAGACTCGGTGGCCGCGCTGTCGGTGCCGTTGTTCTCGGCTAGGCGATCGCGGGCGATACCCAACCCTTCGGCGGGGTTGGTGTCCGTGCATCGTGGGACGTCCCAGGGATGCGGAGGCTCGGTGTCCCAAGTCGCAGGTCACGTCGGTGAGATGGCGGCGGGACGCGTCCCGGCAGCCTTTGGGTACTGCTCGGCGATGGGCGGCTGCATACGGTTGCGTGGGGCGTCGGCGGGGAGCCGGCGCCCGCGTGGTCCGGACTCCGGGTGAGTCCGGAAGAAATGACCGAAGTGCGAAACAGGGGGAACCAAATTGATTCGGCAGCGTATTGGGCGCGTGCTGGGGGCGGCACTTGTCGCGCCGCTTCTGGTCGTCGGGGTGAGCACCGCGGCCCATGCCGACGGTGACGTCGTGTGGAACCACAAGCGCGGTGGAGGCTGCCTCTCCGGCATGTGGGACCACCACCTCGGCTGGAACAACGTGGGCCTCTACCCTTGCTCGTTCGGCGCCGCGAAGTGGCATGACATCAATGTCGGAGGCGACGTCTGGATCGAGCGGATGGCGGAGGTCCCGGGCTCCTGTCTCGCCGGGTACACCGACCACGACGCCTACGTGGAGGCCTGCAGCAGCGGCCAGAACAACTACCAGCGCTGGCACGAGATCAATACCGGTGACGGCTGGAAGCTGCAGAACGTGGCTACCGGCGAATGCCTCGACGCCAACGACGACAACAAGGTCTACACGCACGAGTGCAACGACGGAAATGTCTACCAGCTCTGGTCGTGACGGACTGAGCGCCTGACGACCCCGCGCGTCCCGTGGGGTGAGACGGGTCCTGGGGTGACCAGGGCCCGTCCATGTCTACGCCGGCGATCTGATGAGAAACCTCGCCGCCCGGGTTCAACTCGTGCCGATCGCCTGCGGGTAGTTGAAGAAGCCGGTCGGGTCGTATGTGCGCTTCACCTTGACCAGGCGGGCGTAGTTCGTGCCGTAGTAGGCCTCCCGCCAGTTCTTCAGCGTCGGGTCGGGGAAGTTCTGGTACGCCTGTGCGGGCGACTTGCCGGGGAAGATGTCGTCGTAGAACTCCTTGAGCCAGTGGAGGTTGGCTTCGGCGACGTCGGGGCGGTCGTAGTCCGCCCACGAGGTCTCGGCGGCGAAGACGAAGAGGTCGTTGCGGTGCACGAACGCGGTCGCGTTCGGCGCCACCTGGTTGATCTCACCGCCGAGGGCGAACATGGCGAACCCGGCTCCGTCCTCGTTGTTGCTGCCGGGCCACTTCAGCAGGCGCTCGGCTGCCGCGCCGACCTGCTGATCGGTCAGGAGAGTGTGGGAGTCCAGGATCGCCGATTTGGTGGCGAAGCGATCGATCGGTGTGGTGGCGCTCAGCAGTTCACTCGCTTCACCGGGCGTGACCTGACGGACGGAAGCGCGGTTGCGGGCGCGTTCCTCGGCCGTGCCGATCTTGAGCAGCGGGTCGATGATGGCACGCAGTTCCTGGACGGTGCCGTAGAACTGTCCGATGGCGTTGACGTTGGCGTTCGCATGGATCTGCGTCCTGGTCGTCCCGCTGGTCCCGATGCCCAGACGCAGATGGAAGCGCTTGTCGTTCGCGGTGTCCTGGGCGATGTGCTGCGCGGCGGCGATCACCGGCAGTACGGAGTCCAGGCTCCAGCGGAGCTGGTAGAAGCCCACGGTGCCCTTGAACTGCTCGTACTGGAAGGTGAACGAGGTGTGGACACCGAAGTTGTTGCCGGCTCCGCCGCGGCAGGCCCAGAACAGGTCGGAGTGCGTGTCCTTGCCGGCCTTGACCGTGCGTCCGTCGGCGAGCACGACGGTCGTGGCAACGAGCCGGTCGCATGTCAGGCCGAACATCTTGTCGCTGAAGCCGATGCCACCGCCGAGCACCAGCCCGGCGACCCCGACGCTGGGGCAGCGACCGGTCGGCACGAACATGCCGTGGTCCTCCAACAGCGGATGCAGGTCGCCATTGGTGACGCCGGCCCCCACGGTGACGGTACCGGCGTCGTGCACGACCTTCATCGGCCCGTACACCCGAGAGCGGGCATCGCCCGGCGTCGGGGTGGAGACGATGCTCTTCATACGGGCCATGTTCAGCAACAGGCCCCTGGTGGTGGAATACCCGGCGTAGTTGTGGCCCAGCCCGGAGCGCGGTACGACGGGCAGTCCTACCGCGCGAGCCCAGCGGATCGCCTCGGACACGTCCCCGGTGGTCGCGCAGGCAACGATGCCGGCAGGCAGAACTCCGGCGTACCTGTGGTTGAACGGCACGGCCAGCGACACGTATTCGGAGCCGTACGGCCGGTAGAGGGTAGCCCCGGGGGACAGCGCGTCAGCCAACCGCTTCCAGTCCCGAGCGCCGACCGGTCCCGCTGTCTCGGGTGCCGCCGACGCGCTCTCCGGTGCCTGCAGCCCCAGCGCCCCACCGACGCCGCCAAGCACACCTGCTCGCAGCACGTCCCGCCTGTCGATCACAGCGACCTACCCTTACGCAGCGGTCGCAGGCTCCTCCTGCGATCCATCGGCCAGTTCACTGATCGTCGACCGGTGCCGTCTCCGTCGGCCGCCCACGCGCCAGACCCACCATGCGAACGGACGAGAGACGCACCGCCAAACAGCTCAGACACACAGGCAGGGCCGTGCCCGGCCATCGAGGCCGGACTCCGACGTGGAGGGCGTTCGTGCGGCGGGTGCGCCGAGACGGGACACTGTGTAGCCCGGCATCCGAGGGAGGGCCCAGTGCTGATCGACTTCGTACCCGACGGGAATCTGTACCCCTTCGAGTCGCGTTGGTTCGACTCGTCCGCCGGCAGGGTTCACTACATCGACGAGGGGACCGGACCGACGATCCTGTTCTGTCACGGCGCTCCGGCTTGGAGTTTCCTCTACCGTCACATCGTGCAGGACCTGCGCGACCGGTACCGGTGTGTCGCCGTCGACCACCTGGGTTTTGGATTGTCCGAGCGTCCTGCGGGTTTCGGCTACAGCATCGCCGAGCACACCGCGGTCCTCGGCGAGCTGATCGATCACCTGCAGCTCGACGGCTTCGTTCTGATGGGACACGACTGGGGCGGCCCCATCGGTCTGGGCGCGGTCACCGCGCGCGCGGACCGGGTGAGGGGGATCGTGCTGGGTAACACCGTGTTCTGGCCGATCGAAGCGATGGCGAACCGGGCCTTCAGCGTGATCATGGGTAGCCGTCCGATGCAGCGGCGGATTCTCGAGCAGAATTTCCTCGTCGAGCGCGTTCTGCTCGCAGAACTGGGGCGCAGGCTCACCGCTGCCGAGGCCGACCACTACCGCGCGGTGCAGCCCACCGCGGAAGCCCGGCGCGGACTCGCCATGATGCCCAAGGAGATTCGTGCCGCACGCCCGCTGCTGGACCGGCTTGCACGAGAGGTGCCCGCCCGGCTCGGCGACAAGCCGACCCTGTTGGTGTGGGGAATGCAGGACATGGTCTTCCGTCCGAACGCCTGTATCCCGAGCATGCGTGCAGTCTTCACCGATCTGGACGTGGTCGAGCTGCCACGCGCGCGGCACTTCATTCAGGAACACGCACCGGATGCGATCACGTCGGCGATCGCGAGGCGATTCCCGTGAGGACGATCGGCGAACGTCCGTCACCCGGGCCGCCGATCCGGCCGCGGGCGGGGGTGACGGCCGGGCCTGTCACCCCTTGCCGCGGGCGTGGGGCACGGTGTCATTTCACCGCTGATGTGAATGGCCATGTCGTGTCGGCTGCAGCGCGTTGGCGTACACGTAGTCGCCGACGTGGGTACCGATCGCCCTCCCGTCCTCGGCGTCCCAGCGGAAGTGCACGCCCAGCCAGAGGCGGCTGAACTCGCCCTCCTGGGCGACCTGGCTGAAGCTGTTGATCGTGCGGGACGTCTCGAGGGTGTGCGGGTCCTCGGAGTGTGCGATGAACGTGGCCTTGTCACGGCCGAAGAAGTTCCTCATCGCGCTCGCCCACGCAGCCGTGAAGTTGGCGTGCCCGGAGGTCCAGGCGGGGAAGCACGGGGTGAACGGTGTCCCTGTGCGGTCCGCGCTGAGAGGCTCCCAGGTCGCGTTCGCGCCGCCCGTCGCCTGGATCGCGGACACCGGGCGCCACAGCTTGATCGGGCTGTCGAACTTGGAGTCCCAGGCCGCGATCCCGGCATCCGCCAGCGACAGCGCCGACAGCGCGAACAAGTGGGTGGTCTCGTACGTGTCGAGCTTGAACTTCTTGGCGACGGTCCCGGTCAGTTGGAGCAGCTGCCCCGGGGGGTGGTAGGTGCCGTTCAGGTCATGGTCCCAGAACCAGCCGATGACGGTCTGCTCGTAGGTGCGCTCGGTGGAGTCGACGGCACCGACCCGTCGTACCTCGTCGCGCTGGGCCGCGTACTCCGGGCTGGCCACCAGATCGCCGTAGGAAGTGAAGCCGCGCAGGGTGGGAGGCCGGAACTGCGAGCCGGAGCGGAGCACGAACGGCTTCACCTTGCCCCAGTTCGGGGTCACCGCGTCGCTCGGCTTCTTGCAGGCCGCTTCGTCGGCCGTCGCCTCTTCACCCGTCGGCCGCCAGGCTCCGGGTGTGGTGGTGTCACCGCTGTAGACCGCCGGGTTGTCCGAACCGTCGCCCGCCCGGGCCTTGTTGATCTGCCTCACCACCGGGTCGACCACCAGGCGGTCGAGGGGGTCGTAGGAGTGGGGGGAGTGCCCGGTCCGGGCCCTGTACTGGGCGTCGATGTACGCCTGATCGCCCGGGTACAGCTGCGAGATGATCCGGTACGCCGTGCGGTCGATCAGCCGCTCCTCCTCGTCCCGACTCGGCCGCGAGTGTTTGCCGGCGTACTTCAGCGGCCGGTTGAGGTACGGCTCGTACTTCAGGGTTCCGTACGTGTACTGATAGGCGCTCTCCGCGTTGTAGATCGCCGCGAAGACCATCGCCCCGGACCTGGAGAGTTTGCCGGGCGAGGCGTCCCAGCCCCGCGCATTGCGGAACGTCTGGAGCAGGACCTTGTTCCAGTACTGCGTGGGATCGTCCTTGTGTCCTGTCGCGGCGGCGGCCTGTGGCGCACCGGCCGCCACCGGACTCAGTCCGGCGAGCAGGGCCCCGGCCACGGCGGCGGTCCGTAGCCGTCCCAGGCGTCCGCCGACACGGGACTTCAAGCGCGGGAGGGCAGGCTGCACGGCCGGCCGACGGTCATGGTGGAGCTTGAGGGGCACGGCATTCCTTTCGCTGTCGCTGATCACCAGCGGCAGCGTAATGTCGGATATGCCGGAGTCACTATTAACCACGCCGATATGTAGATGATCTGATATATGACATGGTTTCGGCAGGAATGATCAACGTGCAGGTCAGAGGGCATCTGGCGGAATACCGTAGTTCTGAGCCGTCAGGTGTCCCACCGCCGTGCGTGCTCCCTGTGCGCCTCGGTCAGGCCGTCCCGGAAGAATCGTTCGTAGTAACCGAGTTCGGGATGGTGCGTCTGGAGCCAGATGCCCGGCACCTGAATGGCGTCGACGTGTGCGGGGAACCGGCCGTGCGTGGAGTGGATGTACTCGCACACGTCCCGGGCGCACTCGATGACCCGCTGGTCGTACTCGCGGGCCTCGGCGAGGTAGCGCTGCCCGTAGTCGTTGCGGTAGATGCCCGCGAAGAGGTCCTTGTCGTGGTAGATGCCCTTCGGACCGAACTTCGCCTGGACGACTGCGTCCACGGCCTCCGACATCGACGCGTGGTACGGGGGACAGGCCGCTGTGATCAGCGGTTCGCCGTCGACACTGAGCCCGACCGGATGGGACCGTGCGGTCGCGAACCGGGGCAGCGGCAGCTGCCAGCGCGGGAGGTCCAGCGGGCGCCAGCGGGGGGTGACGAAGTCGAAGCCCAGCATCCGCCCGTACCGGGCGGAGAACTTCGGGTCGCCCAGCATGATCTGGGGGTTGATCGAGGCATGGATCCACGCGCCGAGCCCCATGGCGTCCGCGGTCAGCATGAGGTTCTGCAGCAGCAGCTCGGCCTCGATCTGGGTCCGCAGCGGGCCCAGCACACCCAGCGGAAGCTTGAGGTCCTTGTTCAGGAAGCCGTTGCGCACCCACTTGCGCACTCCGGCGGGGCGGTAGAAGTTGCGGTCGTCGACCAGCGTGGGCCGGGCCCCGTCCGGCTGGGTGAGCAGGTACATCAGGCCGTTGATGTACTGGTGCGAGAGGTCGACGACCGGCAGGAAGACGGTGCTGCCCGGCAGGTTGGACAGCACACGGTTGGAGTCCAGGTAGGCCGGGAAGTCGCGCATGCCCTCGGCGACGTCCAGGCGGTGGTCCAGAACCCGCACCTTGGCCTGCCTGGCCCGCTCGACCAGTGCACCGGGCTCGAAGGAGGCGTCCGGTGACGGCGGCAGCTTGCGCAGATAGTAGGTGCCACTGTCGTTGATCATGAAGAAGTGGGTGCCCTGCGCGTTGTCGGGGCTGCCTGCCGTACGGCCGGTCATGTTGAGGTTCGGCTTGGCCATGATGGGCTTGCCGTCGCGCGGATCCTCGAACGGCCGGTCCGGCATGGTGAGCCCGGTGCAGCCGGTGAGGGCGATCAGCACCGCCTCCTCCAGCTCACCGAGCGGTAGCGGTACGTCGGACGAGCTGTAGCTCATCGAGCCGGCGGGGACGGCCGCACCCCGGCCGACCCGGTGGGTGCGCCGTCGCCAGATGGTCTCCAGGAGCGGCCGCGCCAGCAGCGCTTCGAGCCCCCGATGGCGGGTGGACACCGTCATGGTCTGTCCTCTCCTTGCCTCAGGAACAGCAACTGCCCCAGGAACAGGCACTGCCCCAGGAACAGCCACTGCCTCAGGAACATCGTCCGACTCAGGACTCCGTGCTGTGGGCACCGTTCGGCGGTGTCAGCACCGGCCGCCACGGTACGAAGGCGCTCGCGTCGCGAGGCAGGAAGCTCGCCAACTCCGGGCAGTGCCGCAGAATGACCTCGGTCATGCCGCTGTGCTCGATCCAGTCCATGCCGAGCGGCGTGTAGAGCTCGGGGCGGTAGTCCACAGTGAGGAAGCGGTCGCTCTGCAGCCTCCGGGACGCCATCAGGATGAAGACGCGGAAGGCCGTGTCGCTGAATCCGAATCCGGTCGGCGGGTTCTCGGCGAACAGCCCGACCATGGTGTCGATCTCGTCGACCGACCGGTAGAGCTCCTTCAGCCGCGCCAGCGTCCCGGGCTCGGTCGTCAGGTCCTCGAAGCGGCGGATGCGCTCCTTGTGCAGGCCGGCCCGGAAGTCGTTGTAACGGGGCACACCGCGTCGCCGGGTCCGTGCCAGGTCGACGACGGACAGGTCGATGATCTCGCCGTCCCGCTCGAAGTGCTGCAGCGCGCGGGGGAAGTTGTGCAGCGTGATCGCGCCGGGATGGGCGATGCCGAACGAGTACAGCGAGTCGGGCAGCCCGGTCTTGCGGATGAGAGGCTCGGCCGCGGCGCCCTGCACGTCGTCGAAGGCGAGGATGTCCAGCCGCCGTCCGATTCGGTGGTCGCAGATCTCGAAGTCGTCCGGGATCAGCGGATGCATCCGGTAGACGGTGACGAAGTCCTCGGTGAGGGAGTAGGGCGCGCTGTGGTGATCGGGCACGGTCTCGGGGATACCGGTCAGCGAGTGCGCCTCGAAGAGCCACAGCCCCAGCCGTTCCAGCCACTTCGCGGGCGGGCCCTGCCAGTTGGTCTTCAGCGCGATGTCGATCGCCTCGGTGGCGAGGATCGCCGGTGTCCACTCCACGGTGTGGATCTTGGCGATGAGCGCGGACACGACGAGACGTGCCGTGTGGTAGACGCGCTCCTCGTCCATGCGCGGATACTCGCGACGCAGCGCCGCGCACACCGCGTTGTGCTCCCTGGCGAAGAGGGTGTGCATCAGGCTGAGGCCCAGCCACCAGTTCTCGCGGACCCCGGTCAGCGGGATGCCGTTCGGGCCGAGCGGCAGATGGCCGTCCTCCAGGCGCAGGCCCGCGCCGCCGTCGGTGTCGCGCAGGGAGCGGGCGGCCTTCTCGTCGCCGCCGTAGAGCTCCGAGCCGTCCCACCAGTGGGAGGCCGAGTCGGCGAAGTGGACCGGCGCGCCGTCGCCGGTCATCGACACGTTCTCGGCGAAGCGCATCATGTGCTCCGCGGGACCGCCCGGAGTGTTGTGCCACTCGACGTCCGGCGGGAGCGGTACCTCCACGCTGGAGGTACCCGTGGGGTAGCGACTGTGGTTGACCCAGTCGTGCACCTGGAACTGGATCCACGCGGCGGCGAGCAGATTCAGGGAGCGGGCGGGCAGGAACGTGTCGCGGTGCAGCAGCAGCCTGCTGACTTCGTACGGGCTGGGCTGGTCGAACAGGTCCGGGCGCAGCACCGGTGGCATGTTGCGGCCGAAGGCCGCGCCCACGGCCCCCATCGCGGGTGCGGACAGGTCGTTGAACGTGCCGTCGTAACTGCGGCCGATCCGCAGCGACTCGTCGATCGGGGGCGGCACCGGGACGGGCCGGGGCGGTGCCTCGTGGTGATCCGTGTCGATGAGGTTCTTCGTGCGCAACGTCTTGCGCAGGAAGACGAGGTTGAGCAGGCCGGCCGGCAACGGCAGCCGGTACCAGGGCACCTGCCGGTTGAGGACGCGGAAGGCGGCGCCTACGGGAGCGCTCAGCAGCTTGTTGCGCCGGGGCTCGTCGGTGGTGAAGCGGTAGCCCAGCCGCTGCGCGCTGCTCGCCTGGTAGGCGGCCTTGCGGGCACGGTTGAGATTGCCCAGCGGACGGAACTCCTCCGTGGTGTGCCAGGGGTTGAACGCCAGCTCCTCGATCCGGCGCGCGGCCGTGCGAGCCTCGGCGCCGGCCACGTCCTGGCGGGGGATGGTCAGGGTGGCCACGGGCAGCGCGGGTGCGATGTCGTCCCGCCATTCCACCGAGCCGTCCTCGACGGGGGTGATCGCCTCGTTGACATATCGCTGCACGAGCAGTTCGAAGGCGACGTCGCCGCGGGCCAGGCGCTGCGCGAGCTCGCGGCTCAGGTCGTCCGGGTCGGCGCGGGGTGGTGCGGGCGCGTCGGGTGCGCCCCGCACGGGGCGCAACTGGTAGCGCACCGGCCCGGCCTCGCCCCACAGGATGGCGCCGCGGCTCCAGTACGTCTCCAGGGCCAGGCTGCGCACATCGCCGCGCGCTCCGGCCCGCACATTGCGGCGCATCCGGGCGGCGGTGGACCAGCCGACGGCGAAGGGCAACTTGACGAACAGTGCGAACGCCTTCCGGAGGCGGGTGCGGGCGCCCGCCATCGTTCTGGCGAACGCCACGAACTCACGGGCGTTGCGGGCGTGGGACACCGGAAAGTTCGTCATGAGAAGGTCGTGCGTGCCGTCGGACGCCTCGACGCGGAGCGCCGCGCCGCGCATGTCGGGCAGGGAGTCGGCCTGCGGGGCGCCACTGGCGTTGGACAGCCGGACGGTGACCGGGTACTCGGCACCGGGCCGGACAAAGCCGGTCTGCAGCTCGGGCGGCACCTGGTCATGGATTCTCAGCCGGGCGTTCTCCACACCGAGCACCGGCTTCGCATGGAAGGTCCTGGCGAAGGACGCTGCCCCGCTGGACTTCCTGTTCCGCACCTGGACACGCATCAGTTCCCTGGCGAGTTCCTCGAAGACCAGCCGCTCGGCCTCCGCGCTGCCGCCCTCGTACCGCTCGTACTGTTCTGCGCTGCTCATGGTTGCGCCATGCCTTTCCTACGCCGGTTCGCGCCACCGCCCGCGCGTCACGCCGCGGACGCCTTGACATGCCGGACACCGCGGTCGCGGGCGTTGCTGATGATGCGTCGGGCATCGCGTCGGCCGGATTCGACGGCCGCGTCGATGAAGCCGGCAGCGCCGCAGCGCCGTCGGCGGATGCCGGTCTCCGTCATACGAGATCCTCCATCCTCCGGCGGGGGTGGAGCGGCACGGAGCCTCCGGTCGAGGAGGGGCAGCCGGCGGGTCTCCTCACCGCCGGGCCACTCGACCATGTTCGCGCAACCCGTCGCCGCTCGCATTTCGCGACGTCCTCCGCGCGCGGCGTGCGGCCGGAAGTACCAGGCCGACGGCAGCTGCGGCCGTGGGACCGGATGCCTGCGCGGCAACCCTGTTCTACGCTGACGGAAGAGGGATGTGTGCCCGTGTGCCCACGGGTGACCCCGCACAGTGGTGAATCGCCGAAGAGCGGACACCACGAGCTCCAGCTGAGCGGCGCGCGAGAACTCCGCCGTCGACCGCCAGTACGGAGGAGAAGAGCCATGAGGGTGTACGAGGCGATCGTCAAGGGCCTGGAAGGAATCGGTGTACGCGCCGCTTTCGGCGGCGCCGGGGAGAACGCCGCCGGCCTGATGCTGGCCCTGAAGCACTCGCGGCAGATCCGGCCCGTCATCACGCGGCACGAACAGGCCGCCTCGTTCATGGCCTGCGGCTACGCCATGTACACCAGACAACTGGGGTTCTGCTTCGCCACGGCGGGGCCCGGTGCGTTCAATCTGTTCTCCGGGCTGGCCGTGGCGATGTCCGACTCGTACCCGGTCCTCGCCGTCTCCGGATACGCGCGGATGAAATGGCGTGGATGGGGCTCGCTCAACGAGACCTCCGGACTGAACCGCACTCCCGACTCCCAGGCCATGTTCGCGGCCACGACCAAGAAGTCGTTCCTGCTCACCGACGTGGCCGACACCTGTGACGTCCTGGAGGAGGCAGTCAACCTCGCGTTCGAGGGAAGGCCGGGCCCGGTGCACATCCATGTGCCCGAAGACCTGACCGAGCACGGCGTCGAGGTGCCGGACTTCCGGCCGGTGCGACTGGACGTGCCGCCGGTGCGGCCCGACCCGGCGAGGGTCGAGGAGATCGCGTCCGTACTGGCCGACGCCATCGAGCGGCGGAAACGGATCGTGGCGCTGGTCGGATTCGGCGCGGTCCGCTCCGGAGCCGGACCGGAGATAAAGCACCTGATCGAGCGGTTTCAGATTCCGCTTCTCACCACCCTGGACGGCAAGGGCATCGTGTCGGAGGGACACCCGCTCGCGGTGGGCGTCTTCGCGGACAGCGGTCACTCCAGCGCGTGGAAGGCCTTCCGCGAGGCCGACATCGTGCTGTGCATCGGGAACTCCCTCGGCCAGCACGCCACGTTCAACTACCGCGCGGACCTGTTCGAGAACAAGCTGCTCATCCAGGTGAACATCGCCGAGACGGAATTCCGCAAAGCCTATCGGCCCGACTACGCGTTGTTGTCCGACGCGCGTGCGGCGGTGGCTGCCCTCGTCGACGCGCTGGAGAAGCGGGTCGGTGAAGTGCCGCCGGTGAAGGTCGACAGCCAGGACTACGAGGCTCGGCATGTCATCCACCTGACCGGGAAGATCCACCCCGCGCAGCTCGCGCAGGCCATCGGCCGGATGCTGCCGCCGCAGGGCGTGCTGCTCGCGGACGCCGGGGCCCATCTGGCCTGGCTCGGGTACTACGCGGAGCTGGAGGAGGGCCAGAACTTCCGCAAGGCCGGGGCCTTCGGGCCGATGGCCGGTCACGTGAACGGAGCCATCGGACTCAAGGTCGCGCACCCGGAGCGCACGGTCGTCGTCGGCTGTGGCGACGGCTGCTACTCGCTGTCCGGCTTCGAGTTGATGACCGCCGTCGAGAACAGCATTCCCGTCATCTGGGTCATCTTCGACGACGAGGAATTCAAGTTGATCAAGATGTTCCAGGTGGCCACCTACGGCGAGTCCGCTCTCGTCGAGTTCCGGAATCCGGACTTCGCGTCGTACGCGCGGGCCTGCGGCGCCGACGGCCACCGGGTGGAGACGCTCGACGAGTTCGAGGAGGCCTTCGGTGCGGCACTGGTCTCCGGCCGGCCCACGCTCATCGACGCCAAGATCACACGCTGGGCCGTGCCGCACTACAGCCCGTCACCCGACGGGGTGATCCCCGGTCTCGTGGAAATGCTCGAGGAGCGCTTCCGGGACCGGTAGTTCGCGCGTGATCAGGCAGGCGGGTCCGGCGACAAGATCCTCGACGCCTCCACCGTGACCGCCGAAGGCGCCGCCGTCACCAGTACAGCAGCCACCGGCCGTCGCACCACACGCCGTGCCCCTGGAGGGTGAGCCGTTCGTCGTCGGGCTCGACGCGGGTGCTGGGGGCGACCTGGTGCAGTGTGTGTCCGGAGTGGATCACCATGCGGCCGACCGTGTAAGGGACGTACTGCGTGGTGTGGAAGCGACTGAGATCGGCGACGGACTCGATCCAGCCCTTCTCCAGCGCATGCCGGAACTGGTCGTGGCTCACCTCCCAGAGGTTCAGGCCGCCGCCTGCCGCGGGCAGCCGGACCGGCAGGGTGAAGGAGATCTGCCGCTTCAGGTCCGTGCCGGGGGGCCAGGAGAAGGCCCGGTACTGCAGATCGAAGTGCAGGGGTGCGGTCGGCTTCGTGAACACCGCGGCGGACAGCCAGACATGGAAGCCCGGCAGCGCCAGGTGCTCGGGGTAGTGGACCGGGGCGCCGAGATGCTCGCCGAGGACATCCGCAAGGCGCGCGTACAGCCGGCCGAAGGAGTTCTGGAGCACGGGCCGTGAGAGGTCGGCCCGCTGCTGGTAGACGCCGGACTCCGGGTCCGGTGCGAGGTCGAGGTAGCTCGGCGCGCCCAGGGTGAAGAAGGCGGCCGGTTCCGGGCCGCGAGAGGTCCAGTGCCGGCGCAGGCCGTGCACCGTGTCGCGGAGTGCGGCGCTGTTCGCCCCGGTGAGTACGGTCAGCGAGTCGATCACGGACGCACCCCCTGCAGCAGCCCGAGGAGCGACGCGCTGATGGCTCCGCCGAGCCGCCGGTCGTACCAGTCGTACGCGGGCATCGGGTTGACCTCCAGGCACCAGTGGGTGCCGTCACCGGCGACCTTGAAGTCCCAGCCCGCGAAGGCCATGCCCAGGTCGGCGGTGTGGCGGACCACCTGCCCTGCGAGCGGTCCGGGCAGCTCGCAGGGGGTGAACTCCGCGTCCCGGTCGGTCCGGTAGTCCACCGAGCCGGAGACGATCTCCTCGGCGTGCACCCGGTCGCCGACGACATGGGCGCGGACGTCCCGGCCCGCGACGTACCGCTGGAGGTGCACCGGGCCCTGTCCGGGGTCGAAGCCGGCCAGGTCGGCCGCGCTCACCAGCCTGCTGGTGGCCCGTACCCCGGAGACCGCCTTGACCAGGGTCGGCCCGGCCTCGGCGAAGGCCCGCAGACGCCGCGGCGACGAGCTGGTGATGCTCGCGGGCACCGTGAACCCGGCCTGGGACAACGACCGTTCGTGCAGCGGCTTGGACCCGTTGTCGGACTGGATCGAGGGCCGGTTGACCACCAGGCCGGGGATGTGGTCCAGCCACGCAGCGAGTGCCGTCGTGAGCCAGCGCCAGCGCTGCGCCGACTCGGAGTCCTCCTGAAGTGCCGCGAGATCGGCGACCCGGCAGTAGTAGGACGCCTCCGGATCGAGATCACGGCCGCCGAGCCTGGCCGAGCGGTCCCCGCCCACGACCAGGTGCCAGTCGCCCGCCTCGACGGCCTGCCGCAGATCGATGACGCCGACCGGTACGCCTCGGGCCTCGGCCTCGGCGGTGAAGTGCGCGAAGGTACTCTCGGCGGCGAGGCCGACCGCGTAGATCATGGGAACAGCACCTTCACGAGTCGGGGCCCGAGCCCGAGCCACACCATGCGCAACTGCTCCACGTCGGGGAACGGCTCCACCACGACGAGCCATGCCCGTGTGAGGTCGGGTGACAACCGCCAGACCACGGACGAGAGTTGGAGTCCGAGCCGGGCGACGATCGCCGTGCTGCGCTCCTTCAGACCGAGGTGGTCCAGATCGACGGGACTGCTGCGCCAGGCCTGGTCGCCGAGGACGACCACACTCTCGAAGAGGGGTTCGGGGTCCGACCACCTCGCCCGACAGGGGCCGGAGCCGTCTGCCGAGGCGGCGACGGTGTCCGGGAGTTCGGGCCAGGGGCGCGTGGTCCAGGAGCCGAGGTCCTGGACCCACCATTGGGTTCCCTGGCCGTCCGTGGGTTCGCCGTGCGGCCCGTAGGGCCGGGAGGAGAAGACTTCCGGCGACCCGCCGGTCAGGCCTGCCCGTAGTTCGGTGAGTGCCGCGGACGCGGACACGCGGGTGCCGAGGCCGCCGGGTTCCGGGCGGTTGATCACGGGCGCAGGGGTCAGGGTGGCCACGGCCCACAGGTGGGCCAGGCATTCGCTGAGATGGAACTCGGCGTCGAAGCTGATGCGCTGCAGCGGCGGGGCGGGCAGCCGGAGGAACATCGGCAGCGCGGGCTCGACCACCGCGTCGGCGCCGTCGACGGTGACGGTGAACAGCTGTGCGGCGTCGAACACATCGAGGATCGTCGCCTCGTGGCCGCTGTCCCGTACGAAGTCGCGTACTTCGATCGCGACGGGGTCCTCGGGGTCGGCGACGACTACGAGTCCGGAGGGGTCGCCGCCGGGTGTCTCAGATGACGACACCGCGCCTCCTCAGCAGGCGGTTGATGCGTGAGGTCCGGAGAGCCGCCGCGGCCTGCTCCGGACCGTCGTCCGGCAACTCGGCCGCCGCCGCGAAACGTTGCGGCATCCCCGCCGGGCCGAGGGGCGACGGCTCCCGCTGCTGCCGTACGACGGCGGCGGGACCGGGCGGGGCCATCGCACCGTCGAAGCTGTCCTTGCCGTCCTTGAAATCCTTGCCGTCCTTGTTGTCTTTCGTGTCTTTCCTGTCCTTGCCGTCCTTCGTGTCCTTGACATCCTTCATCTCCTTCATTTCCTTCACCTCCTTCCCGTCCTTTCCGTCCTTGTGGTCCTTGCCGTCCTTGAAGTCCTTGAAGCGCTTCCGGGCCTCCGGCGGGCGGCCGGCATCGGGTACTTCGGTGTCCTGCTGCCCGGGGAAGGCCCGGCCCGGTTGCAGGGCGTTCCACAGCAGCGCCGGGACATCGTGCCGCTCGGCGGCCGTGAGGAACGGCCGCACCCGTGACTCGTCGATGGTCCAGGTCATGTGTTCAGCACTCCTGTCGTCGGACGGGACGCCGCGCGGTACAACCGCAGCGCAGCGGCCAGTTGCCGCTGTGTGTCCCTGTGGTGCGGATTGAGGTTGAGGACCAGGTGGTCCACGCCGAGCGACGCGTACCTCAGGAGGCCGTCCGCAACGTCCTGCGGTGAGCCGCCGAGGACGTCGGCCGCCGGGGGTCCCGCGCCGTCGGCGTCGGACCGAGTGCCGTCCGCCACCCGGACGTTGACGCCGAGCGTGATGCCCAGCGTCGCCGGATCACGCCCTTCGCGCAGACAGGTCTCCCGCACCCGGGCCAGGGTCTCCTCGGCACCTGCGGGGGAGCCGAACCAGCAGGCGTTCCACAGGTCGGCGTACCGGGCAGCGAGCGCGGTCATCCGGGGGCCGCGCGCCCCCACCAGGACGGGTGGACCGCCGGGGCGCGGGCCGTGGGGTCGCAACTCTCCGTCGCGCAGCCGGTGATGACGGCCCGAGAAGTCCGCCCGGCCCGTCCGCAGCAGCGCGAGGATGATCTGCAGCGCTTCCTCGAAGCGGTCGACCCGGTGATCGAAGGGGATGCCGAAGGCCTCGAACTCCGGTGCGTGCCATCCGCATCCGAGACCGAGGACGAGTCGTCCCCGGCTCACTTCGTCGAGGGTCACGGCCATCTTGGCCAGCACCGCCGGGTTGCGGAAGGCGGTGCACAGCACGAGGGTGCCGAGCTCCACGCGATCCGTCGCCTCGGCCAGGGCCGACAGCACCGTCCAGGACTCCCAGATTCCCTCGCTCGGTCCCTGGGCGTCGCGGAACAGCAGGTGGTCGAAGACCCAGACCGAGTCGAAGCCGGAGTCCTCGGCCCGGAGGGCGAGCGCTCTGATCTCCCCGTAGGACGGCTGTCGCCACGGATACTCGGCGAGAGGCAGAACCAGGCCGACCTTCATCGTCCCCCCAGGTGACGAACCCGGACCCCGCAGCGAGATTACATCCGGCGACGGGGCGTCACAACGGGCGCACGGAGGGCTGGTTGGGCATGTTCTGCGCTCCGTCGCTCTCGACACATTGCGGGCATTACGGCAATCCTGGTCGGGCCTACTGCCCGAGGAGACGCATGGATCCGCTGCCGGAGGAATCGCTTGTCGTCGATGTCGACGTCGTGGACGAGCGGGGGTGTGCCGAGCTGAGCGACCGCCTGGAGGCGCTGCGGCCGTGCTGGCTGACTCGTGGCATCGGTTGCTCCACGTTCGGCCTGGCGACCTACCTCGATGTCCTGGCCTCCGACTCTCCGGAGGAGACGTACTTCGGCCGGCTCGACCGGCACAACCACCTGGTGCGTGAGCACTTCGGTGATCTCCTCGACCGGGTGGCCGAGGTGCTCTCCGAGCTGCTGGCGACACCGGCCCGGTATGACGAGAGGGTGGCCCTGCCCGGATTCCATGTCTTCGAGGGAGAGGGCATCGCCACCGCCCCCAGGCCGAGTCAGCACTTCGACCTTCAGCACCGGGGGCTGCGCTGGCCCTTCCCGATCGCCCCGGTCGAGCAGGCCGTGTCGTTCACGCTGCCCCTCGCCCTGCCGCGCCGGGGTGGAGCCCTGGACGTCTGGGACATCACCGAGGCGGAGATGCTCGGGCTGGAGCGACTCGGCCAGACGTCCGAGACGATCGAGAGGGCGAGGCCGGCGCGGCGGCACGAATACCGGGTCGGCAGGATGGCCGTACAGCTCACGCCGGTCCTGCACCGCATCGCGGCGATCCCCGAACGGCATCCAGGCGATCGGCGCATCACCCTGCAGGGGCATGGAATCCGAGATGCGGACGGCTGGGTCCTTTACTGGTGAATCTCCTGGCCCATGTCAGCGACGCCCTATGCACTCGTTGGTGACTTTCCGTCGTTCAACGGCTACTGTCAGCTGTTTTCGGCCGGGCTCTCATCCGTATGCTGCGATAAAATGTCACAAATATTCGCATTCCCGCTTGTCTCTCGTGGCCCGTAGGTCAGTTCTCCCCGTAGGTCGGTTTTCATGGACCTCAACACCATCACCGAAGTAGTCCGGCGACCGTCCGAGCGGCCGGGCCGGGACTGGCACGCGGGTGACGCCTGGCTCGCAGGCGGGACATGGCTCTATTCCACGGAGCAGCCGGACCTGCGACGGCTGGTCGACCTGACGGCGTTGCGCTGGGAGCCTCTCGTTCCGTCGGCCGAGGGCCTGGAGATCGGTGCCACCTGCACCATTCGCGACCTGTACGCCTTTCCATGGCCGGAGGGCTGGACCGCCGGAATTCTCTCCCGCCAGAGCTGTGAGGCGTTCCTGTCCTCGTTCAAGGTCTGGAACGCGGCGACCGTCGGCGGAAACATCTGCATGTCCCTGCCCGCCGGCCCGATGATCACGTTGACGGTCGCGCTGGAGGCGCAGTACGAGCTGTGGGCGCCCGACGGCTCCGTACGTCTTGTGGACGCCCTCGATTTCGTCACGGGCGACCACCGCAACGTCCTCGCCCCCGGGGAGATCCTCCGGCGCATCACCATTCCGGAGCACGCGCTGCGCAGACGCACCGCGCACCGTCGTTTCACACTGACCAGGCTCGGCCGTTCGACGGTGTTCCTCGTCGGCACGCAACGACCGGGAGCGAACGACCTGTTGCTCACCATCACCGCGGGCACCACGCGGCCGGTCCGTATCGCCTTCGACTCCCTGCCCGATGTCCGGACCCTGCGGCAGAGCATCGACGCCCTGCCGGCCGACGTCTGGTTCGCCGATCCCAACGGGACCCCTGACCACCGTCGGCATCTGACACGGCACTTCGCCGAGGAGATCTGCCGCGAACTCACGGCTGGGGACCTGGCATGAGCTACCTCGTGAACGGCAGGAAATTCGACCGGGAGCCGGCTCCCGGTCAGTGCCTGCGCACCTTCCTGCGCGAACTCGGCCACTTCGGCGTCAAGAAGGGGTGCGACGCGGGCGACTGCGGCGCCTGCACGGTGTGGCTGGACGGCGCACCGGTGCACAGTTGCATCACCCCCGCGTTCCGCGCCGACGGCCGGGAGGTGACCACGATCGAGGGCCTCGGGCGGCCCGGCGCCCCGCACCCCATGCAGCGGCAGTTCGAGGACGCCCCGGGGTTCCAGTGCGGTTTCTGCACCGCAGGGATGATCATGACGTCGGCGACCTTCACCGAGGACCAGAAGGCGGATCTGCCACGGTCGTTGAAGGGCAACCTCTGCCGTTGCACCGGATACCGGGCGATCGAGGACGCCGTGAAGGGTGTCGGCGCGGTGCAGACGGCGGCACCGGGCAAGGCCGTCGGGACGAGCGTCGGCGCGCCCGCGGGCCACGACGTGGTGACGGGGCACGCCGAGTTCACCATGGACACGCGGATGGACGGCATGCTGCACCTCAAGCTGCTGCACTCGCCCCACGCGCACGCCCGGATCCTCTCGATCGACAAGAGCGCAGCGCTCGCGGTGCCCGGCGTGCACCGGGTCTACACCTGGCAGGACGTACCCCGCAGACGCTTCACCACGGCGATCCACACCGACCACCTGGTCGACCCGGACGACACCTGCATCCTCGACGACACGGTCCGCTTCGCCGGCCAGCGCGTCGCCGCGGTCCTGGCCGACACGGTCGGGGCGGCCGAGGAGGGCTGCCGTCGTCTCGCGGTCGAGTACGAGGTGCTGCCGGCGGTGTTCGATCCCGAGGCGGCGATGGCCGAGGGCGCGCCCCAACTGCACGGATCCGACGATCCGTTCGTCCGCGACCCGGTCCACAACATCCTGATCGAACTCCACTCGCACGTGGGCGACGTCGACGCGGGATTCGCGGCGGCCGACGTGATCCACGAAGGCACGTACTTCTCCCCGCGGGTGCAGCACGCGCATCTGGAGACCCACGGTTCGATCGCCTGGATGCAGGATGGGCGGCTGAACGTCCGCACCAGTTCCCAGTCACCGTCGATCGCGAAGGTCAAACTGGAGTACCTGTTCGCGCTGCGCCCGGACCAGGTCAGGGTGTTCTGCAAGCGCGTCGGCGGCGGATTCGGCGGCAAGCAGGAAGTGATCACGGAGGACCTGGTCGCGCTCGCCACCCTGGACACCGGGCGGCCCAGCTGTCTCGAGTTCACCCGCGAGGAGGAGTTCACCACGGCCTCGCCGCGGCACCCGATGACCCTTACGGTCAAGCTCGGAGCGAAGGCCGACGGAACGCTCACCGCCTTCCAGGTGCGCAGTGTGTCGAACACCGGCGCCTACGGCAACCACGGCGGCGAAACGCTGTACGCGGGCGGAGCCGCGGTCATGATCTACCGCTGCCCCAACAAGAAGTACGACGCGTACTCCGTCTACACGAACACCGTGCCGAGCGGGGCGCTGCGCGGCTACGGCATGACGCAGCCGGCGTTCGCCGTGGAGTCGGCCATGGACGAACTGGCCCGCGCCCTGCACATCGAGCCGCTGGAACTGCGCCGCCGCAACATCGTGCGGCCGGGTGAGCCCCTGGTGGCCCTGCACGACGGTCCGGACGACGTGATCTTCACCGAGGACGGACTCGCCGAATGCATCGACCTGGTGGGTGATGCCCTGGCCCGCACGGCCGGCCGGCCGGCCCCCGGACCCGGGTGGCTCGTCGGAACGGGCGTGGCGAGTTCTCTCCACGAGACCGCGCCCCCGACGGACCACCTCTCCGAGGCCTGGGTCACGCTGGGTGACGATCTCATCTACGAAGTGGCCGTCGGGACCGTCGAGTTCGGTGAGGGAACCTCCACGGCCCATGTCCAGATCGCAGCCAACCAGCTGGGCACGACGCCGTCGCGGATCCGTCTGGTGCAGGCCGACACCGACCGCACGGGCTTCGACACCGGTGCCTTCGCGAGCGCGGGCCTCTTCGTGGCGGGCAACGCGGTGCTGCGGGCGGCCAATGCCGTACGTGACCGCATCCTGGAGTTCGCCGCGGCGCACACGGGTGTCCATGTCGTGATGTGCACGATGGACGACGACGGAGTCCTCTGCGGGGACCGGCGGGTGTCGCTGGCCGAACTCGTCGCGCTGGCCCGGAGACGTGGAATCCGCTTCACCGCAGCGCGCAAGGCGTACGGCTCGCCCCGGAGCGTCACCTCCAACACGCAGGGGTTCCGGGTCGCCGTGCACCGGGTGACGGGTGAGATACGAATCCTGCACAGCGTGCATGCGGCGGACGCGGGGGTCATCATCAACCCGGCGCAGGTCCGGGGACAGGTGGAGGGCGGCGTCGCCCAGGGACTCGGCTTCGCGCTGACCGAGAACCATCACGTCGACGAGAGCGGCGTCATGGTCAACCCGAACCTCCGGAACTACCGCATCCCCACCTACGCCGACGTTCCCCGTACCGAGGTCCTCCTGGTGGGCTCGGCGGACTCGGTGGGGCCGATGCGGGCGAAGGGGATGGCGGAGTGCTGCATCAACCCGGTCGCCCCCGCGCTCGCGAACGCGGTGCACGACGCCACGGGCGTCCGCTACCGTGCGCTGCCGCTGACTCCGGAACGCATTTACGGCCGACTCCCCGCGGAGCAGTCGGTGTCGGCAGGTTGAGCCACCATGAACACCGAGAAGAACGTGGCCTCCGCGGCGACGGCGATCATCGGCCAGAAGGTCCTGCCCGGGATGGACCAGGAGTTCGAGTCGTGGCAGGAGGGCCTCAACGGCGCGGCCGCCTACTATCCCGGGTTCCTCGGCGCCGAGGTCTCCCGGCCGACGGCTCTGCAACCCGACTGGGTCGTCGTGTACCGGTTCGACTCGGTGGCGCACCTGCAGGCGTGGATCAACAGCGGGACCAGGCAGACGTATCTCGACGTCGGCGCCAAGTACTTCGACGGCCCGGCGACCCAGCAGGTGGTCAGCAGCGGCACCCAGTCCCTGGATCCGCTGGTCACCGTGGTGGTCACGCACCGCGTTCCCCCGAACCAGGTCGACGACTTCCTGGACTGGCAGCAGCACATGGTCGAGGAGGAGAGCAAGTTCGAGGGGTTTCGCGGGACCGAGCTCTTCCGCCCCATCGAGGGGCTCCAGGAGGAATGGACCACGCTCTACCGCTATGACAGCGCCGAACACCTCGACGCCTGGCTGACGTCGCCCCAACGGCAGCAGATCCTGGCCGAGGGCGAGAGGTTCAGCGACTTCAGACTGCGTACGATCGACAACTCGTTCGGCAGCTGGTTCGCCTTCCAGGGCAATGGCAGGGAGGCACCGCCGCCGCCCTCCGAGACCAGGACCTCCCTCGCCATCTGGGTCGGCCTGTACCCGACCGTCGTGCTGCTGACGCTCGCTCTGTCCCCGCTGCACCTGCGGCTCTGGATCGGCCTGCTCGTGGGCAACCTGCTGTCGAGCTTCATCATGAGCTTCCTGACCATGCCGTACTACGTGAACCCGCTGCTCGGGCGATGGCTGCGGCCACCGCCGGACGAACCGGCGCTGCGAACCAACCTCCGTGGCCTCGGTGTCGTCGCGGTGGCGATGGCCTTCTGGGCCGTCGTCTTCTACCTCGTCACGGTCCGGTTCTGGACACTGCCCTGACCGCCGGGCACCCGCACGGCCCGCTGCCCGTCTCCGGTGACCGGGAAACGGGAAGTTGACCGCAGGTTCACACCAGATCCCTTGTCTCCCCGGGATGCCCAAGTCTGGCTCGACGACAGCCGTTTTGTGCACCCCGGGCTTACGACGCCTTGACGATTCGTTCCATGAGGGTTCAACCGGCCGTCTGTACGTGCGTTGTGAGCTGTCCCTAAGGTCCCTGAAGGTTGCGCAAGAAGGGACTCGAAGAAGGGACTCATGGACACACTTCTCGCAGTCCGGGCTCGCGGGATCACCAGATGTTTCGGCGACGTCGTCGCGCTCGACGGCGTCGATCTGGACGTGGCGCAGGGGCAGATACACGGCTTGGCCGGACCGAACGGCGCCGGCAAGACGACATTGCTCGGTCTCCTGCTGGGCCTGGCCGTCGCCGACAGCGGCCGTCTCGAAATCCTGGGTACGCCGGTCCGGCGGACACTCGACGCTCCCGACGGTGTCGCCGGCTTCGTGGACGGGCCCGGTCTCTACCCCTCGCTCACCGCCAGGCAGAACCTCACCTCGCTGGCCGCTCTTCGCGGTCGCGACGCGAGGACGGCGGGGGTCGACGACGTGCTCGACCAGGTCGGGCTCACCGACGTCGCCGACGACCAGGCCCGCGGCTTCTCCCTCGGTATGCGTCAGCGACTCGGGCTCGCCGCAGCCCTGCTCACCAAGCCCCGGCTGCTCGTGCTGGACGAACCGTCCAACGGCCTCGACCCGGCCGGCAAGAAGCACGTACACGGTGTCCTCAACCGGCTCGCGGCGGACGGAACCAGTGTCGTTCTCTCCAGCCACCGCATGGACGACCTCCAGGCACTGTGCTCCGATGTCACCATCATCTCCACCGGACGGGTCGTCTTCTCCGGACCGTTGAGCAAGCTGGCCGCCGAGAACCGTGAACTCGACTACCGGCTGCTCACCTCCGACCCGCAGACCGCCCGGCGGCTGGCTGCCGACGCGACCGGGATCCGGATCGTCGACGATGCCGGGGCACGGCGCGGCACCGAGGCTCTCGTGGTGCGCGCGCTGGTGCCCGCCCTGGACGAGCTCGTGGTGCAACTCGTGGGCGCGGGCGTAGCGTTGCGCGAGCTCGCCCCCGTGGTGTCGCCGCTCGAAGCCGCGTTCCTCGCCCTCACCGAGCCACAGGAGGGGACCGGCCGATGACCGCGACCGTCGCCACCGACAACGTTGCCCGTGCCCGCCCGGTCTCGGTTGCGCGCGGCTACCGCTTCGAGCTGGTCAAGCTGGTCTCGCAATGGCGGATCCGCTTGCTGGTCCTCGCCTGCTGGATCGCGCCGGCACTGTTCGTCGCCGCGGTGAGCCGGCAGAGCACGCTGCCCGTCGACACGCTCTTCGGCCGCTGGATGCACGCCACGGGATGGGCCGGACCGCTCGTGATGCTCGGTTTCGCGGGCAGTTGGGCACTCCCGCTGCTGACCTCGGTGGTCGCCGGCGACGTGTTCGCCTCCGAGGACCGGCTCGGCACCTGGCGCCACCTGCTCGTGGTGGTCCGGTCGCCCAGGCGGATCTTCGCGGCGAAGACACTGGCCAGCCTCACCGTCCTGCTGCTGCTCGTGGCCGGGCTGGCCTGTTCCAGTGCGGCCGGTGGCCTCCTCGCAGTGGGCAACCAGCCGCTGGTCGGTCTCGACGGCCACCTGCTGACGCCTGCGGACGCGGCAGGAAAGGTCCTGCTCGCGTGGGTCTGCGTACTCGCCCCGACGCTGGCGCTCGCCGGGATCGGACTGCTCGGGTCGGTTGCGCTGGGGCGCTCCCCGATGGGGCTGCTGCTGCCCGCCGGCGTCGCGCTGGCGATGCAGCTCGCGCAGATGATGCCGCTTCCCGCCGCCGTACGACTGGCTCTGCCGAGCTACGCGTTCATCGCCTGGAACGGTCTGTTCACCGGCCCGGCTCAGCTCGGCCCGCTCCTGATCGGCATCGTGGTCAGCCTGGTGTGGGCGGTGATCTCGACGGCGCTGGCCTATCTGCTGTTCGTACGGCGCGACTTCACCAACGCCGCCTACGACGGCTCGGGGCGCCGCGCGGTCATCGGAGTCCTGCCGCTGGCCGGGGTGGTCGCGCTGACCGTCGCGGTCGTCGCCGCGACGACCGGGGCCACGGGCTCCGGCGTGGAACAGGACAAGGTGCAGCGTTCGCTCGCCACGGCGTTCGCCCACCTCTATCGCATGCAGACGAAGCAGCTCAACCGCCCCGACGTCACCGAAGCGCAGTTGAGGGCCACGGCGACGTGCAACAAGGGCAGCATCAGGGTCGCCGCCGAGGGACCGGGCAACGACTGGCGCTGCGTCGTCTCGTGGCATCTACCCGGCGTCGAGGCCGCAGGCACGGCCATCTATCAACTCGACGTCACCCCAGACGGGCGGTTCATGGCCGACGGCGATGGACCGAAGGAAGTGAACGGGTACTTCCTGGTGCGGACCCCGACCGGCGACGCACCGAACCCACTTTGGCAGTTCGACGGCAACGTCGAACTTCTCCGCCCCTCGGAGGAATGACTCCATGCAGGTAACTCGCAACCGCAGGACTGTCGAGACGGGCCTTCGCGGTAGACGACTCGGTCGCCGGAGCACCCTCACGGCAGCCGCCACCGCGGTCGTCCTCGCCGTCACCACCGGCATCGGTTATGCCCAGACACACCAGTTCGGCACCGATCAGGTCGGTCAGACCACCGACCGGGGCCAGGTCATCTCCAGCGACCAGTACATCGCCCCGTACGGTGACCGCCTCGTCATCAACAACGGCAAGATCATGTCGTCCTCCGTCAGCCCGGACGGCACCCATCTCGCGGCCTCGGTCACCGACGGCGGGAGCGCGCTGGCCATCGTCGACGTGCAGAACTGGAAGGTGCAGCAGGTCGTCGGCACCGCCGCGTCGTCGGTCCCGCGCCTCAGCAGCAACAGCGTGGGACAGGAAGGCCCCACGTACTCGCCCGACGGCAAGCAGCTGTGGCTGGGCCAGACCGACGGCTACACCCGGTTCACGGTGAACCCGGACGGCTCCGTCACGAACCCGACGTCGATCAAGATCCCGGCGGACGGGGCCAAGCACGCGCTCGTCGGCGAGGCGGTCTTCTCGGCCGACGGCTCCACCGTGTACTCGGCGGTCAACGGCCAGAACCGGGTGGTCGCCATCGACGCGGCGACCGGTGCCGTCAAGCAGAGCTGGGCCGTGGGCAACGCCCCGCGCGACATGGTCCAGGCCGGCGAGAAGCTGTACGTCAGCAACGAGGGCGGCCGTCCGGCCGAGCCGGGCGACACCACCATGAACTCGTACGGCACCCAGGTGCCGGCCAACCCCAGGACCGGTGCCACCACCACCGGTACGGTCAGCGTCATCGACCTGGCGAACCCGCAGGCCGCCCCGTCGAGCATCGACGTCGGCCTGCACCCGACGGCCCTGTACGCCAAGGGCAAGGCGCTGTTCGTCACCAACACCGCCACCAACAACGTGTCGGTCATCGACACCGGCAAGGACAAGGTCGTGCAGACCATCGACACCCGGCCGTGGCCGGAGGCGTCGGTGGGCTACGAGCCCGATGCGGTGACGCTCACCGACGACGGTCGTCTGCTGGTGACGCTCGGCCGGGCCAACGCGGTCGCCGTCTACCGGTACAAGAGCGCGCAGGAGCCCGTCAGTTACGTCGGCCTGCTCCCGACGGACTACTTCCCCGCGGAGATCACCACCGTCGGCAACCAGGTGCTGGTCTCCAACACCCGCGGTATCGACGCCCGCCGGCCCACCAGCACCACCGGGCACGGGACCCACGACACCACGTCGAGCGTGCAGCGCTTCACGCTGCCGGACGACAGCGTCATCAGGTCCCAGACGGCCAAGGTCTTCAAGCAGAACGGCTGGACCCCCGGCTCGGTCGAGCTGGCCAAGGGCAAGAAGCACGGCTGGCCGGTTCCCGTACCGCAGCGGATCGGCGCCCCCTCGACGATCAAGCACGTCTTCCTGATCGTCAAGGAGAACCGGACCTACGACCAGGTCTTCGGTGACATCCCGAAGGGCGACGGCGATCCCTCGGTGACACAGTTCGGCGAGAACGTGACGCCGAACCAGCACGCGCTGGCCGAACAGTTCGGCCTGTACGACAACACCTACGACATCGGCACGAACTCCGCCGAGGGTCACAACTGGCTGATGCAGGCCGACGACCCGGAGTACACCGAGTCCTCGGCCGGTGAGTACGCGCGCAGCTACGACACCGAGAACGACGCTCTCGGCCACCAGAAGTCCGGTTTCCTGTGGACCGGCGCGCAGGCGGCGGACAAGACCGTACGGGACTTCGGCGAGTTCCAGTCGATCGAGAGCAAGCCGTCCGACGCCTCCTGGCAGAACCTGTACTGCGACGCCAAGAACATGGACGCGACCGGGCAGGACACCGCCTACCCGATACAGACGGGCTCGGCGATCCCGTCGCTCAACGACGTGTCGGTGCCGGGCTTCCCGATGTTCGACACGAGCGTCCCGGACATCTACAAGTACGAGATCTGGAAGCAGGACTTCGAGAAGAACGGTCCGGCGAACCTGAACATGTTCTGGCTCTCCAACGACCACACCGGTGGTCCGGCGAGCCCGGCGGCCCAGGTCGCGGACAACGACCTCGCGGTCGGCAGGATGGTCGACGAGATCTCGCACAGCAAGTACTGGAAGGACTCGGCGATCTTCGTCGTCGAGGACGACTCCCAGGCCGGCCTCGACCACGTCGACGGCCACCGTGCCCCGATCCAGATCATCAGCCCCTGGGCCCAGCACGGCACCGTCGACAGCCACTACTACTCGCAGATCACGATGATCCGCACCATCGAGCAGATCCTCGGGATCCACCCGATGAACCAGAAGGACAGCGCGGCCAGCCCGATGGCCGGGGCGTTCACCAGGAAGCCGGACTTCACGCCCTTCACGGCGCTGCCCAACCGCACCTCACTGACCGACGGCCTGAAGACCCCGCCCTCCTGCGGTGTGGACACCCCCGCGCCGCAGGACCCCAAGGCGGCGGCCGTGCCGTCGTCGAAGGTGCCGGCGGACAAGCGGCAGCTCGCGGCCAAGTGGGACGAGTGGAAGTCCAAGCAGCGGCTGACCGGGCCCCACGCCGTGCCCGACTACGCGAACCCCGCGCAGATGAACCACCTCACCTGGTACCAGACGCACAACTGGACCAGGCCGTACCCCGGCGAGAACAGGATCTACGCCCCGAACGACGTCCCGGGCGCCTACCTCCCGTCGTCGGAGTCCGACGGCTGACGTAGCCCGATCGCCCGCAGGGTCCCTGGCCGGCCGCACCGCCGGCCAGGGACCCTGCTGTGCCACGGCTGCGTCCTTCGGCCCTGCGTCCACCCCGGTTCGTCCCGATCCCACCCCGGCCGCCGCTCGGCCCTCGACCGAGCGGGTGCCTTCCGGCGTGCCGGACGGTGGCCTGCCGCGAGCGGCGGCGGACGCCTCCTAGCCTCGGCGACATGCTGGGGCTTCCTGCTCATGTCCGTGCCTGCTTGTTCGACCTCGACGGTGTCCTCACCCGGACCGCCACGGTGCACGCGGCCGCCTGGAAGGAGATGTTCGACGACTATCTCCGCGAGCGCGCGACACGCGAGGGCACAGAGTTCGTGCCCTTCGACGCGGTGGACGACTACGACGAGTATGTGGACGGGCGGCCCCGCGAGGACGGCGTGCGCACGTTCCTCGCCTCGCGCGGGGTGCACCTGCCCGAGGGGACGCCGGACGACGCGCCGCAGGCCGAGACGGTGAACGGACTGGGCAACCGCAAGAACGAGCTGGTGCTGCGCCGGATCCGCGAGGACGGGGTGGAGCCCTACGAGGGCTCGGTCCGCTTCGTTCACGCGGCGCGGAAGGCCGGCCTGCGCTGCGCGGTGGTGTCGTCCAGTGCGAACTGCCGGGACGTCCTGGCGGCGGCCGGCATCGAGGACCTGTTCGAGCAACGGATCGACGGAGTGGTGGCACACGAGCGCCGGCTGCGGGGCAAGCCCGCCCCGGACACCTACCTGGAGGGGGCCCGCGTGCTCGGAACGGATCCGGACGCGGCCGCGGTGTTCGAAGACGCCCTGGCCGGGGTCGAGGCCGGGCGAGCGGGACGGTTCGGCGTCGTCGTGGGCGTCGACAGGGTGGGCCAGGCGGATCAGCTGCGGGCGCACGGGGCGGACATCGTGGTCCGTGACCTGGCCGAACTTCTGCAGTCGCGATGATCACCCACCCCAGCTACACGGTCGAGCCGTGGTGCCTGCGCGAGACCGAGCTGAACCTGGACGTGCTCGCCCAGAGCGAGTCGGTGTTCGCGCTGTCCAACGGGCACATCGGGTGGCGCGGCAACCTCGACGAGGGAGAGCCCCACGGGCTGCCCGGCGCCTACCTCAACGGCGTCCACGAGCGGCATCCGCTGCCGTACGCGGAAGCGGGCTACGGATATCCCGAGTCCGGCCAGACGATGATCAACGTCACCGACGGCAAGATCATCCGGCTGCTGGTCGACGACCACCCGTGCGATCTGCGCTACGGCCGGCTGGTGGCGCACGAACGGGTGCTGGACTTCCGGTCCGGCGTGCTCAGCCGCACGGCCCGGTGGACCTCGCCCGGCGGCCGCACGGTCCGGATCACTTCACGGCGACTCGTCTCCTTCACCCAACGCGCGGTGGCCGCCATCGTGTACGAGGTCGAGCCGATCGACGGACCGACCACGGTGGCCGTGCAGTCCGAGCTGGTCGCCAACGAACAACTGCCCGGCACGACGGGCGACCCGCGCGTGGCCGCCGCCATCGAGTCCCCCCTGAACGCCGAGGAGCACTTCGCGCAGGACACCCGCCTGCGGCTCGTGCACTGCACCAACCGCAGCGCACTGCGGGTGGCGGCAGCGGCCGACCACCTCGTCGAGGGACCCGAGAGCACTCGTCGTACGGCGCAGAGCGAGCCCGATGTCAGCCGTCTGACGGTGACCGCGGACCTGGTGCCCGGGCAGCCGCTGCGGCTGGTCAAGTTCGTGGCCTACGGCTGGTCGGGGGAGCGTTCGCTGCCGGCCGTGCACGATCAGGTGGACGGAGCCGTGGCGGCCGCGGTCAGCACGGGATGGGACGGGCTGGTCGCCGCGCAACGGGCGTACCTGGACCGCTTCTGGGCCGGCGCGGACGTCGAGGTCGAGGGCGACGCGCAGATCCAGCAGGCGGTGCGGTTCGCTCTCTTCCACGTGCTCCAGGCGGCGGCCCGCGGCGAGAACCGGGCCATTCCCGCGAAGGGCCTGACCGGAACCGGGTACGACGGGCACTCCTTCTGGGACACCGAGTCCTACGTGCTGCCGGTCCTGACGTTCACCGCGCCGGAGACCGTCGCGTCGGCACTGCGATGGCGGCACCAGATGCTGCCGGCGGCCCGGGAACGCGCGAGCCAGCTGGGCCTGTCGGGAGCGGCGTTTCCCTGGCGGACGATCGACGGTGGTGAGAGCTCCGCCTACTGGCCGGCCGGTACGGCTGCCTTCCACATCAACGCCGACATCGCCATGGCCGTCGTCCGGTACGCCGCGGTGACGGGGGACGAGGACTTCGAGCGTGGTGAGGGGTTCGACCTCCTCGTGGACACCGCCCGGCTGTGGCGCTCCCTCGGACACCACGACCCGGAAGGCGTCTTCCACATCGACGGGGTCACCGGACCCGACGAGTACAGCGCCATCGCCCGCGACAACCTGTACACCAACCTGCTGGCCCGGCAGAACCTGCTGGCCGCGGCGGAGGTGGCCGCGCGGCATCCCGACCGGGCCGCGGAACTCGGTGTCGACGACGAGGAGACCGCCGCGTGGCGGGACGCCGCGGCGCGCATGGCGAGGCCGTACAACGAGTCCCTCGGCGTGCACGAACAGTCCGCCGGGTTCACCAGTTTCCAGCGCTGGGACTTCGAGGCGACCCCGCCCGAGCACTACCCGCTGCTGCTGCACTACCCCTACTTCGACCTGTATCGCAAGCAGGTCGTGAAGCAGGCCGACGTGGTGCTGGCGATGCTGGCGTGCCCCCACCTGTTCTCGGACGAGCAGAAGGCACGCAACTTCGCCTACTACGACGCGCTCACCGTCCGCGACTCCTCCCTGTCGGCGTGCTGCCAGGCGGTGCTCGCCGCCGAGACCGGGCATCTTCGGCTGGCCTACGCCTACCTCGGCGAGGCCGCGCTGATGGACCTGGACGATCTGGAGCACAACACCCGTGACGGGCTGCACATCGCCTCCCTCGCCGGGACGTGGATCGCCCTGGTCGCCGGTTTCGGCGGCCTGCGCCGGTACATCGGCGAGGAAGGAAAGCCGGACCTGCTGGCGTTCACACCGCGCCTGCCGGAAGCGCTGTCGAGGGTGGCGTTCACGGTGCTGGTACGCGGACGCAGGCTGAAGGTGGACGTCGGCCCGGCCCATGTGCGTTACCGGCTGGTGGAAGGTGAACCGCTGGAACTGCTGCATCACGGGGAACAGCTGACCGTGACCGCCGACGGCCCGGTGGACCGGTCGGTGCCCGCGGCACCTGCGCGCCCCGAGCCGCAGCAGCCACCGGGCCGCCGTCCGGCGGGCCTGCTCGCAGGGGAGGAGCACCAGGCGGAAACCCAGGACTAGGTTCCTGCCCGGCCGCCGCAGCGGCGTGCTTCACGTCCGCGCCGCACCACGGAGCACCCGCACTCCCGCCAGCGCGGTCAGCACGGTGTCGTTGGCGTTCCGGTCGCCGACGGTGAGACGGAGTCCCTCGCCGGGGTAGTGGCGGGCCTGGACACCGGCGCCGGTGAGTGCCGCGGCGCCCTCGTCGACCGGATCGGGCGCGGCGAGCCAGACGGAATTGGCGTGGCCGGGGCGTACGCACCAGCCGAGGGACACGAGTGCACGCCGAAGCCGTTCGCGTTCGGCGACGACGGTGTCCACGCGCAGGCGCAGTTCGCTCTCGGCCCGCAGTGAGGCCTGCACCGCCGCTGTCGCCACCGCGTTGATCCCGAAGGGCAGCTGCTGCCGGCGGACCCGCTCCACCAGGTCGGGCGCGCCGAGTCCGTAGCCGACCCGCAGGGCGGCGAGGCCGTATGCCTTGGAGAAGGTGCGCAGGACGAGCAGGTTGGGGTGTGCGTCCAGGAGCGCCGACGTGTCCGGCAGGTCGGCGCCGCGGGCGAACTCCACGTACGCCTCGTCGAGGAGCACGGTGACGCGCCGGGGGACCCGACGCAGGAACGCCGACAGCGCGTCGGCGGTGACGAGGCTTCCGGTGGGGTTGTGCGGATTGCACAGCACCACGACGCGGGTGTGGTGGTCGAGCGCCGCGAGCAGGGCGTCCAGATCCTGGTGGCCGTCCGGCGACAGGGGGACGGGGACAGGCCGGGCGCCGGCCATGGCGGCCAGGAGAGGGTAGGCGTCGAACGTGCGCCAGGCGTAGGCCATGGTGTCGCCCGGCACGACCACCGCCTGGAGCAACTGCAGGGCGACGCCGACCGACCCGCTGCCGACCGCGACACGGTCGGAGGGCACCCGGCACCACGCGGCGATCCGCTCGGTGAGGTCGTCGGGGTGGAACTGCGGGTAGCGGTGGGCCTGTGCGACGGCCCGTTGCATGGCCTCGCGTACCGAGGGCAGTGGGGGGTACGGGCTCTCGTTCAGGGCGAGTCGGTGCAGCACGGGGACGTCCATGGCTCAGTCCCGTCCGCCGTGCCAGCGAACCGCGACGGCACCGGCGAAGTCGCCCGCGTGGGCGAAGCCTCCGAGCACCATCAGGTCGCCGTCCGCCACCTGCCGGGAGCCGATCGCACGGTCCAAGGTGACCGGGATCGCCGCCCCGAACAGATTGCCGTATTCGTCGAAGGTGTTCAGGTGCCGCTCGGTCGGCAGTTGCAGCGCCTCTCGCCAGTTCCGCAGGAAGGTGCGGTTGGGCTGGTTGGTGATGAGGACGTCGATGTCGGTGCTCGCCACGCCGAGCCGCCGGCACAGGTCGAGGACCACCTCGGGGACGAGGCGGTTCCCGCGTGCCAGGACTTTGGCGACGCTCGCGTCGGTGAACCCGATCCGCAGCTGGGACTCGCCCGGCTCCCAGTACTTGCGACCGTCGTCGAGCGCCACGGTCATGTCGCCGGCGTACTCGCCGATGTGCCGGGTCTCCACATCGAGGACCGGAGACTGTGCCGACGTCGTCACGAACGCCACACCGCACCCGTCGCCCGGAATCGCGGCCTGGGCGAGTCTGCGCACCTCGGACTGGGTGAAGCATTGCCCCGCGGCGCTTTGCGCGTTGCAGATCAGAGCGGTCTTCGCGTCGGTGGAGGCAAGGATCTGCCGGGCCATCTTCAACATGTACACAAAGGACGCGCAGCCCGCGTTGGCGACGTCGACGAGCCACTCCGGGTTCAGGCCCAGCCGGCGCGCCACCTCGGTTCCGGCGCCCACGAACGGCAGGTCCGGCAACTGGCTGTGCACCAACAGCACGTCGACGCCTCGGATCGCCGCCCTGCCGTGCCGCTCGATCAGGGGCTGTACGGCGCGCTCGACCATGTCCGCGTTGGTCTCGTCCCGGGCCACGTGATGCCGTGACGGAGGGACCTTGAACATGGGGTGGTTGCGGAGCTTGTCCTCGGCCCCGGGGTATTCGGTGTAGTACTCCGCGGGGACCGGCTCGCCGGGGAGGTAGCTCGCCACGTCGGTGAGGCTGACCGTCGTCACTGCGCCACCGCCCTGCCCGGAGCCACGCTGACCGGCAGGCCGCTCCGGTGGCGGTGTTCCAGGATCGCCTTGAGATTGTTCATCTCCAAGGTGTGCCCCGCGTAGAAGAGGTCCCAGTAGTCGCCCACCCAGGGCCGGTCCGGGCGGGGAGCCAGGTCGGGGCGCGGGTTCTCGTCGTAGTAGGGATGCCGGCAGTTGGTCCAGGTGATCACCGAACCCGGCTTGTCCAGCACCAGGCGGGCCGGGACGACACGCATCAGGTAGATCATCCACAGCTTCTCGCCCTGGTCCCACGAGCAGTGGTAGTCCACGGTCATGGCCTCGGGGTTGGCGACCACCTCGCAGTAGATCCTGGTGTCGTCCTCCAGCCGGTCGTGACCGACCCACAGCCCCGGTGTACCGGTGGGCGCGAAGTCCCGCAGGCTGCAGGTCCATTCCTCCAGATGGTGCCCCTGGCGCAGATAGTCGTAGGCCTGCTCCGGGGGGCAGTCGACGTACTCGTGGAGGGTGCAGTACTGCCCGTAGACCTGATGGTGGGGGTAGACCGCGTGGGTGAGCTCCATGCAGTGGGCGGTCAGTTCCTCCTTGCCGGCGTTCTCGATCCGGATCAGACCGGGGATGTCAGCCAACATGGACGACTCCTCGCTCATGTGAACCCTCCTTGCTCTCGGTGACTTCGGTGAAGGACTGGAAGGGAAGGAACGGGGGGATCTCCCGTGGGTCACAGGCCACCGCGACGAACGCCGGGCCGCCGCCCGCGTTGCTGCGCAGCAGCGCCGTGCGCAGTTGCGCTGCGTCGACGGCTCCCGTGGCCGCCAGCGACGGGAAGGCTGCGGCCACTCCGGCGGCGAGGTCGGCCGGGGCGAACAGGTCGTCGCTGCGGACGCCGCCCTGGAGGAACTCCTCACGCAGCGCGCACATGGCGTGGGCGTTGTTGTTGAAGATCACGAACGTCACGGGTGCGCCGTACTCCACGGCGGTGTGCACTTCCATCCCGTGCATGAAGAAGGCCCCGTCGCCTGCCAGCACGTAGGTGCGCCGGCCGGTGGCGAGTGCGGCGCCGATACCGGCACCGAAGGTGTAGCCCATACCGCCCATGCCGACCGCCAGCACGAAGCGGCCGCGGCGCGGTGCCGGGAGGAGATGGACCGCGCTGGCCCCCGCGTTGCCGGCGTCCACGAAGACGTGCGCGTCCTCGGGGAGTGCCGCCGCCACCGCGGCGACCGCCTGGGCATGGGGGACGGTTCGCTCCCGGACCCGAAAGTCCGGACCCGGCACGGGCGCGGGGAGCGGGCCGGTGTGCGGCGGGCAGGGACGTGGGTCCGACGGCAGCAGGGCGGTCACCGCGCGGAGCGCGTCGCGCAGGTTCCCACCCAGTGCGATGCCTGCCACGAAGGGCGGTTCGGGACCGAGGCACACGACGTCGGTGTCGGCCAGAGCCCGGTCGAGGCCGCCACGTGCCAGGAGCGGCAGCCGGGTACCGGCCAGCAGGCACAGATCGGCCCGCCGCAGACAGTCCTCGACGTTGGCGTGGCCCATCACCCCGGCCACGCCGGCGAATCGGGGATCGTGGTTGTCGAAGACGTCCTTGGCGTCCGGGGTGACCGCGACCCATGCCCCGAGACGCCGGGCCAGTTCGGCCAGTTCGCCGCGTGCGTCGTCGGCGGCGACACCCTCACCGGCGATGACGAGGACGCGACCGGCCCCGCGGAGGGCGTCCGACACGGTGCTGACGGCAGCCGTGTCGAGCCTTGTCCCGGTGGCCGTCGCCCGGCCGCCCGGTGCCGGGTCCGGGGCATGGGCGGGCACCCGGATGCGGGCCTGCTGCACGTCCTTGGGCAGCAGCAGCACGGCCGGCCCGCGCGGTTCGGCCTGTGTCGCCGCTATTGCCCGGGGCAGCAACTCCCTGAGCGAGTCCGCGTCGTCGACCCGGGCGCAGAACCGCGAGACGGGTGCGAAGACCTCCCGTGCGTCGAAGGAGCCCGCCCTGCCGCTGGAGTCCTGGAAGGCCCCGTGCCCTTCCTGACCGGTCGGCGGCTGGCCCACCAGGGCCAGCACAGGAACCCGGGAGGCGTACGCCTCCGCCAGACCCGGTACGAGATTCATCGCCCCGCCGCCCGAGGTGGCCGCAACGACGCCGAGGCGCCCGGTGGTACGCGCGTACCCGTCGGCCATGGTGACGGCGGAGAACTCGTGCTTGGCGACGACGCCGCGGACAGCACCGCCGCGGTGCACCGCGTCGTACAGGTCCTCGATGTTCGCGCCGCCGACGCCGAACATGTGGGTGACGCCGGCCCTGGCGAGTTCCCGGGCCAGATAGTCGGCCAGGCGTATCGTTCCTGCCTCGCGTAATTCCGGGGTCGCGGTGGTCATGCGGGGCTCCCCTCCCTCTCGTGGTGCCGGTCGATGAGGCCGGATGGCGAGATGACCTGAAAGCGGTGCCGGTATTCCTTGGGCGTGAGTCCCAGCGTCCGTCCGAAGGAGCGGAAGAACGTCTCGGTGGCGGCGAATCCGCAGCGGCCCGCTATCTGGCTGATCGTCAGGTCTGTGGTCTCCAGCAGTTCGCGTGCGCGGGCGATACGCGTGCGCTCGACGTAATGGCCGGGTGTCGTGCCCACCTCGCGCCGGAAGACCCTGGCGAAGTTGCGCTGACTCATATTGGCCTGCCGTGCGATCTCGGCCACGGGCAGTGGGTTGTCCAGGTTGTCCAGAATCCACTCCTGCGCTGCCCGGATCGGCGGATGGTCGGCCAGCTGGGCGTCGAGGACGGCGCTGTACTGGGACTGTCCTCCGTGCCGCTTGAGGAACAGCACGAGAAACCGTGCCGTCTCCAGCGCGAGCGCCGATCCGTGATCGGCCTCCACCAGAGCCAGCGCCATGTCGATGCCCGTCGACACACCCGCGGAGGTGACGAAGGGGCCGTCCCAGACGAAGATCGGCTCGGCGTCCACCGTCACATCCGGATAGCGGTGTGCCATCGCCTCGCTGTAGGCCCAGTGCGTGGTGGCGCGTCTGCCGTCGAGCAGCCCGGCCTCGGCCAGCAGGAAGGATCCGCCGCAGACGGAGGCGACTCTGCGCGACCGGCCCGCCGCCTCGCCGATCCAGGACACGAGCTCCTGGTCCCGGAGCGCGTTGCCGACGCTCCATCCCCCCGGCACGAGAAGCGTGTCGATCGGGCCCTGCCCCGCCTCCAGCGGCGCCGCCCCGACCACCACCCCCGAACTCATGCGCACCAGCGGCGCGTCGGCGGAGACGAAGTCGGTCCGGTAGGGGGTGCCCGAGGGACCCAGGAGCCGGTTCGCGGTATCGAACACTTCAATCGGTCCGGTGATGTCCAGGGCCATCGCGCCCGCGTACACCACCACAACAACACGTCGCTCCAACACGGTCACAGCCTGTATCGGATCTCGCACTGGCTGCAATGACAGATTACTGACGTATCCGGCCAACAAGCGGGCCCGGACCGACAGTAAGGGCGCTGGTCAGGCAGTTCGTGCGCCCGGCGGGGGCAAGGGGTGAGGCAGCTCACAGAGTGGCTCGTGTCGCTGCTGTTCGCCGATGTGGTGTCCACCGTGCGGCCGGAGTCTCGCAAATTCCTTAGGGCCAATGCTGGTTCGCTGGCACTCCGAGAAGGCCGTGGCGGTGGAAGGGAAATGATGTCCAAGCGTGCGCTGATCACCGGAGTGACCGGGCAGGACGGGTCCTACCTGGCAGAACATCTGATCTCGCTGGGATACGAGGTCTGGGGCCTGGTCCGGGGGCAGGCGAACCCGCGCAAGGACCGCATCGGCCGGCTGATCCCGGACCTGCGGTTCGTCGACGGCGACCTGATGGACCAGGGCAGTCTGGTCTCCGCGGTGGACCGGATCCAGCCGGACGAGGTCTACAACCTGGGGGCCATCTCCTTCGTCCCCATGTCGTGGCAGCAGCCGGGACTCGTCACCGAGGTCAACGGCAACGGCGTGCTGCGCATGCTGGAGGCGGTCCGGATGGTGAGCGGGCTCAGCGGCGGTGGGGCGGGGGCCGGCGCCCCGGGGCGGATCCGCTTCTACCAGGCGTCGTCCTCCGAGATGTTCGGGATGGTCGCGGAGACGCCGCAGCGCGAGACCACCCTCCTGCACCCGCGCAGCCCCTATGGCGTCGCCAAGGCGTTCGGCCACCACATCACGCGCAACTACCGTGAGTCGTACGGGATGTACGGCGTCTCCGGGATCCTGTTCAACCACGAGTCCCCGCGGCGGGGCGCCGAGTTCGTCACCCGGAAGATCTCCCTGGCGGTCGCGCAGATCAAGCTCGGCATGCAGGACAAGCTCAGCCTCGGCAACCTCGACGCCGTACGCGACTGGGGGTTCGCCGGCGACTACGTCCGGGCGATGCACCTGATGCTCCAGCAGGACGAGCCGGGCGACTACGTGGTGGGCACCGGCCGGATGCACTCCGTGCGTGAGGCCGTGCGCCTGGCCTTCGAGTACGTGGGTCTGGACTGGGAGGAGCACGTCGTCATCGATCCGGCGCTGGTGCGGCCCGCGGAGGTGGAGGTCCTGTGCGCCGACTCCACCCACGCCGGCACGGTGCTGGGCTGGGAGCCCGAGGTCGACTTCGCCGAGCTGATGCGGATGATGGTGGAATCCGACCTCGCCGAGGCACGGCTGGTCCGTGAACACGGAGCGGCGCTCACCGGCGCCCGCTGGTAGCGGGCGGCCGTAAGGGCCCGCGGACGGCGGGCTCCCGGACTCCGGTCCGGGAGCCCGCCGTCGCCATGTGCGCAGCCGTACGGTTCGGGCGGTACGTCTCAGGAGCGGTTGTGCGGTGCGCGCTGCTGCTGCCGGGCCAGCGTGAGGATCGCCAATGCGATCTCCGCGCCGGGCCGGCCCAGGCGGGCCGTGTACTCCCGCAGCATCTCCGTCTCCCCGGTCAGCGTCGTGGCCGGAAGACCCGCGGCCCGCCGGCTCAGCTGCCGGCCCCGGGAACGCTGCACCCGCCGGAGCAGATACGCGATCAACTCCTCGTCCTGGGCGTCGAATTCGGCCGGGTCGCCGGGAGCGGACGGTGCGGGACGCGGCGGATTGCCCGTCGGGGCGGATTCGGGCATGCGAAGTGATCCTCGTCGAAGTCGCTGGCCGGGGTGTCCCCCCGGAACCCATCTCGCAGCGCCGATGCTGTCCCGCCCACCGGCAGCAAACCCCTAGTGTTGCCCGCCGGCCGGCTCCCGCAGGAGCGCCCGGCCCCGCCCGTCCCGGGCCGGCACCCGGCCACGACTAGGGGTTTTCCTGCGCCGGCCTGCCGAGACTGTGCGCTGGTCTGCGCTGGTCTTCCAGATGGGTTGAGTTGATATGGGCAACGAGCAGAAACTGCGGGACTACCTCAAGCGGGCCGGCGCCGACCTGCAGCGCGCGCGGCAGCGGGTGACGGAGCTCGAGGCCGCCGCCAGTGAGCCGATCGCCATCGTAGGCATGAGCTGCCGCTATCCCGGAGGGGTGGCGAGCCCCGAGGACCTGTGGGCCATGCTCGTCGAGGGGCGCGACGGAATCACCGGGCTGCCCGACGACCGCGGCTGGGAACTCGACCCGCAGGACGGCCCCACGGACGTCTTCGGCGGTTTCCTCCAGGGCGCCGCCGAGTTCGACCCCGACTTCTTCGGGATCTCGCCCCGCGAGGCCCTGTCCATGGACCCCCAGCAGCGGGTGCTCCTGGAGACGTCCTGGGAGGCCTTCGAACGGGCCGGCGTCGACCCGCTCACGCTGCGCGGCACCCGGACCGGTGTCTTCGTCGGCGCGATGCCCCAGGAGTACCGCACCGGTCCCGACGACGACGTCCAGGGCTTCGTCCTGACCGGCAACGCCACGAGCGTCATCTCGGGCCGGCTGTCGTACTTCTTCGGCGCCGTCGGACCGGCCGTGACCGTGGACACCGCCTGCTCCTCCTCCCTCGTCGCCCTGCACCTGGCCGCTCACTCACTGCGCTCGGGGGAGTCCTCCCTCGCGCTGGCCGCCGGCGTCACCGTGATGTCCAGTCCGACGACATTCGTCGAGTTCGCCCGCCAGGGCGGGCTGGCCGCCGACGGCCGCTGCCGCTCCTTCGCCGACTCCGCGCAGGGCACCGGCTGGGCGGAGGGCGTCGGTGTCCTGGTCCTGGAACGGCTCTCGGACGCCCGCCGCAACGGCCACCCCGTGCTGGCCGTGGTGCGCGGCTCCGCCGTCAACCAGGACGGCGCCAGCAACGGCCTGACCGCTCCCAACGGCCCCTCCCAGCAGCGCGTGATCGAACAGGCCCTGGTCAACGCCCGGCTGTCGGCCGATCAGATCGACGTGGTCGAGGCCCACGGCACCGGCACCACCCTCGGCGACCCCGTGGAGGCGCAGGCCCTGCTGGCGACCTACGGGCAGGGCCGCGACGCCGAGCGGCCACTCCTGCTCGGGTCGGTGAAGTCCAACATCAGCCACACCCAGGCGGCCGCCGGTGTCGCCGGCGTCATCAAGATGGTGCTGGCGATGCGGCACGGCCTGCTGCCGAAGACCCTGCACGTCGACGCGCCCACCACCCATGTGGACTGGACGGCGGGAGCCGTGCGCCTGCTCACCGAGCCGGCCGCCTGGCCGGAGCGGGACGAGCCGCGCCGCGCCGGTGTGTCGTCCTTCGGTCTCAGCGGCACCAACGCCCACGCCGTCATCGAGCAGGCCCCGCCGGCCGAGGAGACCGAGCCGGAGCCCGTACCGGCCGCGGAGACCGACGGGGCGGTGCTGCCCTGGCTCGTGTCCGGACGGACCCCCGACGCCCTGCGCGCCCAGGCCGCCCGGCTGCGCTCCTTCCTGGAGGCCCGGCCCCGGCTGTCCGCGGCCGGCATCGCCCGCTCCCTGGCCACCACCCGGGCAGCCCTGGAACACCGAGCGGTGATCACCGCGGTGAGCGGCGAGGCCGCCGCCGCGGCGCTCGCGGCGCTCGCGGCGCTCTGCGACGGCGACGCATCGGCCGCCGTGCAGGGCAGCACCCACGCCCGCCCCAAACTCGCCCTCCTCTTCGCCGGGCAGGGCTCGCAGCGGCTCGGCACCGGCCGTGAACTCGCGGCTCGCTTCCCGGTGTTCGCCCGCGCGCTCGACGAGGTCCTCGCCCACTTCGACTCCGGACTCGACCGTCCGCTGCGCGACGTGCTGTTCGCGGCCGAGGGCAGCGCCGACGCCGAACTGCTCGACCGCACCGCCTACGCGCAGCCCGCACTCTTCGCGGTCGAGGTCGCCCTGTACCGGCTGACGGAGTCCTTCGGCATCAAGCCGGACTTCCTCGCCGGGCACTCCGTCGGCGAGATCGCGGCCGCGCATGTCGCCGGGGTGTTCACGCTCGCCGACGCGGCCGCGCTCGTCCTCGCCCGGGGCACGCTGATGCAGGCGCTGCCGGCCGACGGGGCGATGATCGCCGTAGAGGCCGCCGAGGCCGAGGTGCTGCCCCTGCTGCAGGGCCGCGAGGACCGGGTCTCCCTCGCCGCCGTCAACGGCCCGACCGCGGTCGTCGTCGCGGGCGCCGAGGCCGAGACCGAGGCCGTCGCAGCGCACTTCACCGCGCTCGGCCGCAGGACGAACCGACTGCGGGTGTCCCACGCCTTCCACTCGCCGCTCATGGAACCCATGCTGGACGAGTTCCGCGCGGTGGTCGCCGGCCTGTCGCCGCAGGCTCCGGTGACCCCGATCGTGTCCACGGTCACCGGTGCTCCCGCCACCGTCGAGCAGTTGACCTCGCCCGACCACTGGACCGAGCACGTCCGCCGTACCGTCCGCTTCGCCGACGCCCTCGACTGGCTCGGCGGACACGGCGCGGGCCTCTTCCTCGAAGTCGGCCCCGACGGAGTGCTGTCCGCGCTGACCCGGACCGCGCTCGAGTCCCACGACCCGGTCACCGCCGTGCCGGTGCTGCGGCCCGGCCGGCCCGAGACCGACACCCTCACGGAGGCCCTGGCCGGGCTGCACGTCCGCGGTGTGCGCGTCGACTGGGCTGAGTACTTCGCCGGCACGGACGCCCGGTGTGCGGACCTGCCGACGTACGCGTTCCAGCACCGCCGGTTCTGGCCCAGGACCGCGCTGAGCCGAACCGGCGACGTCCGTGGGGCGGGCCTCGGCGCGGCCGGCCACCCGCTGCTCGCCGCCGCCGTCTCCCTCGCCAACTCCGACGGACTGCTGCTCACCGGGCGGCTGTCGCTGCGCACACACCCCTGGCTGGCCCAGCACGCCGTGCGCGGCACCGTGCTCCTGCCCGGCACCGCCTTCCTGGAACTGGCCCTGCGCGCGGGTGACGAGACCGGCTGCGACCGGGTCGAGGAGCTGACGCTGGCCGCGCCGCTGGTCCTGCCGGAACAGGGCGGTGTCCAGGTGCAGGTGTGGGCCGGCAGCCCCGACGAGGCCGGCCGCCGCACCCTCACCGTCCACTCCCGGCCCGACGGCGCCGAGGACCAGCCGTGGACCCAGCACGCCGGCGGTGTCCTCGCCGCGGCGGATCAGGCGGAAGCAGCCGCGCAGGAGACCGCGTTCGCCGGTCTCGCCGCCGCCGACTGGCCCCCCGCCGCCGCCCGCCCGCTGGACACCGACGACCTGTACGAGCGGCTCGGCACCCTGGGATTCGGCTACGGGCCGCTGTTCCAGGGGCTGCGTGCCGCATGGCGGCACGGCGACGACGTCCTCGCCGAGGTGGCGCTGCCCGACAGCGACGCGGACGTCCGCTCCTTCGGCCTCCACCCGGCACTGCTCGACGCCACCCTGCACGGCTCGGCCTTCCTGGACCTCGGCGAGCACGGCAGTGGCGGAGTGCCCTTCTCATGGCAGGACGTGGCGCTGTACGCCGAGGGCGCCCGCGCACTGCGGGTCCGGCTCTCCTGGGCCGCGGACGACGCCGTGTCCCTCGCCGTCGCCGACACCGAGGGACGGCCCGTCGCCTCCGTGGGATCGCTCGTCCTGCGCGCCCTGCCGGACGAACGACTGACCGCCGCCACCACCCTGGCCCGGGACGCCCTGTTCGAGCTGCGCTGGACCCGGCTGCGGGGCGCCACCCCCACCGCGCCGACGTCGGTGGCCGTCCTCGGCGACGACCCGTTCCACCTCGGCACACCCCTGGCCGCGGGCGCGCAGCCGGTACCCGACGTCGTGCTCGCCCCCGCCGTGGGCGACCCGGCCGGCGACCCGGCCACAGCGGCCCACGCCCTCACCGCCCGCGTCCTCGGCCAGATGCAGTCCTGGCTCGCCGACGACGCGGGCGCCGCCTCCCGGCTCACCTTCGTCACGTGCGGCGCGGTCGCCGCCGAGGGTGAGGGCGTGCAGGACCCCGCGGGCGCCGCCGTATGGGGCCTCGTGCGCTCCGCCCAGGCCGAACACCCGGGCCGGTTCGGCCTGCTGGACCTCGACCCGGACGCCCCCGCAGCCCTGCCCCCGCAGGCCCTCGGCGGCGACGAACCGCAACTCGCCGTGCGGGACGGCCAGGTGCTCATGGCCCGGCTGGCCCGCGCCCGCCACTCCGGCACGGACGCCACCGCCCCGGTCACCGACCGGAACCCCGACGGCACCGTCCTCATCACCGGTGGCACCGGAGGTCTCGGCCGGGCCCTCGCCCGCCACCTGGTCGCGCGGCACGGCGTACGGCACCTGTTGCTCGCCGGCCGCCGCGGACCTGCCGCACCCGGCGCCATGGAGTTCGCCGACGAACTGCGCGGCCTCGGCGCAGCCCAGGTGACCGTCGAGTCCTGCGACCTCGCCGACCGCGCGGCGGTCGACCGGCTGCTCGCGGCCGTGCCCGAAGCACACCCCCTCACCGCCGTGGTGCACACCGCGGGCGTCCTCGACGACGGCGTCATCGACTCGCTCACCCCCGAGCGGATCAGCGGCGTGCTGCGCCCGAAGGCCGACGCCGTATGGCACCTGCACGAAGCGGTCCGCGACCGCGGTGACGACCTGGCCGCCTTCGTCGTCTTCTCCTCCCTCTCCGGCTCCGTGGGCGCCCCGGGACAGGGCAACTACGCCGCGGCGAACGCCTTCGTCGACGCCGTCGTCCAGCTGCGCCGCACCGCCGGACTGCCCGGCCAGTCGCTGGCCTGGGGCCCGTGGGCCCCGACCGCCGACGCCTCCGCCGACGGCGGCATGACCGGAACCCTGACCCAGGCCGACGTGGAGCGGCTCGCCCGGACGGGCACCCCCGCCCTGTCCGAGCAGGACGGCCTCGCGCTGTTCGACGCCGCCCTCGCGCTCGGCGCCCCCGTGCTGCTGCCCGCCTGTCTGGACCTGCCGGTCCTGCGCGCCCTGGGAGACGTACCGCCGCTGCTGCGCGGTCTCATCCGCACCCCGGCCCGGCGCTCCGTCGTGGCCGGCTCCGAGGCCGCGGCCGGCCTGGTCCAGCGCCTCGCCCGACTCGACACCGCGGCCCGCGACGAGGCGGTCGTGGAGCTCGTACGCGCCCAGGTCGCCGCCGTCCTGCGGCACGGCGGCCCCGAGGACGTCGACCCCGTACGCCGGTTCCAGGACCTCGGTTTCGACTCGCTGACCGCCGTCGAACTGCGCAACCGGCTGCGAACCGCCACCGGCCTGCGCACCTCCGCCACCGTCATCTTCGACTACCCGACGGTCACCGCGCTCGCCGCCCACGTCCTCGACGAGCTGATGGGCGAGGACGGCACGCTCGCCACGACCGCGGCACGCCCGGCCGGGCACGACGACGACCCGATCGTCATCGTCGGCATGAGCTGCCGCTACCCGGGCGGGGTCGCCTCGCCCGACGACCTGTGGCGACTGGTGCGCGAAGGCACCGACGCCATCTCCGGTCTGCCCACCGACCGCGGCTGGGACCTCGACTCCCTCTACGACCCGGACCCCGACCACCTCGGTACCACCTACACCCGCTTCGGCGGATTCCTGCACGACGCCGCCGACTTCGACCCGGCCTTCTTCGGCATGAGCCCACGCGAGGCCCTGGCCACCGACGCCCAGCAGCGGCTTCTGCTGGAAGCCTCGTGGGAGGCGATCGAGCGGGCCGGGATCGACCCGGTGTCGCTGCGCGGCAGCCAGACCGGTGTGTTCGCCGGCGTCATGTACAACGACTACGCGGCCACCCTCGCCGACGAGCGCTTCGAGGGCCACCAGGGCAGCGGCACCTCGCCGAGCATCGCCTCCGGCCGCGTCTCGTACGTCCTCGGCCTGGAGGGCCCGGCCGTCACCGTCGACACCGCCTGCTCGTCCTCGCTGGTCGCCCTGCACTGGGCGATGCAGGCACTGCGGGCGGGGGAGTGCTCGCTGGCGCTCGCCGGCGGTGTGACCGTGATGTCCACACCGACCTCCCTCATCGAGTTCTCCCGGCAGCGCGGGCTCTCCCCGGACGGACGCTGCAAGGCGTACTCCGACAGCGCCGACGGCGTGGGCTGGGCGGAGGGCGTCGGCGTCCTGGTGCTGGAACGGCTCTCCGACGCCCGCCGCAACGGCCACCGGGTGCTGGCCGTCGTCCGCGGCTCCGCCGTCAACCAGGACGGTGCCAGCAATGGCCTGACCGCCCCCAACGGGCCCTCCCAGCAGCGGGTCATCCGCCAGGCCCTCGCCGGTGCCGGTCTGACCACCGCCGACATCGACGTGGTCGAGGGGCACGGCACCGGCACCACCCTGGGCGACCCGATCGAGGCCCAGGCCCTGCTGGCCACCTACGGCCAGGGCCGCGCCCCCGAACAGCCACTGCTGCTCGGCTCGGTGAAGTCCAACATCGGCCACACGCAGGCCGCCGCGGGTGTCGCGGGCATCATCAAGATGGTCATGGCGATGCGCCACGGCGTCGTCCCGCGCACCCTGTACGCCACGCAGCCCTCCACCCACGTGGACTGGGACGCCGGAGCCGTGGAACTGGTCGCCGACGAGACCGCGTGGCCCGAGAGCGGCCGACCGCGCCGCGCCGGCGTCTCCTCGTTCGGCATCAGCGGCACCAACGCCCACGTGATCCTGGAACAGGTTCCGGATACGGCGGCAGCCACGCAGCCCCGGCCCGTGCCCGTGGACAACCCCCGCACGGCCGTCTGGCCACTGTCCGGCCGCAGCCGTGCGGCCCTGCGCGACCAGGCCGCCCGGCTGCGCGCCCATGTCGAGACCCGAACGGACCTCGACCCCGCCGACATCGCCCTGTCCCTCGCCACCACCCGCTCCGCCTTCGACCACCGTGCCGCCGCGGTCGGCGACCGCGACGACCTCCTGCGCGCGCTGACCGCGCTCGCCACCGGGGACACCGATCCCGCCCTCGTGACGGGCGAGACCGGCGGCACGGGCAGGCCGGCCCTGCTGTTCACCGGCCAGGGCGCCCAGCGCCCCGGCATGGGCCGCGAACTGTACGAACGGTTCCCGGTGTTCACCGCCGCGCTGGACGAGGCGCTCGGTCACCTCGACCGGGGCGCCGACCGGCCGCTGCGGGAGATCCTGTTCGCCGCCGACGGCTCGCCCGAGGCCGAACTGCTCGGCCGCACCGGCTACGCCCAGCCGCTGCTGTTCGCCGTCGAGACCGCCCTCTTCCGGCTGCTCGCCTCCTGGGGCGTGCGCCCCGGCGCACTGCTGGGCCACTCGGTCGGCGGAATCACCGCCGCGCACGCCGCCGGCGTGCTGTCCCTCGCGGACGCCTGCACGCTGGTCGCCGCCCGCGCCCGGCTGATGCAGGCGCTGCCCGAGGGCGGCGCCATGGTGTCCCTGGAGGCCACCGAGGACGAGGTCCTCGCCCGCCTGACCGACTCCGGAGCCGTGTCGGTCGCCGCGGTCAACGGCCCGCGCGCAGTCGTGATCTCCGGTGACGAGGCCGAAGTCCTGCGCCTCACCGAGGAGTTCGCCGCCGAGGGGCGCCGCACCAAGCGGCTGCGGGTGAGCCATGCCTTCCACTCGGCCCGTATGGAGCCCATGCTCGACGAGTTCCGCCGGGTCGCCGAAACCCTCACCTACACCGCACCGGCCCTGCCCGTCGTCTCCGATCTGACCGGCGAGCTCACGACCGGCGAGGAGCTGTGCACCCCGGACTACTGGGTCGAGCACGTCCGCCGGACCGTCCGTTTCGCCGACGGTGTACGGGCCCTGCGCGCCACCGGCGCGACCACCTTCCTGGAGATCGGCCCCGACGGCGTGCTGTCCGCGCTGGCCGAGGACGTCCTCGCCCCCGACGACACCGGCATCCGGACGGTCCCCGTGCTGCGCGCCGGGCAGGACGAGGAACGGACCGCCGCCACGGCCCTCGCCCGCCTCCAGGTGCGCGGAATCGCCGTGGACTGGGCCGCGTACCACGCCCCCCGCCCCGCCGCCGTCGTCGAACTGCCCACCTACGCCTTCCAGCACGAGCGGTACTGGCCCGAGACCACCGCCACCGCCGTCACGGCCGACCCGGCCGACTCCGCCCTGTGGGATGCCGTCGAGCGAGCCGACACCGACCGGGTGGCCGCCCTGCTCGGACTGCGTGACGAGCAGCACGCGGGCCTCGCCGCCCTGCTCCCGGCGCTCACCTCCTGGCGTCGCAGCCGGCATGAGAAGACGCTGCTGGACACGGCCCGCTACCGCATCCGGTGGGCGCCGGTCCGGGCGAGTGCCGCCCCCGTCCTCGACGGCACCTGGCTCGTACCCACCACCGCCGCCGTGGACGACGGCGGGCTGCTCGACGCCCTGCGCGGGCACGGCGCCCGCTTCGAACCACTCGTCCTCGACGATGACTGCCTCGACCGGGACGTGCTCGCCACCCGCCTCACCGAGGCCGGGGCGGCGAACGCGGCCGGCTTCCTGTCGCTGCTGCCGCTGACCGACCAGGGCCCCCTCACCGGGGGCGGTCTGCCCACCGGGCTCGCGCTCAGCGTCGTCCTGGCCCAGGCCCTCACCGACACCGGGACGACCGCCCCGCTGTGGACCGTGACCCGCGGTGCCGTGTCCACCGGCGCCGCCGACCCGCTCACCGAGCCCGTCCAGGCCGCCGTCTGGGGCCTGGGACGGGTCGCGGCTCTCGAACGGCCGCAGGCATTCGGTGGCCTGGCCGACCTGCCGCCCGTCCTGGACGCACCCACGGTGCAGCGGCTCGTCAGCGCTCTGGCCGCACCGGCAGCCGACGCCGAGGACCAGATCGCGCTGCGCGCGACCGGCTCCTACGGCCGCCGACTGGTGCGCCGGCCCGCCGCCGAACTCCCGCACGAGAGCGACGTGTCGGCACGGGGCACCGTGCTGGTCACCGGCGGCACCGGCGCCCTCGGGGCCGAGGTGGCCCGCTGGCTCGCCCGCGCCGGCACCGAGCACCTCTTGCTCACCGGCCGACGCGGCCCCGACGCCCCCGGCGCCGGTGAACTGGCCGCCGAGCTGCGAGAGCTGGGCGCCGAGGTCACCGTCGCGGCCTGCGACACCACCGACCGCGAGGCGCTGGCGGCCCTGCTCGCCGCCGTCCCCGAGGACCGGCCGCTCACCGGCGTCGTGCACGCCGCCGGCGTCGGGCAGGCCTCCGCACTGGCGGCCACCCCGCTGGCCGACGTCACGGCGACGGCCGAGGCGAAGATGCTGGGCGCCGCCCACCTCGACGCCCTGCTCGCCGACCACGACCTCGACTTCTTCGTCCTGTTCTCCTCCGTCGCCGGTGTCTGGGGCAGCGCCGGACAGAGTGCCTATGCGGCCGCCAACGCCTATCTCGACGCCCTCGCCGAACACCGCGCCGCCCGCGGCCTGGCCGCCACCTCGGTGGCCTGGGGCCCCTGGGCCGAGGCCGGCATGGCCACCCACGAGGCCGTCTCCGACGGTCTCGCCCGCCAGGGCCTGCGCTTCCTCGCGCCCGCCACCGCCCTCGCCGAGCTGCGCCGCGCCGTCGTCCGGCGCGAGGTGACGGTCACCGTCGCGGACGTCGACTGGGAGACGTACGTCCCCGTCTTCACCGCCGCACGGCCCAGCCGCCTGTTCACCGAGCTGCCCGAGGTGCGGCAGCTCGCCACGGCCGGCGAGAGCCGCGACGCCGCCGCCTCCGCTTTCGTGACGCAGCTGCGCGGACTGGACCAGGACGGACAGTACAAGCTGCTCGTCGACACGGTCCGCCGGGAGGCTGCCGCAGTCCTCGGGCACGCCTCCGCCGAGGGCGTCGCCACCACCCGCGCGTTCCGCGACGCCGGATTCGACTCGCTGATGGCGGTGGACCTGCGCAAGCGTCTGGTGGCCCGCACCGGCCTGCCGCTGCCCAGCACCATGGCCTTCGACCACCCGACCCCCGTCGCCCTCGCCGCCTTCCTGCGCGACGAGATCGCCGGCGCCGACGACGGCCGTGCCCCGGTTCGGGCCGCGGCCACCGGACGGTTCGACGAGCCGATCGCCATCGTCGGGATGAGCTGCCGATTCCCCGGTGGCGCGAGTAGCCCCGAACAGTTCTGGCAGCTGGTCGCCGAGGGCTCCGACGCGATCTCCGAGTTCCCCGTCAACCGCGGCTGGGAGACCGGCCTCTACGACGCCGACCCCGACGCCCCCGGCAGGACGTACTCCACGCAGGGCGGATTCCTCCACGACGCCGGCGAGTTCGACGCGGGATTCTTCGGCATCTCGCCGCGCGAGGCCCTCACCATGGACCCGCAGCAGCGCCTGCTGCTGGAGACCACCTGGGAGGCCTTCGAGGCGGCGGGCATCGACCCGACGACCGTCCACGGCAGCGCCACCGGCACGTTCATCGGATCCACGTACCAGGAGTACGGGATCGGCATGGACGACTCCTCCGCCGGACACGCCGTCACCGGCACCAGCCCCAGCGTGCTCTCCGGCCGCCTCGCCTACCTGTTCGGCCTGGAGGGACCGGCGGTCACGGTGGACACCGCCTGCTCCTCCTCCCTGGTCGCCCTGCACCTGGCCTGCCAGTCCCTGCGCAACGGGGAGAGCGATCTAGCCCTCGCGGGCGGCGCCACCGTCATGACCAACCCCAACGCGTTCATCGCGTTCAGCCGGCAGCGGGCCCTGGCCGTCGACGGCCGCTGCAAGGCCTTCTCCGAGGACGCCGACGGCATGACCCTCGCCGAGGGCGTCGGTGTCCTCGTCCTGGAACGGCTCTCCGACGCCGAGGCCAGGGGACACGACATCCTCGCCGTGGTCCGCGGGTCCGCCATCAACCAGGACGGCGCCTCCAACGGGCTCACCGCGCCCAACGGGCCCTCCCAGCAGCGGGTCATCCGCCAGGCCCTCGCCAACTCCGGCCTCGCCCCCGCCGACATCGACGCCGTGGAGGCGCACGGCACCGGCACCGCCCTGGGCGACCCCATCGAGGCCCAGGCCCTCCAGGCCGTCTACGGCCGAGGCCGCGCCCCCGAACAGCCGCTGCTGCTCGGCTCGGTGAAGTCCAACATCGGCCACACCCAGTCCGCCGCAGGTGTCGCCGCCGTCATCAAGATGGTCATGGCGCTGCGCCACGGAGTGCTCCCGCGGACCCTGCACGCCGACGAGCCGTCCTCGCACATCGACTGGACACCCGGCACCGTCTCCCTCCTCACCGCCCCCACCGCCTGGGACGAGGGCGAGCGGACCCGCCGCTGCGCCGTGTCCTCCTTCGGCATCAGCGGTACGAACGCGCACGCCGTCCTCGAAGAGGCACCCCGCCGCGCCCAACTGCCCAGCAGTGAGCGGGCACCCGTGGCAGGAAACGCCCTCCCGTGGGTGCTGTCCGCGCGTACCCCCGGTGCGCTGCGCGCCCAGGCCACGCGGCTCGCCGAGCACCTGACCGGCCACCCCGGCCCCGGCCCCCTCGACATCGGCCACTCGCTCCTCACCACGCGCGCCCTGCTCGACCACCGCGCCGTCGTCATCGGCGGCGGCACCCAGGAACTGCACGACGGCCTGGAGGCCCTGGGCACCGGCGCTTCCTCGGCCACCGTCGTCCAGGGCACCGCCGACCTGGACGGCAAGACCGTCTTCGTCTTCCCCGGCCAGGGCTCCCAGTGGACGGGCATGGCCGCGGAACTCCTCGACGAGTCCCCGGTCTTCGCCGAGCGGCTGCACGAGTGCGCCGCCGCGCTCGCCGCGTACACCGACTGGAACCTGGTGGACGTACTGCGCCGGACCGATGGCGCACCCACCCTGGACCGCGTCGACGTCGTCCAGCCCGCCACCTTCGCCGTGCTGGTCTCGCTCGCCCACCTGTGGCGCTCCTACGGGATCCGGCCCGACGCCGTCGTCGGTCACTCCCAGGGCGAGATCGCCGCCGCCGTCGTCGCCGGCGCACTGAGCCTGGACGACGCGGCCCGAGTCGTCGCCCTGCGCAGCCGGGCCATCGCCCGCGTCCTGGCGGGCTCCGGCGGCATGGTGTCCCTACCGCTGTCGCTCGACGAGACCGAGCAACGCCTCGCCGCACGCGGCGGTGACATCGCCGTCGCCGCCGTCAACGGCCCCCGCAGCGTGGTGGTCGCCGGGGCCCCCGACCAGCTGGACGCCCTCGTCGCGGACCTCACCGCACAGGACGTCCGCGCCCGCCGCATCGCCGTCGACTACGCCTCGCACTCCGCGCAGGTCGAACTGCTCCAGGACGAGCTGCTGACGGCCCTGGCACCCGTGCGCCCGCGCCCGGCCGAGGTGCCGTTCTACTCCACCGTCACCGGCGACTGGCTGGACACCACGGCCATGGACGCCGGGTACTGGTACCGCAACCTGCGGCAGACCGTCCGCTTCGCGCCGGCCGTCGAGGCCCTGCTCGCCGCGGACCACCAGGTCTTCGTGGAGGTCAGCCCGCACCCGGTGCTGACCATGGCGGTGCAGGCCACCGCCGAGGAGACCGGCCACCGGGCCGTCGCCGTCGGCACCCTGCGCCGCGACCAGGGCGGCAGCAGCCGCTTCCTGACCTCCCTCGCCGAAGCCTTCGTGCGCGGCGTGCGCACCGACTGGACCCGTGTCTTCGACGGCACCGGCGCCGCGCGCGTCGACCTGCCCACCTACGCCTTCCAGCGCGAGCACCTGTGGGCCGTACCCGTCCACCCGCGCGGCGGCCAGGGCGCGGAGCGGCCCGTGGACGCCGAGTTCTGGGACGCCGTGGAGCAGGAGGACGTCGAGTCGCTGGCCGTCGGCCTCCACCTCGACCAGGCCACCCTCTCCCCGGTGCTGCCCGCCCTGACCGCGTGGCGCCGCCGCAGCCGTGACAGGTCCACCGTCGACTCCTGGCGCTACCGGCAGACCTGGAAGCCGCTCGGCGGCCCGGCCTCCACCGCCGTGCTGACCGGCACATGGCTCGTCGTCAGCGGCCGCACCCCGGCCGCCCCCGACGTGACGGACGCGCTGACCGCCGCCGGGGCCGGCCTGCGGCACCTGGTACTGGACCCGACGTGTGCCGACCGTACGACGCTGGCCGCGCGCCTCACCGAAACGGTCGCCGACGGCACGGAGTTCGCAGGGATCGTGTCCCTGCTGGCCGCCGACGAGGAGCCCGGCGCGGCCCACCCGGCTCTGTCCGAGGGCCTCGCCCGCACCCTCGCCCTCGTCCAGGCGCTCGGCGACGCCGGCATCGGTGCACCCCTGTGGTGCCTGACCCGCGGCGCGGTCTCCACCGGGCGCGCCGACCGGCTCACCCACCCGGCCCAGGCGCAGATCCACGGCCTGGGCTGGACGGCGGCCCTGGAACACCCCGAGCGCTGGGGCGGCGTCGTCGACCTGCCCGAGACGCTCGACCGGCGCGGGGCCGTACGCCTCGCCGCCGTCCTGGCCGGCACCACCGGCGAGGACCAGATCGCGGTACGGCCCTCGGGCCTGCTCGCCCGCCGGGTGACCCCGGCCGGCGCCGCGAGCACCGGCAAGAAGACCGGCTGGCAGCCGCGCGGCACCACCCTCGTCACCGGCGGTACCGGCACCCTCGCCCCGCACCTGGCACGCTGGCTGGCCCGGCAGGGCGCCGAGCACATCGTGCTGACCAGTCGCCGCGGACCCGAGGCGCCCGGCACCGCCGAACTCGTGGCCGAGCTGGAACAGCTGGGTACCGAGGCGGAGTTCCTGGCCTGTGACCTGACCGACCGCGAGGCCGTCGCCGCACTGCTCGACGGTCTCAGGGCCGCGGGCCGCACCGTACGGACCGTGGTGCACACCGCCGTCGTCATCGAGCTGGCCACCCTGGAGGAGACCAGCACCGAGGCCTTCGCGAAGGTCGTCGACGCGAAGGTCACCGGCGCCCGGCACCTCGACGAACTCCTCGACGACGAAGAGCTCGACGCCTTCGTCCTGTACTCGTCCACCGCCGGAATGTGGGGCAGCGGCAAGCACGCCGCCTACGTCGCCGCAAACGCCTACCTCAACGCACTCGCCGAACACCGCCGCGCCCGCGGTGCGCACGCCACCGCCGTCTCCTGGGGCATCTGGTCCGACGACCTCAAGCTCGGCCGCGTCGACCCCGGCCAGATCCGCCGCAGCGGCCTGGAGTTCATGGACCCGCAGCTCGCCCTGGCCGCGCTGCACCGGGCACTGGAGGACGACGAGCACGTCCTCGCCATCGCCGACATCGACTGGGACCGCTATCACCCGGTGTTCACCTCCGGGCGCCCGACCGCGCTGTTCGAGGAGGTGCCCGCCGTTCAGCGGCTGGCGTCCGAGACCCGGCAGCCCGTCTCGGACGGCGAGTTCGCGGCCCGGATGCGCGGGCTGCCGGCCGCCGAGCAGGACCGCGCGCTGCTGGACCTGGTCCGCGCGGAAGCGGCCACCGTCCTCGGACACGCGTCCCCCGACGTCCTGTCCGAGCACCGGGCGTTCCGCGACGTCGGCTTCGACTCGCTGACCGCGGTGGACCTGCGCAACCGGCTGGCCACGGTGACGGGCCTGACCCTGCCCAGCACCATGGTGTTCGACTACCCGAACCCCCTGGCCCTGGTCGAGTTCCTGCGCACCAGGATCGCCGGCACGGGTACGGCCGCCTCCGGCGCGACGGCCGCAACCGCCGCGCGCACCGACGACGAACCCATCGCCATCATCGGCATGAGCTGCCGCTATCCCGGCGACGTCGCCTCGCCCGAGGACCTCTGGAACCTCGTCGCCGCCGGCGGCGACGCCATCGGCGAGTTCCCGCTCGACCGCGGCTGGGACGCCGAGGGCCTGTACGACCCGGACCCGGACGCCCCGGGCCGTACATACTCCACCCGAGGCGGCTTCCTCACCTCGGCCGCCGACTTCGACGCCGCCTTCTTCGGCATCTCGCCGCGCGAGGCCCTGGCCATGGACCCGCAGCAGCGCCTGCTGCTGGAGACCGCCTGGGAGGCCCTGGAACGCGCCGGAATCGACCCGGCCGGCCTGCGTGGCAGCCGCACCGGCACCTTCATCGGCGCCAGCTACCAGGACTACACCGCCGGCGGCTCCGCCCAGGACGGCGCCGAGGGACACCTGGTCACCGGCACCATCCCCAGCGTCCTGTCCGGGCGGATCTCCTACACCTTCGGCCTCGAAGGCCCCGCCGTCACCCTGGACACCGCCTGCTCCAGCTCGCTGGTGGCCCTGCACCTGGCCTGTCAGTCGCTGCGCAACGGCGAGAGCAGCCTCGCCCTCGCCGGCGGCGTCAGCATCATGGCCACACCGAACGCGTTCGTCGGCTTCAGCCGGCAGCGCGCCATGGCCGCCGACGGGCGCTGCAAGGCGTACGCCGAGGCGGCCGACGGCATGAGTCTCGCCGAGGGCGTCGGCCTCGTCCTCGTCGAACGTCTCTCCGACGCGATCCGCAACGGACACCGCGTCCTGGCCGTGGTCCGCGGCTCCGCCGTCAACCAGGACGGTGCCAGCAACGGGCTCACCGCCCCCAACGGCCCCTCCCAGCAGCGCGTCATCCGCCAGGCCCTCGCCGACGCGGGCGTGGCCGCGGCCGAGGTCGACGCAGTGGAGGGCCACGGCACCGGCACCCGGCTCGGCGACCCCATCGAGGCGCAGGCCCTGCTCGCCACGTACGGCCAGGACCGGCCCGCGGACCGGCCGCTGCTGCTCGGCTCGGTGAAGTCCAACATCGGCCACACCCAGATGGCCTCCGGTATCGCCGGAGTCATCAAGATGGTCATGGCCATGCGCCACGGCGTCCTCCCGCCGAGCCTGCACGTCGACCGGCCCTCCACCCACGTGGACTGGACCGAGGGCGCCGTCGAGCTGCTGACCGAGCCGCGCCCCTGGCCCGGGACCGGACGACCCCGCCGCGCCGGTGTCTCCTCCTTCGGCCTCAGCGGGACCAACGCCCACACCGTCCTTGAACAGGCCCCGGCCGCCGAGGCGGAGACGCGCCCGGGCCACGGGGCGGATGCCGGGCGCGGGACGGACGAGCCCGCGCCGCAGCAGGCGCACGCCCTGCCCATGGTCCTGTCCGCACGCTCGGAGACCGCCCTGCGCGCGCAGGCCGGCCGACTGCTCGGCCTCCTCGACGCCCGGCCCGGACTGCCGCTCAGCGACCTGGCCGCGTCCCTGGCCACCACCAGGGCCGCGCTCGACCACCGCGCCGCCGTGCTGACCGACGCCGCCGACGGCCAGGACGACCTGGTGCGGGCCCTGACCGCGCTGCGCGACGGCCGCACCGACAGCCGGCTCGTCACCGGCCGCGCCACACCCGGGCAGCCGGCCTTCCTCTTCACCGGCCAGGGCAGCCAGTACCCCGGCATGGGCCGTGAACTGTACGACGCCCACCCGGTGTTCGCCGACGCCCTCGACGCCGTACTGGCCCGCTTCGAACTTGCCGGCCTGGAAGCGGAACCGCCGCTGCGGGACGTGATCCTCGCCGACGACGGCAGCCGGACCTCCGCACTCCTGGACGACACGGCCTACGCCCAGCCGGCCCTGTTCGCACTGGAAGTGGCCCTGTACCGGCTGGTGGAGTACTGGGGCCCCCGCCCCGACGCACTCGCCGGGCACTCGATCGGCGAGATCGCCGCCGCCCACGTCGCCGGCGTGTTCTCCCTGGAGGACGCCTGCGCCCTCGTCGCCGCACGCGCCCGGCTGATGGCCGCGCTGCCCGGCGGCGGCGCCATGGTGTCGCTGGAGGCGACCGAGGACGAGGTCCTGCCGCTGCTGGCCGGGCACGAGGAGCGCATGTCGCTCGCCGCGGTCAACGGTCCGCGCTCGGTGGTCGTCGCGGGCGACGAGGAACCGGTCCTGGACCTCGCCGCCCGCCTCGCCGCCCAGGGACGCCGTACCAAGCGGCTGCGGGTCAGCCACGCCTTCCACTCCCCGCACATGGACGGCATGCTCGACGCGTTCACACGCGTGGCCCGCGGGCTGACCTACCACGCCCCGACGATCCCGGTCGTCTCCACCGTGACCGGCGAGACCGCCACCGCCGAGCAGCTGACCTCGCCCGAGTACTGGGCCGGGCAGGTCCGCTCCACCGTGCGCTTCGCCGACGCTGTGCGCACCCTCACCGCCCGGGGCACCGGTACGTTCCTGGAACTCGGCCCGGACGGCGTGCTCACCGGAGCCGTCGGCGCCGTCACGGGCGAGACGGACACGCCGCCCACCGCGATCCCGGCGCTGCGCCGTGGCCGCGGGGAGGCACTGACCGTCACCACGGCCCTCGCCACCCTGCACACCCGGGGCGTACGGGTCGACTGGGACGCGGTGTTCGCCGGAACCGGCGCCCGGCTCGTCGACCTGCCGACCTATCCGTTCCAGCGGCAGCGCTACTGGCCCGAGGGCGGGCCGGTGGCCCCCGCCGCCGCGTCGTCCGACCCCGTGGACGCCGAGTTCTGGTCCGCCGTCGAACGGGCCGACCTGCCCTCCCTCGGCGCCGGTCTGGAGCTGGACGACGAGACCCTGGCGGCGATGGTGCCCGCGCTGTCGTCGTGGCGGCGCAAGCGCCGCGAGGCGTCCACCGTCGACAGCTGGCGCTACCGCATCACCTGGAAGCCGCTGAGCGGCTCGGACCCCCGAGCGGCCCTCACCGGGACGTGGTTGTGCCTGATGCCTGCCGACGGCGATGCGCCGGTGCCGCTCCTCGACGCCCTCGCCTCCGACGCCGTCCGGCTGGTCCGGGCACAGGTGCCCGCCGGCGCGAGCCGGGCCGGACTCGCCGAGCAGCTGCGTGAACTGAGCGCCGAAGAGGGCGAGTTCACCGGCGTACTGTCCCTGCTCGCGTTCCAGGACGAGGGACTGCTCGCCACGGCCACCGCCGTCCAGGCCCTCGGCGACTCCGGCCTCGACGCACCTCTGTGGTGCCTGACCCGCGGCGCCGTCCAGGTCGGCCGCTCGGACCGGCTCACCGCCCCTGCGCACAGCATGGTGTGGGGCCTCGGCCGCAGCGCCGCCCTGGAGCACCCCGAGCGCTGGGGCGGCCTGATCGACCTGCCGGAGCGGCTCGACGCGGGTGCCGTCCGCAGGGTGGCGGGTCTGCTCACCGCCGCATCGGGCGAGGACCAGGCCGCGGTACGGGCCTCGGGCGCCTACGCCCGCAGGCTCACCCGCCACCCCGTGGCGGACCGCCCCGCCGTACGGGACTTCACCCCGACCGGAACGGTCCTGATCACCGGCGGCACCGGGGGCATCGGCTCCCAGGTCGCCCGCTGGCTGGCCGCACACGGCGCCGAGCACCTCCTGCTCGTCAGCCGGCGCGGCGAACAGGCCCCGGGCGCACGGGAACTGCGCGACGAACTCATCGCCCAGGGCGCCCGGGTCACCCTGGCCGCCTGCGACACGGCGGACCGGGACGCCCTCGCCGCCGTACTCGCGGCCGTCCCCGAGGAGTACCCGCTCACCTCGGTGTTCCACGCGGCGGGCGTCGTCGCCGACGGCGTCCTGGACACGCTCACCCCCGAAGCCTTCGCGGCCGTACTCGGGCCGAAGACCACATCGGCGCTCAACCTGCACGAGCTGACCCGGGCCGCCGGCCTCACGGCCTTCGTCCTGTTCTCCTCGACCGCGGCGACCCTCGGCGCGGCCGGACAGGCCAACTACGCCGCCGCCAACGCCTTCCTCGACGCCCTCGCCGAACACCGGCGCGGGCAGGGCCTGCCCGCCACGTCCGTGGCCTGGGGCCCCTGGGCCGAAGCGGGCATGGCCGCCGAGGGCGCCGGCGTCGAGACCCGGGTGCGCCGCGGCGGCTACAGCCCGATGCCGCCCCGATCGGCCGTCACCGCGCTGCGGCACGCCATCGAGCACGACGACACCACCCTGACCGTGACGGACATCGACTGGGCCCGCTTCGCCCAGGTGTTCACCGCCCTCAGGCCCAACCCGCTCGTCGCCGACCTGCCCGAAGTGCGCGGCGCCTCGGTGCGGGACACCGAGGTGGCGCGCGGGGAGTCCGGGCTCCGGGAGCGGCTCGCAGCGCTCGCCGAGGCGGCACGCCCGAAGCTCGTCCTGGACTTCGTCCGGGCACAGATCGCAGCGGTGCTCGGCCACTCCGAAGCCTCGGCCGTCGGCACCGACCAGGCCTTCACGGACCTCGGCTTCGACTCCCTGACCATCGTCGAACTGCGCAACACCCTCACCGCGACCACCGGCCTGCGGCTGCCCGCGACCCTCGTCTACGACCACCCGACGCCGCTCGCCCTGTCCGCGCACCTGCTCGCCGAACTCGCGGACACCGTCCCCGCGGCCGGACCGCAAGCGGGCGCGGCGATCCTCACGACGCGGGCGGTGGACGACGACCCGATCGCCATCGTCGGCATGAGCTGCCGCTTCCCCGGCGGGGTCGTGTCCCCCGAGGACCTGTGGCGGCTGCTGACCCGCGGCGAGGACGCGATCACCGCGTTCCCCGCCGACCGGGGCTGGGACCTCGACACCCTCGGCCGCGGCACCTCCGCGACTCTGGAAGGCGGCTTCCTCGACGGCGTCGGACTCTTCGACGCGCGCTTCTTCGGCATCTCGCCGCGCGAGGCCCTCGCCATGGACCCGCAGCAGCGCCTGCTGCTGGAGACCTCCTGGGAAGCCCTGGAGCGCGCCGGTATCGCCCCGGACGCGCTGCGCGGCACCGACACCGGTGTGTTCGTCGGCACCAACGGCCAGGACTACATGTCCGTCCTGCGCCGGGGCACCGCCGATGTGCAGGGCCATGTCGCCACCGGCACCACGGCCAGCGTCATGTCGGGCCGGCTCTCCTACACCCTGGGCCTGGAAGGCCCGGCGGTCACCGTGGACACGGCCTGCTCCTCGTCCCTGGTGGCGCTCCACCTCGGGGCCCGTGCGCTGCGGGCCGGGGAGTGCTCACTGGTGCTCGCCGGTGGCGTGTCCGTGATGTCGAGCCCGGACGCGTTCGTCGAGTTCACCGCGCAGGGCGGGCTGGCCCCCGACGGCCGCTGCAAGGCGTTCGCCGACTCGGCTGACGGCACGGCCTGGTCGGAGGGCGCCGGATTCATCGTCCTGGAGCGGCTCTCCGACGCCCGCCGCAACGGCCACGACGTACTGGCCGTCCTGCGGGGCGCCGCCGTCAACCAGGACGGCGCCAGCAACGGCCTGACCGCCCCCAACGGGCGGGCCCAGCAACGCGTCATCCGCCAGGCCCTGGCCGAGGCAGGTTTGTCCGCTGCCGACGTCGATGCCGTCGAAGCACACGGCACGGGTACGCCGCTGGGCGATCCGATCGAGGCGAACGCCCTGATCGCCGCCTACGGCCACGACCGGCCGGAAGACCGGCCCCTCCTGCTCGGCGCCGTCAAGTCGAACATCGGTCACACGCAGGCCGCGGCGGGTGTCGCGGGTGTGATCAAGATGGTGATGGCGATGCGGCACCGGGTGCTGCCGCGCACCCTGCACGTGGATGCCCCGTCCACGCACGTCGACTGGTCCGACGGCGCCGTAGCCCTCGTGCGCGAGGAGCGGGCGTGGCCCGAGACCGGGCGGCCGCGCAGGGCAGGCGTCTCCGCCTTCGGCGTGAGCGGCACGAACGCGCACGTGATCGTGGAGCAGGCCCCGCAGGCCCCGGTGGCGGAACCGGTCGCCACCGAGCCGGCCGCACGGCCCGACGTGGTCCCGCTGGTGGTGTCGGCGAAGTCGGAGAAGGCGCTCGATGCCCAGGCGC